>CAYMHJ010000356.1:0-6447 GCA_964390165.1 uncultured Prosthecobacter sp. | reverse complement strand
GAGACCGGCCCGCCGACCATGGGCAAAGCGGGAAGCTGCCTCCGTCGCAGGGTTGGATTCTGGTTCGCGGTTCGTAGTTCGCCGTTCGTAGTTCGGCCTTTAGGCCGTCCCCCGTAGCCGCGCCTGCAAAGGCGTGGTCCCCTGACGCCAAGATGGCGTCACTCCCAGTCGCATAGTCCCTGCCCGCAATGCTTCGCCAAGCGATGCAGGCGGGTCCCCGTCTCCCAGTCTCCCCGTCTCCCAGTCTCCCCGTCTCCCAGTCTCCCCGTCTCCTCTTCTCACAGTCTCTCCGCCCTCCGCCCTCCGCCCTCCTCTTCTCATCGTCTCCAAGTCTCATCGCCTCCGGCGCAGCCGCCTGAGTCTCACAGCACACCACTGTCAAGAATCGACCCCTGCCCTTTCCTGCTAATCCTAAAGGACACGCAAGCTGTGTCTATCAGTTCAATGGGCCACTGAATGCCATTGGGCAGGCGTTAGCAATGTATCAGCTAATGATGTGAGATCGGAGTCATCGCAAAAGACGATCATCCCTGCCGAAAATTCGGCGAGAGTCTTTCCCAACCGTTCGCGTTCTAGCTCGAACTTGGATCGAATTGCATCCAGATCGATCTTCATAATCTCAGCGGACGAATTTCGCTGCCATCTCTCGATCTTGGTGCGCCTCTTTGTCCATTCCTCTTTCATTTCGCTCCTCCAGATGGTTTGGTGGTGTCTGGTCGATTCTTTCTGGTGAATCGCAGTTCAATGCGTCGGCGGGAGGGCACATCCTCGTTCTTGGCGCCCTGAACCACATTGTCGTTGGGTGACATGAGTTGGGCTCCAGAGTATGCGCGGCAAACCAAGGCCTTTAATCGAGGGCTATCAGACTTCGCGAACGCATTGGTCAAGAATGAAGCAACGGACAGTGCCCTAGCCAATCCGAGGTCAGCGTTTGATCCCGCCTCGAGTTTCGCGACAACGCTTGGCGAGGACGGTCCCAGCTCGAATCCGACCAACATGCTGTCGAGGTTTGATGATCCAGATTTTGGAGTTCCATCGGTGTGCCCGACGATCTCCATCACTTCGATTGGATACTCGTCAACGATTGCTCGAATCTTGGGAACGATGTCTTGCTCGAGCCGATCTCCAAACCCGGCAGGAAGATCGCCATGACCAGGAGCGAAAGCGTAGCCTGACGCTTCCTCCAAAGGAAAAACTAGTGGCTTGTCTGGCCGTCGTTTGAGTTCGTCTTCCAATTCCTTGATGCGCTTCTTGAAAGCTTCTAAGTCAGTGGTTAAAACCAACTCCTTCCCTTCCACGTCCTTCATAACCACCTCGCTCTTTTTTAGTTCAACACGCTTTTCCCAGTCGGCCTTTTTCACCACCATTTCATCTGGATGAACCTCAATTCGCCGTTCCCAATCGGCCTTTGGGACAAAAATCTTATTGGGATCCAATTCAGGCCGCTCCTCCCATTTCTTCTTCTCAACAGCGATTTGCCCCGGTTGAAGCCTTGGGAAGAATGAGTCCCACGCTGAACGCATCCCAGCGTCCGCTGCCCAAAGGATCAGAACCAAAAGCAACACCGCCAAGACCAAGTCCGTCAGCGCAGGCCAGAATGATGTCTCGTCTTTGTGTTTTCGGAACATGGGGAGACGTGGTGAACGATTACCGCTTCCAAAGTTGATACCACTTCTTCTTCCGTCTGATGCTCGGAGACGTCGTTGTGGATGGTGGAGCTACACCGATCTGGCTCATCTCTGTGCGAAGCGCATCAATGGAATTCTGCAAACTGCGAACTCCATCATGCAAATCACCAGTTCGCTGGCCTGCAGCGGTTGCGCTGTTCACTAACGGACCAAGTTCATTCGGCAACTTGGCGGCGAGAGCTTCCGCGATCATGGACGGCATTTGGCTCAGCAGTTCGTTGACCGCCTGCCGCTGTGTTCCCGCCACTGTTTTAACTTCAGTTGAGAAGCTACGGAACTCATTCGTGAGGCTGCTTACCTCTGACTGCCACTGCTTTGTGAGCGCAGTCAGCACATCGCCGTGATTCGTAACTGCTTGCGCAGTTGCCGGAAGGCTTGCAGTGGCGGTTTGTAGGCTTCGCGCAAGGCTGGTCGATTCTTCGGCGTTCTGTATCGCACTTTTCGCCAGACCAGCAGTCTCTTGGTGAAGACGAACTAGATCAGCGTTTTGAGTGATCGCTAGCTCCTGCATCTTTGCCACGGCGACCAGCAAATTCTCATAGCGCTTCTCAGCAGGACTGCTTGCGTCATAGAGCTGTTCCATGGCCTTTAAGAATGGGCCATTGGACGCAACACTCTTATCAAAACGGTCAGCGGCAGTTCCAAGAGATTTTGCGACACTTTCCATGCGTTGCGCGATTGGGAAAAGTGCCACCCCAAGATCCGCCATGACTTTCGAGACTACTTTTGCAGAGTCCTCAATGGCCGCAACTGCGGAACTGCCAGCCACACCAAGTTGTTCCGCCGAATTCTGGAAGGCATCTGACAATTGACTGCATCCCTCGCTGGCCGCTGTGCCGAACCTATCAAGCGATTCCTTGGCGGCTTCTGATCCTTTTGCGACGGCTTCGGCACCGCACTGTGCTGCGTTGGCAAATGCGTTCGCTGCGCCTTCTAGTTTCGATGCTGCATCAGTGGCCGCAGAGGAGACCTCCTGATGACGCAGCGTCCAAGGAATTAAGGCGCTGCTTGCCAATGCAACAAAATCGCGCCCAGCTTTGTGATGTGCAGGATCAAGAAAGGCAAATCTGATGGCCTGGAGCAACAGTGTCGAGATCACACCAAAGATGCTGGGCCAAAAAGCATTTGCGAGCGCCGGTTGGAGTTGGCGAAAGCTCGCCTGATACTTCAAAATGCTCGATGTCGCGCTTGGATCGAATGAATCGAAAATTCCATTCGCAGGGATCGCTGCGTGCAGCGAAAATAGTGTGCCAGCAATGCCGCAGAGGAGAACTACTGAGATCGCATATCTCCTCACGCCACTGAGGAAGCGAACATGTGCTTGATCCGGTTCGATGAGATCAACTGAAGCCTCTGGCGAATGATCCGTGGCCAAGATGCGATTGAGCGCAGGCCGTAAAGGGTGGCTCTGCGTCAAGACCGTGTTGAGCCAGTCCCTCATGTTGTCGGGGTCCGTTGTCAGCAACTCTTCACCAAGATGGGCGATGGTCTTGGCCTGAGCCCGCCAAAAGCCGATCTCAAGAAGCAAGCCGATCACCGCAAGCACGGTGAGAACGACAACGACGATGATGAAGAATGTGCCCATTGTTTGGTCCTTTGTTGATCACACGTCGTCAACTACTGGCTCGATGAATGCACGCCCGTGTGGGAAATCGAACGATTTCACCCCCTCAAATTGGAATGCAAAACCACGAGCACATTGCTTGGCAACGCCAGTCGTAAGGTGGACAGTCCAAGTTTGTTCGCTGAGGTTTTTGAGTGTCATCCCGCGTTCAGTTTCCTTCAATTCTGCCATCGGGCGTTGAAATTGGAATTCGGCATTCTCTAGATGGTGCTCATAAAGTTTGCGCCCGTGTGCAGCGAGCATCTTTCCCCCGTTAGAGAATCGTAAACGCCAGCGTTTGGCCGGATTCTTCGCCCCACAGAACAGGCATGAAAAATCACGGTCTGATATAAAATAGCGCTGCCGACAACGAGAACACTCGGCCATGCATTCGAGCGCCTTCCATATCTCCTGCGCCCAGGCTGCTGCGGTTGGGCGTTTGCTTGGATCAGTTAATCCGTCTGTGAACGCCACAATAAACAAGTCCCGCAACCCTTTTGGCAGAGATGCAAATGGTAAGCCGCCGTCGAAGCGGTTCTTTTTCACCGTTGGATGGTCAGTGAAGACCGCCCGTTTGCCAAAAGCTTCGTCTTCTGTTTTGAATGAAGGATTCCAGCTATCACCTGTATTCCCGATCAAAGGATGCCTGAACATCAGCAAGTAGAACAGTAAAGTTGCGAGACTGTGAAGGTCTGTCTCAGGCCTCGGCGTGGGGTTCGAAGATGTGATCAGCTCTGGTGCCCTGAAGCCGGGAGTTCCAGCGACTTTCGCAGGGAGATAGTTGTCACCACATGCGAGATTGTCGCAATCGATCAAGCTGACTCGGCCATCATTCGCCTCAAAGAAAATGTTTCCCAACGACAGATCACAATGGGTCATTCCATATCTGTGAATCACGCGAAGCGCACGGCAGAGGTGAAAGCCAGAAAGTAAGAAATGGTGATACTTTTCCTTTCGCTGAGCCACAGCGAGCAGCGCATTGCTGACAAACTTTTGTGGTTGGTCATGCGGATTCACGAGCAAAGACGAGTGATCGAGAGGCTTGCCGGCCGCAAGTTCCATCAGGACACCGAACTCCCCACTCGAAGCGTGAATTGCTCGCGGATAGCAGACGAGCGACTGCGGCAGCGATTCAGCGATCTGTTGTGAGATTTCGATCACCCTCTTTAGGCGATCCTGTTGCTTGGTTAAGTCTGCCCCTGTTGGAGGTTTCTTGAACAATTTTAAAGCCATCGATTGGCCGCCAGCCACTCGGGTCACCTTCCAGACTACAGCTTGGCCGCCAGTTCCGAGTTCGGCATCAAATCGATACTCATGGCCGTCAGCAGCAGTGAATCTGGAGTTTGGCGTTGGCATGTCTCTAGGGATTCAGGAACACAGCAACGAGGGTCTTGTCATCATCGGAGAACTTGCGGTCTTCCCAGTAGCGGCAGAATGCCTCGGCGTATTCCGTCAGCGACGCGGGATCGTCCAATCGTTGCTTCAACTCCGGCCACACGCTGCCGAAATAAATCCCGGCGTCGCCAATGCTTTCACTTAGCCCGTCCGTCATCAGGCAAAAGCCTTCAAGGGTGTCATCCAAAACGAAATCAGCGCCGGACTCGTCAAAACTTCGTTGCCATTGATCATTCGTCAGAGGTCTAACCTCGTTTGAAAAACCCTCCCGATTGATCTTCGTTAGCAGGCGCGCCGCTGTTCCGCCTACTGCCACACCGTAAATGGCACCATCGCCTACACTCGCCGCCCAATAACCTCGCGTGCCCAGGCTGAGGGCCAGAGCGGTCGTTGCATATTCAACTACTTCATTGCTCTCGATCACTGCGGTTGCTTCCGTTTCTGCATTGAGGTCACCGTTGCGGTGGCGGGCGTCGTTGGTGCAAAGCTTTATGAACTCAGATCTGCCCCTAGCGAAGCAATCCGACAATCGCTCAACATCAGTTGCTGCATCGCTGAGCGTCTTGCCAAGGGCCTGACAGGCAAACTCAGCTCCCTTACGCGATCTTGTGCGTGTGCTCACACCGTCAGCCACTACCAAAGTTAATTGGTCGGCATCGGCGAAGTCCGATGACAAATAAGCGTCAGCAAAATCCTGGCACTCAGAGCCCATTTCCACATGCGCCTTGCCCTTCCAACAGAACATCACAACCGCCACGCGCCGTCCGGCGACACTGTGATGCAGAATGACTGGAGTCTGGCTGAATCGGCTTAGATCGGCGGTCGTTTCCATGGAAGCTTCAGTTGATGACCTGGGTTCCAATTACCTGACTCATTGGGCGTGCTTCGGATATTTCGACCGTCAAGGTTTTGAGGTCTTTCAAGAAGCTGCTGATCGTGGTTTGATCTTTCAGCCTCACGATTTGGGACTTTTCTGCGTCGTGGCGAAACTCGCCAAGCACGGTCCCGTTGATTTGTTCCTCTGAGCCAGCTCCAGCGATGACACGATAGCCCGCCGCTCTGCCAGATGGCCTTTTCCCGATGAGTGGGTGCTTGTTCATCAGTTCCAATTGAGCTTTCCACGCAGCATCCTCACAGTTCGGATTGCCGTCTGTGATGAGGACAAATAAAGGCTCTTTGCCCCCCTTTGAACTGAATGTCCTTGCGCTTAACCAGAGCCAGCACTTCTGCTAGACCTTTGTCGAGGTTCGTGCGCGGAGCACCTGCTGTGATTTGCGGAGCGCTTACCGTTTCGATGACTTGATGCTCAATGATTGTCTGAGCGGTGTCGCTAAAGGTGATCACCGACAAGAATACTGAATCGCGGGTGTCTTCGCTGCGTTGCAGTTCCTCGATGTATTCCTTGATACCCTGGTTTGCTTGCGAGATGCCCACTGGTTCCATGCTTGTGGACACATCCACCAACAAGATAACAGGCATGGATTTGCGCGACGTCGCGCCCGACGGGATTTCGATCGTGAGTGCCATAGTATGGTAACGTGTGTTGGGGTGACTATTAGATTGAACGCACAAGTGGAAACAGGGAAATGCAACCACCCCGCATCTTGAAGGACTTCTGAGCCGCTGCCACAATTTTTAACGTCGTTAGGCGCTTCACCACAAAAAATTCGTTGCCAAAAACGGGGATGATCATGCAAAATCCCGTTCCATGCCGCAACCGTTGTCATACGACTCTGGGTTGGCGTGGGATGACCTCACGCC
>CAYMHJ010000355.1:0-6458 GCA_964390165.1 uncultured Prosthecobacter sp. | reverse complement strand
AAAACCAAGTTCTGCCGTGGCTTCGGCATCTTCCAGTTTGACCTCCAGTTCTTCAAAAAAGACCCGGGTTACTTTCTGCAGAAGAAATGGCATTCCTTTGCTGTGTGCCTCGCCCACGTCGTGCATGAACTGCACGAGGCGCAGACACGCCAGGGCTGGCAGCACAAGACTACGCTGACACTGGAAGAACTGGTCCATGTGGCGATCGCCTACAACCGGGGGAAGTCGAATCTGAGCAAGGGTTTCAAGCAAGGGCACTTCAACGGAACTCGGTATTATGGGGAGAACATCCACGAGTTCCTGATCTTGTCTCAAACCATTGAGGTGGTGGCTGCTGGTACATCCGCAGCTCCATCACCCGTGCCTGCCTCTGGTGTAGCCGTTCTGCCCGCACCCGCTGCACCCACTGCCACCGGCCAGCTTTATCGTGCGAATGTGACCTCCACGCTGAATCTTCGCCGAGGTCCAGGCAAGACACATGAGGTGGTGAAGAAGCTGTCCGCCGGGCAACTTGTGCGCCGCATTGATGGCACCGCCAAAGCAGAGTGGTTTGAAGTGGAAGCTATCATCAACGACGCGAGGTTTACAGGTTTCGTCTCCTCTGAGTGGTTGAAGAAAGTCACACCGCCTGCCGCAGTCCCAGCACCCACTCCTGCGCTTGCTCAGCCTGCCGCCGCTACAGACGATGCCCCTCCTGCCGTTCTCGCACCACGTCAGCCAGGCACCATTACGCGTCGGAAAGATCCAGCCGGAGCACGTTCTCTGAATGAAGACGGGCAGCCCTCACGCGGAGGGGATACGGCGGAAGAACGGGTGGCCTCCATTCACAAAATCATGGACTGGCTGGATGTCGCCAATAACAACCACAAGCGCTACAAACCCGGCAACGGCAAAACATTCTGCAACATCTACGCCCACGATTTCTGCCACTTGGCCGGTGTTTACCTGCCCCGCGTCTGGTGGAGAGGGCCTGCGCTCGTGAAGCTCGCCCGGGGCGAAATCGTGCAGCCACTACTTGGCAGCACTATAGATGAGCAGCGTGCCAACGATCTCTGCCGCTGGCTCAATGACTTTGGGACCGCCTTTGGCTGGCGCGAGACAGCGAGCCTGACTGAACTTCAGAATGCTGCCAACCTGGGCGCCGTCTGCCTCATCATTGCACGTCGGAAGGTGGAGGGAGCCTCTGGTCATGTGGTGATGATCGTGCCAGAAACGGACACGGAAAAAGCATCCCGCAACACGGTCGGAGAGGTGACCAACCCGGTGCAAAGTCAGGCAGGCAGCGTCAACTTCAAGCGTCGAAGGGGAACTCTGGAATGGTACAAGCACGCGAGATTCGAAGAACACGGCTTCTGGATCCACGCCTGAGATTCAAATAATCCACTGGGTTGGTAGAGCATGAGGAAGCGCGGAATGACTTGGCGCAGGGTGATGAATGTCTTTACCTCCATGTGCCAACGCCCGTCGCAAGGCGCTGGGTTCCATGCTCGGGTGTAGAGGCGGCGGGCAGAGCGCTTAGCGGGGTGGTGTCGGCTCTCAAATTCAAAGCATTGCGAAGGTCACAGCGCCTCCCCCTTTCTCCGCCAAGCAGAAACTTTTCGCCAATCAGCACGCTGCGGGAAAAGGAGTTACATGCTGCGGACTTCGTGGTGGCTATCTAATTAAATGGCAGTGGTGCCGATGTGGGGGGCAAGAAACATCTCAGCTTTTCCCTCCTCGGAACGAAATCGTGGACACGCGAATCTTGCGCCGCACACATCCTGCCTTGCCTTCATTCTCAATTAGGCTACCACCTTGTCTCAACATGGACCCACGCATCAAAGAGCGGCTCGAAGCGCACCTCTCCACCTCCGGCCTGCGCCGCACCCGGCAGCGTGAGGTCATCGTCGAGGCCGCCTTTGCCACGGACGATCATTTTAATGCCGACGAACTCCTGGAAAAAACCCGCAAGCTCGACCGCACCATCTCCCGCGCCACCATCTACCGCACCCTGCAGCTCCTCGTCGAATGCGACCTGCTGCGCGAAGTCGATCTCGGGCGCGACCAGACCTTCTACGACCCCAACTTCCTCGACAAGCCGCAGCACAACCACCTCATCTGCCTCGACTGCGACCGCGTCGTCGAGTTTGAAGACGAAAACGCCGCCCTGCTCCACGACTGCATCACCCGCCGTCTCGGCTTCCAGCCCCAGATGAAATCCATGCGCATCGAGGCCAAATGCGACGAACTCTCCCGCACCGGCCAGTGCCACTTCAAGACCGCCCGCGAGGCCGCTCTGGCCTGACGATTCCTTCGGGTCCGCTCTCGCGGGATCAGTCTCAGCGCAGCACACTTTTCCATGCGGGGTTCACCAGCTCGGTCACCTTGGCATGCTCCAGCGGATCCAGGAGTTCCCCCGCACCGGCTTTGAGCTTGAAGTTCATCTCGTCCTTGGTCAGCGGGATTGCAGCGAGGAAGCGGATGGGCCAGCAATCCGGCCTTTGAGGCGTTCATGGGCGCTGAGGATCAGCGAAGTCGAACAAAGGCTTCCCAAGGCCCGTCGGAGTCTGCTACTTTCCGCCCGCCATGAAACTGATTCCTCTCCTCCTGGCCCTCCTCGTCGGCTCACTTAGCGCTCAGACGGCCAAACGCCCCAGCTCACGACTCCCCGTCGAGCCCGGCACTATCCACGTCGAGGACATCCTGCCGAAGGCCGTCTTCATGAAGGTCATGCAGGACTCGCCGATCTACGTCAGCTCGAAGATGGATCGCGCCATCGGCTCCATGGCCCCCGGCACCATCGTGAAGCTCGTCGGCATGTCAGACACCGCCTTCCGTGTCCGCGGAAAGGCACGTCATGGCGATACCTCCGGCTGGCTCCCCACCGCTGCCGTCGCGCATCCTGATCCGAACCTCGTCACCAATTTAAAGAAGCTTCACGAGCGCCAGACGAAGGTCGAAGAGCTCATCGCCGCGCATCAGATCGCCCTCGGCATGACGGGCGAAGAAGTTGCCTCTTCGCTTGGCAAACCCACCCGCAAATCCAGCAAGCTGAGCGCCACCGGCAAGGAAGAGAAGCTCGAGTATGTGATCTTCGAGCGAGTGCCGCAGTACAACACCAGCGTTGATGCCTTTGGCCGTACTTTTCAAACCGTGACCTACATCAAAGTCGAGACCGGCAGCCTCGCCGTGAACCTCAAAGACAACGTCGTGGACACCATCGAAGAGACGAAAGGCAACCCACTTGGCGGTGGTGGCGTGAAGATCATCCCTGGGCCGATGGTGTTTGGGTTCTGAAGGCGGAGAGGTTTCTAGTCCCAAGTTACAGGTTTCAAGAAAAGCGGCTACCGCAGCACTCTTGAAACTAGAAACCAGAAACCTCTACTGAAGCTCCCGTAGCGCCTCGCGGATGATCTTGTCCGGGCCATTGCCCATCTCGAATCCAGGACGCTTCACGACCTCGTTCACCGCCTTCTGCGCCTCGCTCTGCTTGTAGCCGAGGGCGATCAAGCCCAGCACGGCGTCACTCATCGCTTCCTGCTTCGGATCGTGTGTGCCTTTGGCGACCACCGCCGCCTGCCAGGCATCCACGACACCGACTTTGTCCTTCAGCTCCAGCACGATCCGCTCCGCCGTCTTCTTGCCCACGCCTTTGATTCGCGCCAGTGCCGCTGTGTCATTGCGGATCACGGCGTCTTTGAAAGCCATCACCGGCATCCCGCTCAGCACCGAAAGCGCCATCTTCGGCCCGATGCCGGACACGCGGTCCATCAGCAGCCGGAAGAGATCGCGCTCATCATTGGTGAAGAATCCAAAGAGCGTGTGTTCGCGCTCCGTGACGTGGTGATGCGTCAGCAGCGTCACCTCGCCACCCTGCTGCGGCAGCTTGTCAAAGGTCGTCAGTGGAATGTTCGTGAGATAGCCGACCCCGCCGACATCGACGATGGCTTGGTGCGGCATGGATTCGACGAGTTTTCCCCGGAGAAAGGCGATCATGCCGCCCATCAAGCCGCGAGCGGTAAGCCGTGCAAGAGCTTTGATCTCCAAGCTGGCGAACCTGGCCGCCGCGTGCATCCTTCGCGGGATGAAATCCATCTTCGCCCTCCTCCTGCTTGCCACTACGGTCCTCGCGCAGGAAAAGCCGCGCCTCGAAACCCTGCTCATGCTGCCCGAGCCGCGCGAGATGCGCACCGAGCGCTCCATCGTGCCCGAAGGAGCACAGGCCACGGTGCTCACTCCAGCCCGCGAGATCGCTGATGTGCCCGGCATCGAGGTGTATCCAAAGGAAGACTTCGCCAAACTCGGCCTCAGCCCGGAGACCTTTGCCGAGCGCTCGAAAAAGACGGCCGAGCGCCTGCTCACCGAGATCAAACCCGACCTCGTCAAAGGTGCCGACGGCAATGTGGCCTACGCCGTCTATCGCGGAGATCGCCCCGTCATGGCGTCGCTGCTCATCGCGCCATCATTGCCCGTGATTTTTGAGGAAATGCTCGGCTCTGAGATCTGGGTCGCGCTGCCAGATAGGCATTCCTTGTTCGTCTTTCCCGCGAAGCCTGAGGCGCTGGAAGAGTTCATCGCTGATCTCGCCGTGCGCTACAAAGACGATCCACATGCCGCGAGCCCGGAAGTCTTCGCGCTGAAAAAAGGTGCCGCTCCGCGTGTCGTGGCCGCTTTCACCAAGTAGCTGAAGATTGAAAGCGAGTTCGAGGCTGTTGGGATCGTCTTTTCCCCTCCATGAAGTTTTGCCCTCTACTTGCTCTGCTGCTGATCTCCACCGTTTCGCCCGCCTTGGCGCTGCCGGAGACGGAGATTCAGCGGTTCATTGACGACGCGATCAAGGCGGGCGGCGGTGAGGTGATCATTCCGCCGGGGGTGCATCTCATCGAGCGTGGCCTCATGCTGAAGGACGCGAAGAAGATCCGCCTCGTCGGCCTGGATGCGGAGGAGACCGTGCTGAAACTACCTCCCGTGGCCTATGCCATCGCAGCCGGGACGGCTGCGGCCGGGGCGACACAGATCGGGGTAAAGTCACAGCGTGGATTCAAGCCAGGCATGCGCTTGAAGATCGAATCGGATGGCGAGATCGACTCCTTCACGAAGAAGCCGAAGCCCTTCCATCTCGCCATCGTGAAAGCCGTCGAGAAGGAGACGATCCAGCTCGAAGCAGCGCTGAAATTTCCCGTTCCCGATGGCACGATGATCCGCCACGAGGACGCGCCGAACTTGATCGAGCTACGTGGCGCCTGCGAGGACGTGCGGATTGAAAAGCTCACGCTCGACGGAGGTCGCGTGGAGGATGACCCATCCATTCGCGGCCATGCTCAGCTCTGCGGCATCATGGCTGCCGGAGCTTACAGCTACGAAAAAGGGCCGACGGGTCCCCAGGTGAAGAAGCTGGCCATCTCGCGCTGCTTCATCCAGAACTGCCACGGTCGCGGCATCGCCTTATACTCGGTCGAGAGCGCGGAGATCGAAGGCTGCACGATCCGCGACACCTCCGACGAGGCGATCGACTTTGACCATTTCACGATCAAATCCACCGCCACGCACAACTACATCGCCCGCAGTTTGGTCGGCGTGGAGTTGAATGATGCGACGAGCTGCCTCGTGGCCGGAAACGAATTCCGCGACTGCGGCACAGGCATCAATCTCTGGCGCTGGTGCAAACAATCGGGGCTCAATGAAGGCAACATCATCGCGCAGAACCTGTTTGAGACCACGAAGGGAAATGCCGTGCAGATCGCCACCGGCACCAAGGGAAACACGGTGGTTCAAAACGAGATCACGGGCAGCGGCAGGAACGGCATCAGCCTCTCCGGCGAAGGGCAAGTCGTGAAGGCAAACCGCATCACGGGCAGCGGCTTGAAAGCCGTCGCCGTGAACGAGGGGAAACACGAGATCGTGGAATAAGCCGCCGCTGGTTTAACCCAGCGCCGCCATCATCTCCTTGAGCTTCGCCAGCTTCTCCTGCCAGTCGGTCTTTCGCTGCTGATGCTCGTCGAGCACCTTCTGCGGGACTTTGGAGGTGAAGTTTTCGTCGGCGAGCTTGGCGGTGACTTTCTCCAGCTCGGATTCGACTTTGGCGATCTCTTTGCTGACACGGGCGCGCTCGGCTTCCACGTCGATGAGGCCATCGAGCGAGAGGAAGATGGTGCCCAGAGGGGTCAGGGCGCTTGGCGTGCCTTTGGTCGGGACGTAGTTCGCATCGACATCGAGAGGTTCGGCGTTCAGCAGGATACGCAGGACTTCGATCTCGTGATCGGGCAGCTCCTGGCTCGGCTTGAGCACGAAACGGACGCGCTTGTTGATGTTGAAGGTGCTCTTCAGGCCACGGCCCAAATTGACGGCTTCGTATTTGTCGTTCGCGGTCTTTTCGTCCTCGGGGAGGATGCCGAAGTGGGCGAGTTCATCTTCATCCAGCGGTTTCGGCCACGGGGCGAACATGATGCTCTTGCCGCCTTGGTTTTCGGGAAGGTCGG
>CAYMHJ010000354.1:0-6471 GCA_964390165.1 uncultured Prosthecobacter sp. | reverse complement strand
GGGTGCCGGGCACGACACCCGCCGCGCCGTGGGAGCCGCCGACGCCGGAGCACCTCGCGGCGATGCTCCCACAGTATCAGATCGAGTCGCTCATCGGTCGTGGCGGCATGGGCGCGGTTTATCGGGGCAAACAGGCCTCGCTGAAGCGTGCGGTGGCCATCAAGCTGCTGCCGGCGGAGTTTTCGGCGAATGCGGAGTTTACCTCCCGCTTTGAGCGCGAGGCACAGACGCTCGCCAGCCTCAGCCATCAGGGCATTGTCGCCATCTTTGACTTCGGGGAGACGAGCGAGGGGCATTTGTACTTCGTCATGGAGTTCGTGGATGGCACGGACCTCGCACATCTCCTGCATGCGCAGCGGCTGGAGGCGGATCAGGCACTGGAACTCACCATGCAGATCTGCGAGGCGCTGCATTACGCGCATTCGCAGGGCGTCGTGCATCGCGACATCAAGCCCGCCAATGTGCTCATCACCCGCGATGGCCGGGCAAAGCTGGCCGACTTCGGCCTCGCCCGCCCGCTTTCCGCCATCCATACCCAGCTCACGGCCACGAATGCCGTCATGGGCACGCCCGACTACATGGCACCCGAGCAATGGCAGGGCAAAGCCGACCATCGCGCCGACATCTATGCTCTCGGTGTCATGCTCTACGAGATGCTGACAGGCACACGCCCGCAGGGGGCTTTTGACCTGCCCTCCATCAAATCTCATGTGGATGCCCGGCTGGACGAGGTCGTCATCAAAGCCATGCGCCAAGAGCCGGAGCGCCGATATCAGCGTGTCAGCGAGCTGCGCGATGCCGTGGGCAGCATCCGAACCACCCGCCCGCCGCAGCCGGCACCCGCACCGCGGCATCCCGTCCGTGCTCCCAAACCGAAGGCCCCGCCGCCACAGAAGAACCGCTCTGCTTTCGAGGCACTCATGTGGGCAGCCCTCGCCCTGCTGATTCTCGGACTCGGCTGGGGAGCCGCCGTCCTCTTTGCCAACAAGGACCAACAGACAGCAGCCGCGCCACGGCCTGAACCCGTCCCCGTTATCACGCAGCCCATGCCACCACCCACCAGCGAGCCGCCGGAGGTGAAGCCCGAGCCCGTGCCCCCCAAACCGGAACCAAAGCCTGTCCCCACGATGGCTGCAGTGACCACACCTCAGCGTCCACTGCCACAGGAGCCCGTTCCTGCCCCAGTCCCGACGCCTCCGACCGTCGAACCAGCTCTCGCGTGCATCGACATCCTCAAAGCCCAGTCAGTGAACGCCATGAAGTGGGTGCTCGCTCCGCTCGATGAAGCAGTCCCCAACGACATCCGCCAGAACCTCACCCTCCTGCGCGAAGACCTCGTCGATGAAGGCAAATCTGCCAGAGCCGCCGCACCCACCACCGCCTACAGCGCCGCGTGGCAGCTCTGCCAGGCGCTCCTCACCGCCCTCGACGAGCGTGACCGCGCCCGTGTCGCCGCCGGCTACCGCGATGCCCAGGCCGCTGCGAACCAAACCCACACCAACCAAGCCCTCGACGCTCGGCGCAACTACATGATGAGCTGGCCGCAATACGCCCGCGAAGGCGACCAGCGCAGCGCCCTCACCCAGCAAAACGCAGCCAACGCCGCCGTCGCCAACGCGTCCCAAAAAGTCGCCTGGACTACCCAAAGCACCAAACTCAGCCGCAGCCTCGACACCCTCTACGCCAAGTTCCGTGAAGCCATGCGTCAGTAGCCACCGTTGCGCCTGCTCAGCCGACATCTGGAGCTATTTTCCTCATCACCGTTAAATCGGCATCCAATCAACAGTTAAAACTTCTGTTCGTTTGCAACCCTCCCGCCCGCTTTACGAATCACTCTTTGAACCTGAAATACCACACCATGCCCCTCCTTCACCCCGTGTTATTCACCGCTTTGTGTTGTACGTTTTTGCTTCCTCCAGCAAGAGCTGCAGAGTCCGGCAGTCTTGAAGAAGCCCTGATCAACCACAACTGGACCTGGGTCGTTTTGTATCCCCATCCTGACCCTTGGGACGAACGACGGTTTGCCAAAGATGGAACTGCGACGGCATGGAGACGCGGCGAGCTGATGTGCTCTGGAACATGGAAAATCACGGGCATTCGTGAAGTCGCCATCCAAAACCTGAGTACACAAAAGAATGTTCACATTCTCACTTTCTCTGCAGACTTGAAGGAGTTCAAAGCGACCGACAGCAAGCGTAAGAACAACTACCGTGGCGAACGGTTGGACGCCAAATCACTCGCAACACCAACCTCGGGCATGCCTGCCCTCAAACCAATCCCCACCATCCAATCAGCCGCCAGCCAACCGCGCATCGAGGTCATCAAAGACCAAGGCCCCAACGCCACCGAGTGGGCGCTCACGCCGCTGGATGAGGCCATCCCCGCTGACATTCGCCAGAACCTCACCTTCCTGCGCGAAGACCTCCTCGATGAAGGCAAGAAGGCCGCCAAGGCCAGTCCGGAAGCCTACAAGCTGGCCTCCGACTACTGCGACAAGCTTCTCGCAGCGTTCAGTCAACGCGAGATCGCCCTTGTGCAGGCCGGCTACCAGGCAGCTCAGGCGGATGCCAACAAAGCAACCTCCACCCAGGCCCTCGAAGCCCGCCGGAACTACCAGATGAGCTGGCCGCAATTCTCCCGCGAGGAATCCCAACGCACCGCCCTACGAGAAAGCGAGACCAACAAAGCCGACGTGAAGAAACAACGCCTCAAAGTCGAATGGACCACCCGTGCCGAGCAGATGCGCCAACACCTCGGCACCACCTACCGCCAGCTCCGCGAGGCCATGCGGTGAAGGCATTTCCAAAACTTGTTCATCCTAGGTGCCTAGATAGCCGCAGAGAAGCCCCTGCTCATTTTTTCCAATAGGTGAAAACTCTTCCGTCCTGGCAACTTCACTCCCTAACTATTCGAATCAGTTTACAAGCTATGAGTATCCCTCGTCTCCTACCTTTTATTTTAGCTACAGCCGTGAGCGCGGCGGACATCTCTACACAAGCCATGGGATTGTGGTCGTGGAACAACACCAAAAGCCCCATACCCGAGTGGAGAAGTGGCGCTGAAATGCTCATACTTCCTCGCGGTATGATGATTCAGTGTAGTTCAGATCTGATGCTTTCCGCTTTTGAATGGAAGGCATCTACTCCTGATTCTCTCGTTTTTGGCCCTGCTAAGAATCTTCGATAAGTAATCTTCGGCCCGGATTTTACTTCTTACAAGGCTTCAGAAACATGGAATGGAAACGATGCCATTTCAGGCTACAAAGACCGCCAGAGCATGCCGGTGTCTCCTAATGCATACACAGACCCAATGAAGAAATTGGAGTCCACTCTGCTGAGCCATCTGTGGAGTTGGCGGGATTTAGGACAAAGTGGCAAAGGCAACTGGACGACTGGGTTGCGTTTCGAGAAGAATCAGGATCTATACACAGATCCAAGGCCTGCTCGACCTTTACCAAGCCTTGAGGACAGACACTGGCAGTGGTGGATCACGGGACCGAGGCATGTGCATGTGCAATTTGCGTGGCATACCAAGGACCCTCGTCCGGTTTTCAATCCGAATATCGGTGCGGACTTGTGGTTCACGCCTGATTTAAAAGGCTTTCGGGGGATCGCGCACGATCCTGTAGAGTTTTCTAAATGGGCTGTAGTAGAAGGAACTGCCCAAACAATCAGAGCTAGCAAATCGGAGGAAGAGGTTGCCCGGCTCACATCCATCCGAACCGACGCCAACCAGCCGCGCATCGAGGTCATCAAAGACCAAGGCCCCAATGCCACGGAATGGGCGCTCTCACCGCTGGATGAAGCCATCCCCGCTGACATCCGCCAGAACCTGACCTTCCTGCGCGAAGACCTGCTCGACGAAGGCAAAAAAGCCGCCAAGTCCTCACCCGAAGCCTACAAGCTCGCCTCCGATTACTGCGACAAGCTCCTCGCTGCCCTCAGCCAGCGGGAGATCGCCCGCGTGCAGGCCGGTTATCAGGCCGCGCAGGCGGATGCGAACAAGACCACCAGCACCCAAGCCCTCGACGCCCGCCGCAACCACGAGATGAGCTGGCCGCAGTACTCCCGCGAGGAATCCCAACGCGCCGCCCTGCGAGAAAGCGAGGCCAACAAGGCCGACGTGAAGATACAACGCATCAAACTCGAATGGGCCACTCGCGCCGAGCAGATGCGCCAACACCTCGACACCACCTACCGCCAGCTCCGCGAGGCCATGCGGTGAGGTGAGAATGGCTTTCACCAGCAACCTCCCGCTTCATCTTCCGAATATGCTCTCAGACCTATGAAACACCTTGTCGCCGCCCTCCTCGCTTATTCCACCTGCCTTACCTTGGCTCAAGCTCAGGAGATCAGCCTCTTCAATGGCCGTGACCTCGGCGGCTGGAAAGGGCTGCCGCAATTCTGGTCCGTAGAAGATGGCGCCATCACCGCCACCGTGACCAAAGCCAATGCTTCCCGAGGCAACACCTTCTTGGTCTGGCAAGGAGGCACTGTGAGTGATTTTGAGCTGAATGTGAAGTTTCGACTGAAAGCGCAGAACCCAGACAACGTGGCCAACTCCGGAGTGCAATTCAGAGCTCGCATCTCGGATGGAGATCGTCTGGCCCTGATCGGGTATCAGGCCGAGCTGGACCCTGGGACATTGCATGTGAAAAAGTGGCCGGAAATGAAGAACATGAGTGGCTGCGTGCTTGATGATCCCGGCGCACTTCTTTGTGCAACGGGAAAGAAGTCGCGCTCTTCAGCAGGCCACGTTGCCGAAATCACTACCCCCTTCGAAGTGATTGGTTCATTGGGAACAGAAACATCAGTTGCAGCTTCCTACCGGCCAAATGACTGGAATGATTGCCGTGTGGTTGCCATCGGAAACCATATTCAGACTTTCATCAATGGCCTTCCTGCGGCTGACTTAATCGATTTGGGGAATCGTTACGGCAGTGGACTCCTGGGTTTGCAGATACAAAACCCGTCCGCTCCCAAAGTACTGCAATTTAAAGACATCACACTCAGGCATCTTTCGTCTCAGACTTTACCTGGTTCGTCATCAGCCAATGCGTTCATATCCATCCAAACCGACGCCAACCAGCCCCGCATCGAAGTCATCAAAGACCAAGGGCCCAACGCCGCCGAGTGGGCGCTCACGCCGCTGGACGAGGCCATCCCCGCTGACATTCGCCAGAACCTCACCTTCCTGCGCGAGGATCTGCTCGATGAAGGCAAAAAGGCCGCCAAGTCCTCGCCAGAAGCCTACAGGCTCGCCTCCGACTACTGCGACAAGCTCCTCACTGCGCTTGACCAGCGTGATCTGGCCCGGGTGAATGCCGGTTACGCCGCTGCCCAGGCGGATGCGAACAAGCGCAGCTCCACCCAGGCCCTCGATGCCCGCCGCAACCACCAGATGAGCTGGCCGCAGTTCTCCCGCGAGGAGGCTCAGCGCGCCTCCCTGCGTGAAAGCGAGGCCGACAAGGCAGACGTGAAAAAGCAGCGGCTGAAAGTCGAGTGGACGACGCAAGCCGTGCAGATGCGCAGCATTTTGGCCGATCGTTACCGCCAACTTCGTGAGGCAATGAGGCTGCCTCTTTTTTCACCTCCCCGCTGACCGCTGATCCGAATGAAAGGACTGACACCATGTTGAGCAATACAGCCGTCAATCTGCTCCGTCCGACGCTGGGCGATCCCAAGAAGCAAGTTCCGCCTCGTGTCCGGTGCGCAAGAAAGACGCGCCACAAGAAGAATGGATTCGCATGGCGTTCGATTTGCCGGTCTGGATCGCCGACCCGAATAGCCTCATCAAAGAATCACGCCCAACTTCCAGCTCCATTTGCAACCCGCGTGGCTCCTTTCCGAATCTGCTCTCTGAACCCAATCTGAAGCATGTCCGACCTCCCTCCCGCCGACGATCCCCTGTTTGGAAATCCTGCCAGCGATCTGATTCGCGGAGCCTTGGAAGGGGTGCCGGGCACGACACCCGCCGCGCCGTGGGAGCCGCCGACGCCGGAGCACCTGGCCGCCCTGCTGCCGCAGTATGAAATCGAGCGCATGCTGGGCCGCGGCGGCATGGGGGCGGTGTACATGGGACGGCAGCGCTCTCTGGACAGGCCCGTGGCCATCAAGATCCTCTCCGGCCATCTCGCAGGGAAGGACACCAGCTTTGTCGAGCGCTTCAAGAACGAGGCCCGCGCCATGGCGAAGCTCTCACACCCCGGCATCGTGGCCGTGTATGATTTTGGCGAGACGGCCGGCGGGCTGCTCTACATCGTCATGGAGTTCGTCGAGGGCACGGACGTGGGCGCCATGATCGCCCGGCAGGGCCGCCTGCACTCCGAGCACGCGATGGCGATCACCGCGCATGTCTGCGATGCACTGGCCTACGCGCACGAGCGCGGCATCATCCACCGCGACATCAAACCGGCAAACATCATGCTCAGAAATGACGGCGTGGTGAAGGTGGCCGACTTTGGCCTGGCGA
>CAYMHJ010000353.1:0-6509 GCA_964390165.1 uncultured Prosthecobacter sp. | reverse complement strand
CGACGCTGCGTTTGATGGACTCGATGAGGTGCCGACGCGTCTCGGTCTTGTAGCTGCGCAGGGTAAGCTGGAGGCGCACTTCATCGGAGATGATGTTGCTCTTCGTGCCGCCGTGGATGCTGCCCACCGTGACCACCGCCGGATCACCGGGCCGCACTTCGCGGCTGACGATGGTCTGCAAAGCCAGCACGATCTGCGAGGCGAGCACGATGGGGTCCTTCGCCAGATGCGGCATCGAGCCATGACCACCGACGCCTTTCACCACGACTTCGACGCTATCGACATTCGCTAAAGCGAAACCTTCAACGATGCCGACCTGTCCATACGCCATGTCGGCGGAGCAATGCAGCGCGATGGCCTTGTCCGGCTTCGGGAACTTGGAAAACAGCCCCGCTCGCAGCATGAGCCGCGCCCCGAGCACGCGCTCTTCGGCATGTTGCCCGATCATGACCACGGTGCCCTTCCATTGATCGCGCAGTTGGCTCAAAGCCCGCGCCGTGCCGATGAAGCTCGCCATGTGGACATCGTGCCCGCAAGCGTGCATCACGTTCACCTCGCGCCCGAGATCATCCTTCACGATCTTCGTGCTCGCGTACGGCGCGCCAGTTTGCTCCTTCACCGGCAGCCCGTCCAAATCCGTGCGCACCATGATCACCGGCCCCTCGCCATTCTTCAGCACGCCGACGAGTCCGTTGCCGCCAACCTTCTCCGTGACTTCGAAGCCCGCCTCCCGCAGCTCTTTGGCGATGCGTGCAGCCGTCTCGACCTCATGCAGCGAGAGTTCCGGGTTCCCATGCAGATCCTGATAAAGCGAAACCAGCGAGGGCAACTCCTGCTTCGTCACCGAAGCGACATCAGCGGCGAAAAGGGACGACGTGAGGAGCAAAGAAAGACAGAGCGGCTTCATGCCAACATGTAAGCGGACATCCCGCCTATCTTGCAAGCTTCATCAAAGCCTCGGCTTCTCCGGCTTGATCGGTGCATCGGCGGAACGCACTCCCTTTACCGTCGTCTTGCGTTTGTAGATCTTGTCGCTGCTGCACGCATAGAGTTCGTCGAAGTTGGCGCCGCCGAAGACGGCGTTCGCCAGCCACTTGCGCTGGGGTTTGGCGATGATGCCGTTTACGCGGCCGGCCTGATCGCAGAACTGGATGCCGAGATGGGTGGTGACGTAGAGGCGGCCTTTGCTGTCCACGGTCATTCCATCGGTACCGCTTTCCATGACGCCATCGGGCAGGCGCAGGTGATGGTAGGGCTGCTTGGCGCTGAGTGAGCCGTCGGCTTCGATGTGGTAGCTCCAGACAAACTGCCCGCGCATGTCGGCCACGAGCAGCAGGCTTTGATCCGGCGTCAAACGCACGCCATTCGGGAAGGCGATGCCGCCCTTGTCATTGGTATCCACCACGCGCTTCTCACCCTTGGGCGTGATGAGCCAGACTTGTTTGTGAGGCGGATCGGTGACGTAGAGGTTGCCGCTCTGGGTCACGCAGAGGTCGTTGGATTCGATGCCGTCGGCGATCACGGTGGCCTTGCCTGCTTCGTCGTAGGCCACGATCTGCTTCTTGCCATTCGCGCAGGCAAAGAGGCGGCCATCAGGGCCAAACATGAGTCCATTGGCCTTGCCGGTGTCTTCGGCGAAGACGCTGACCTTGCCATCGAGGCTAACTTTGTGGATGCGACTGTTCGGGATGTCGGTGAAGAAGACTTCGCCTTTGGCATTCACGGCGGGGCCTTCGGTAAAGCCGTGCCCTTCGCTCACGAGCTGCCATTCGCTGTCAGCACCGAGCACTTCCATCACGGGAGCGCGTGAGTTCACACCCTTCGTCACGGGCTTCGGCCAGTCTTTCCAGATCCAGCGCATCGCATCGGGGAAGATCGCCGTGGCGTGTTTGCCATTGTGGCCGCCATCGCCCCAGACGTGATTCACCTCGTAACCGGCGAACTCAAAGGCCGAGAGCATCTCTTGGTTCGCGAGGAACCAGTTCCCGCCAGTGCCGTTCGCATCGTTGCTGCCATCTTGGAGGAAGACGCGCAGGGCCTTGGGCTCAAACTTGCGGATCATCACCGGGTAATCATTGCCGCCACGCTGATCGACATAGGTGCCGATGGTGCTGAACACGCGGCTGAAGGCTTCGGGTCGCTCCCAGGCTGCCGTGAAGGCGGCGATGGCTCCGCTGCTGCTGCCGGCGATGCAGCGGTCATTGCCGTTTTGGGAAAGGCGGATGGCGCGGCCATCGCTGGTCTTTTGCTTCTCCACCTCGGGCAGCAGTTCTTCGAGAAGGAAGCGCGCATAGGCATCGCCGAGGCCGTCATACTCCACGCTGCGATTGAAGCGATCCAGCGCCGTGCTGCCATCAAGGGCAGGCACACGACCATGCATGACGAAGACGCCGATGGTCACGGGCATCTCCTTCTTCGCGATCAGATTATCAAACACCACCGGTGCCTGATTTTGAATGCCGTCCTGGTTCACATGCACGCAGGCGGGCTTGTCCGGCGAATACTGCGCGGGCACATAGATCCAGTAGTCGCGCACCGTGCCGGGGAAGATCTTGCTGCCCTTGAACTCGAGCTTGATGACCTCGCCCTTCGGCACGCCGGGCTGCGGTTTGGAGTCAGGACCGGGAACGTAGTCGTCAGCCGCGAAAGCCGGAGAGAGGAGAAAGGGCAGAAGAAGGAGCGTGCGGAGGGAGGTCATGGAAGGGACGAAGAAACGCCGCATTCCGCCCTGCCTTGCGCCCCGCGACTTTGAGGCGTCTGCTAGACGAACTTCAATGTTCCTCACTGCCACTGGTATAGCGAGCGGGCATGAGGGCCATAGCGATTGCCTATTTTCAATGTGCGGCATGCCGCCGGATGAACACATCTCTTTGATTTATGTCCATCCAACCACCCCGCAAACAACATGTATGGATCTGGCTGCTCTGGCTCGGAGGGTTTTACAGTGTCTGGGCCTGGTTGGTCTTCGGCCATGATCGCTGGGAAGATGTAACAACGCACTGGCCGATCGCGCTGGCGATGGCGATGGGCAGCTATGTGGCAGGCTCGACGCCGATGGGGGGAGGGACGGTGGGCTTCCCGCTCCTGGTGCTGCTCTTTGGCCTCCCTGCCACCCTTGGCCGTGACTTTAGCTTCGCAGTGCAATCTATCGGTATGACGAGTGCTAGCATCTTCATCCTCAGCCGCCGTCAGCCGTTGGCGTGGTCGATGCTGAAGGGGGCGATGCTGGGCTGCACAATCGGTCTGCCGCTGGGCATCTTTTGGATCGCACCTTTCATCCCGGAACTGTGGATCAAGCTGTCCTTTGCCGTCGTTTGGGCCAGCTTCGGCGTGCTGCACCTTTACCGAATCGGCGAAATCGCTTCGCATGATGGGATGACCGAATTTGATGAGCGATGGGATTTCCGCGTGGGCATCGCGATGGGAGTCTTTTCCGGTGCAACGGTGGCGGCGGTGACTGGGGTGGGCATCGACATGGTGTTGTATGCTCTCTTAGTGTTGTTATGCCGTGCTGACCTGAAGATCGCCATTCCCACATCGGTGGTGATCATGGCCTTCACATCGGTGCTTGGGATTGTGATCAAGAACCTGACCACAGGAATGCAGCCTGGAGTTTATGAAAACTGGCTCGCCGCGGCACCTATCGTGGCTCTTGGTGCGCCGCTGGGTGCCTTTATGGTTGATCTGATCGGGCGGAAGCCCACGCTGCTCTTCGTGGCGGTGCTGTGCGTGGGCCAGTTTGTCTGGACGTGCTACACGGAGCGCTCCGCCCTTGGTTTCGGTGGGCTGGTGGTGGCACTCGCGGCAGTCGGAGTGTTCCTGCTGGGCTTCGAGAAGCTGCGGGCCTGGGGGGCGATGCTGGTGGGTGAGCACAAGGCTAGGGCAGACGCCAGGAAGCTCATGGATTGCTGAATCTATTTGGGTAACAAAAAACGGCTGCCAGTCGCCCGGCAGCCGTTTGGAGAACGATGGAAGCTGATTACTTCTCGATTTTCAGAAGCTCGACTTCGAAGATGAGGGTCTCGCCTGGGCCGATGTCCTGGCCTGCTCCGCTGTCGCCATAAGCGAGGTCGGAGGGAATGTAGAATTTGAACTTCGAGCCGATGGACATGAGCTGGAGGCCTTCGGTCCAGCCTTTGATGACTTCCTGAACGCCGAAGGTGATCGGCTCGCCACGCTGCACGGAGCTGTCGAAGACTTTGCCATTGGTGAGAGTGCCATGGTAGTGAACGTTCACTTTGTCGGTCGGCACGGGCTTGGCACCGTCGCCAGGCTTGATGATTTCATATTGGAGACCGCTGGCTGTGGTCTTCACGCCTTCGCGCTTGGCGTTGTCGGCAAGAAACTTGGCACCTGCGGCCTTTGCTTCGACGGACTTGGCGGCGGCTTCCTTGGCCATCTCTGCCTGGATCTCGGCCATGCGGCTCTGCATGTATTTTTCAAAGTCGCCCATGGCTGCTTCGAGCTCTGCCTGAGGATATTTAGATTCCTTGCCAGCGATGACGTCACGGATGGCGGAGGCAAAGGTATCGACGTTGATGTCAACCTTTTGCTGTTTGAAATTCCCACCGATCTGACGACCGATGAAGTAGCTGACCTTTTCCATGTCAGGCTGGGCGACGGGGGCGGCGGCGGCTGGTTTCACGGCTTCTTGGGCGTTCAGGGTGGTGGAAGCTGCGAGGGCAGCCATGACAAGGCAGGTTTTGATTTTCATAAACGGGCCGCGAGACTCAGGGTGAAGTTTGAAATGGTCAACTGAAGAAACTGGCAGTTATACGCCCTCAGAAACGGGCTTGAGCAGCCCTCCAGTCTTGCCACCATGCGCGCCCTTATGTCCGCCATTCCATCCCAATTCGAGAACGTCACCGCCATCACCAAAGCCAATGTCTATTTTGACGGCAAGGTGGTGAGCCACAGCATCCTCTTCGCCGACAGCAGCAAGAAGACGCTGGGCCTGATCTATCCCGGCAGCTACCATTTCGGCACGGACAAAGCCGAGCGAATGGAGATCGTGGCGGGCACCTGTGAGGTGAAGCTGGATGGCAGCGAGGAGACGACGACCTACACGGGCGGGCAATACTTCGACGTGCCTGCGAAGTCGGGCTTCGACATCGCGGTGGCAGAAGGCATCTGCGAGTACATCTGCTCGTTTATTGACTGAGCCAGGCCAGTCAGTTTGCGCTGGCCTTCGCCCACTCCTCCTTCAGCACGGGAGCCAGGATCTCCGTCCACTTCGCATAGCCCGCCGGGCTGAGATGGAGGAGATCATCCACATAGTATTCACGGATCGGTTGCCCTTTGCCATCGGCCAGGTAGCTGGTGCTATCGACATAGCGCGCCCAGTCTTTCTCCTTGGTCCATGCAGCGAGCTTTTGATTCAGCTCATGCACCTGGGGGATCTGGGTGAGGCGCTTGATGGCGATCTTCACGGAGGTAATGACCACCCGTGTCTTTGGTGAGCGTTCATGGACGAGGTTCAGGAACTTCGTGTAGTCCTCGAAAGCCTCCTGCACGCTGAGCTTGGCATTCAGGTCATTGCTGCCCGTGTAGATGACGAGCACCTTTGGCTCATGGCGGAAGATAATGGTGTCGGCATAGACGATGAGATCATTGGCTACGCTGCCGCCGAAGCCGCGATTCAGCACTGGCAGGGCAGGGAAGTCCTCTTTCAGCGTGGTCCAGCGGCGGATGCTGGAACTGCCCGTGAAAACGATGCCGCCTTTCTCAGGCTCCTGCTCGGCAAAGGCGGCGATGTCTTTGGCGAAGCGCTCGGGCTTCGGGCGAGGGGTCTGGGCATTACTGGATACGGTCCCGAGAATGAGCAGAGAAAGGAAAAGCACTGAGGAGAATTTCATGGGAGTGTCTGGTGAGTGGAGAGTTGTTACTCATTGCCCAGGTTTTGACCATCCAAAATCCAACGAAGAGTTCTCCGCGCTCATGATATGGCATATCATGCCCTGGGCTTGTCCAGTTTTGTCAGCCGGGTTTCTTAGCGTGAAAACGAGGGATCTGCATCGTTAGTGGGGTGATGAAGCTTTCCTTCGCCCTCTGCCTGCTGCTCGTTGCCTCCGCCCACGCCCTCGATTTCAATCGCGATGTGCGCCCGGTGCTCGCGCAGCAGTGCTTCACCTGCCACGGCATGGATGATCATGGCCGCAAAGGCAATCTGCGCCTCGATCTGAGTGAATCCGCCCATGGCAAAGGCAAGTCCGGCGAGATCGCCATCGTCCCTGGCAAGCCGGATGCCAGCGAGGTCGTGAAACGCATCCTCTCGACCGACGAGGACGAGGTGATGCCACCGCCGCACACGAAAAAAGTGCTCTCCGACAAGGAGAAGAGCATCCTGAAGCAATGGATCGCCGAAGGCGCGAAGTATGAGGCGCATTGGGCCTACTCACCGCCACAGCCCTTGAAGGACCCGAAGGCGAGCATTGATCACTTCATTCGTGAGCGTCTCGAAAAAGAAGGGCTGAAGCCTTCTGCCGAAGCGGATCGCTACACGCTGGTGC
>CAYMHJ010000352.1:0-6556 GCA_964390165.1 uncultured Prosthecobacter sp. | reverse complement strand
ATCAGCACCGGCAACAAGATATCCCTCCCTACTCCCGGCTCCGCAGGCAATCCCTACAAAATTAAGCTCACCGCCCTGATGAAGTCAGGCATCGTCTCCGGGAGCGGCACCGCCATGGACTACTCTTTGCTTCAGCCCACCAATGCCCGCCCCGGCACCTTCAGCGCCCTCCTCATCCCCGGTCGCGAGCAGGCCGTGGGGCACTTCCTCCTGCCTTCCAGCACAGCCAGGAACGCCCCCATCCTTTCCGGCAAACTCATCGGTGAGGAGAACTCACCGCTGGATTAGCCCGCACCGCCAGCGCCCCTTCATCACACACGCTCCAGCTTGATCGGGTAGGTATTCCCTGAGGCAAACTGGGCGACGTAGAGGCTGCTGTCCTCATCCACCACCAGATCATGCGGGTGGGTGAAGACCTCCTCCTGGTGCCGCATCGGCTCTAACCTCCCGTTCTCATCATAGGTGGGCGAGGTCCCACCGATGTTCGACATCACCCTCAGGTCCGCATCCAACACCGACACAAACCCGCGCGAGGCACGGTCCTTCGGCCAATTGTCCGCCAGATGAGCCACAAAGTAGTGCGCCCCATGCGCACGGATCTGCCGTGGATTCCCTCCCGGCAGGTCCACCTGCGCGAGCTTCCTCCCATCTAGCGTCAGGCGCAGCAGATGCTGCTGGTCACTCATCGCGATGAGCAGCGACGGCGACGTGGGATCTCCCGCATCCACCATCCCCCCATGCGGCCCCCAGTGGACGATCCCGCCCTCCTGCCCGCCGAAGATCTTCATCAGCTTTCCCGCCGCATCGTAATGCGTGATATAATCCCGCCCGTACCCATCCAGCACAAAGAACTCACCATTTCCCTGATGCAGTGTCCATGATGGCTTATACTCCTCCGCCTTCTCATACTTTCCCGTCTCCTCAGGCCAGTGCCACTCCTGGAGCACCTCCCCATCCAGAGTCGTCTTCACCACCCGGTGCGTTTGCAGGCAGGTGATGAAAAGCACCTCGCGCGGCCCTTCGGCCACGATGGACAGCCCATGCGCCCCGGGAAACTGCGTGCCCCACTTCCGCACCAGCTTCCCCTGGCGGTCATACACGATCACGTTGTTCGCCACATGATCCGTCAGCAGGATCAGATGCCCCTCCCGGTCTCTCACCATGCCGTGGCAGTTCTTCACCGGCGTCTTCGCATCCAGCACGCCCCAGCCAGGCACCACCCGGTAGCGGTACTCCCCCTGCCCCAGCACCGCCGCGCCCTGAGCGCGGATGATGGGAAACCCCGCCACCACAGCAGTGGCAGCAGTAGCTTGCAGGAAACGACGACGAGAAGGGGATGCAGAAATCATGATCCAGGAAACGCCGCCGCCACCCCTCTCTCACAGCCGCACATCACATTCACGCATCAGTTGCCACCGCAGTCCTCCTGCGGAGAATGCACGCCCGTATGCCATCCCACTCCCGTTTGAAAATCAAAGCCCTCGTCACCGGCGGTGCCGGATTCATCGGCGGCCACATCGCCCAGGCACTCGCTGCCCGCGGTGCCCGAGTCATCATTCTCGATGACCTAAGCACCGGTGACCTCGCCAACCTCGCCTGGGCCTCCGGCAATGCCGACATCGAGTTCGTACAGGGAAACATCACCGACACAGCTCTCGTCCAGAAGCTCGTCCCCGGCTGCGACTGGGTCTTCCATGAGGCTGCCATCGCCTCCGTGCCCCAGTCAGTCGCCCAGCCCATGGAGAGCAATCAAGTCAACCTCGAAGCCTCCCTCGCCCTCCTCGTCGCCGCGCGTGATGCGAGGGTCAAACGCTTCATGTTCGCCTCCTCCGCCGCCATTTATGGCGATACCGAGGCTCCCCTGAAGCACGAGTCTGACCCTGTCCTCCCCCTCACCCCCTACGGCCTGCAAAAATACGCCAGCGAGCGCTACGGCCAGATGTTTCACCAGCTCTACGGCCTCGAGACCGTCGCCCTCCGCTACTTCAATGTCTTCGGCCCCCGCCAGAGCTTCAATTCCCCCTACTCCGGCGTCATCGCACGCTTCTGCACCCTCCTCCTGCGCGGTGAAGTCCCCACCATCTTTGGCGATGGCCTCCAGTCCCGCGACTTTGCCTACATCGACAACGTCGTCTCCGCCAACCTCCTCGCCGCCGAGCGACCCGCAGAAAAAGTAGCCGGACGCGTCTTCAACATCGCCGGAGGCACCAGCGTCACCCTGCTCGACCTCATCACCGAGCTGAATCGCCTCACCGGGCAAAACATCACCCCCAGGCATGAACCCGGCCGCAGTGGCGACATCCGCCACTCCGCCGCCGACCTCACCGCCTCCTACACCGATCTCGCCTACCAGCCGCAAGTCTCCTGGCAGGAGGGACTCCAGCACACGCTCAACTTCTACCGGCAGTGAGTTCATCGAGCCGCCACTCCATGAAGAAGCACCGTATCTTCCTGCGGTCATGCCGAGGATTGACAGCATCCACACACCCAGTTTAGGAAACTTGCATGGAACTCATCAATCACGCCCCCAAAGTCCCCGCCGCCGTCGGCCCCTACTCACAGGCCGTACGCAGTGGCAATATGCTTTTTTGCTCCGGGCAGATCCCCATCGATCCCGCTAGCGGCAAGATCGAGGCAGCAGACGTCGAGGGACAGGCCAGACAGGTGCTCGCCAATATCCGTGCCCTTCTCCTGTCTCAAAACCTGGACTTCAGCCATGTGGTGAAAGCTACCGTCTTCCTTCAAAGCATGGCCGACTTTCCCAAGGTGAATCCAATCTATGAAGCAGCGTTTCACGGCCACAAACCAGCCCGCTCGACCGTGGCCGTTGCCGGCCTGCCACTGGGGGCCCTGATCGAGATCGAAACAGTCGCGGAGTTTACCTGAAGCCACACCCTTCAGGTCAATACACCACTGCGCTTCGGCTCTGCCATTTCAAAGCCGTCTTACTTACCTGCTGCCCCTTTCCTGCAAGGGGAAAAGCATAGCTTGGCGGACGCTCAAACGGGGAGTGCAGGCAGAAAAAAACCTTGTCACGCGGGACGAGAAGAATAGTTTCGCACCCCAGAAGCGAGCTTAAAAACCTTCACCCACAGACACTTATGAAGTCCGCATCCCTGGCCAGCACATTGATCGCAGCTCTTTGGGTCACCGTATCCTGCCCTGCCGCAGTCTTGCTGAACACAGTGGATGATTTTTCCACCATTGCCCAAGGTACCCACGGCCTGGAATACGGCTACTACACCATCGCTGACCAGACCACAGGCACGTTCTCCACAGTCGGCATGAGCGTCGTCACCGGCCAATGGGCCGGCGGAGAGGCCTTCGGCACTCCCGTGTTTGACGCAGACGTCCAGCACCCCGGTGCCAGCACACTCTTTCCAGCGGTGCGCCGATACACCGTGGGCTCGGCGGGAGAGATTCCCTACTCGGGTCTCGTTCAGATCATGGGACAGTTTGGCGGCGGGCCCGGGGTGGGTGGTGGCGGCGTGACCGGGTTTGTAACTGTTGACGGCGTCACCCTGTTCTCCGCCCCGGCGAATCTCGCGACCACCGTGAACTTTGATTTCCAAACCTCCGTCAGTCCGGGGTCCACCATCGACTTCGGGCTCATGGCCAACGGGGATCCCAGCTTCGACACCACCTATTTCTCAGCGACCTTGCTTTCGGTGCCCGAGCCCTCGAAAGCCCTTCTTTGGGTCGTCGGTTGTTTAGGGATGTGCCTTCGCCGGGGCCGTCCGCTTCGACCCATCGGGACACCGGTCACCCTTCGGGATTAAAAAGGCTCTCTTCTGGGATTTTGAGAGTCAAACGGGGCTTGGCCATTGGCTGACCATTTTAGCCATGATGGGTGTGGTGTTCATTTGTCAGATGCTTGATTTTACAGAGCTGGAGCGTGGTTCACCGGCCACGAATTTTCCGTCAATATTCTTGAGTTTATCTGAAGGGCGCCTCTGGAAACCTCATTACCCAGAAGAGCCTTTCGCCGGGCGCATTGATGAGCCATGAGCAATGTAGAAGGGGATCAAACACTACCGCATGATTCAGCGAGGAGGAGGGCCTCAACCGCTTCGCCGCTTGGAGGACTCGCTGCTCTTCCTGCGCACTTATTCGCACTCGGGGAACTAAGGCGAATTTTTTGAACTTTCTGAGTAACGATCTTCTTTTTCTTCCGCTAGTACGGTTGCCGCATGAAACGTCTGCTCATTTCCCTTACAGCCCTGATCGTTGCGGCAGTCGGTTGGCACTTAGCTTCTCCGAAGTCAGAGAAGTCGGACCTTTCCGACTCGCCCGACCACTCTTTCCCGAAACCCACAAGTACCTTCACAGACCCCGCGCTCGTCTTCCAAAAAGCCTTCTGGAAACGCCCCACCGCGGAAGACGAAATCCTCCATGCCGAGCGTCGCGAGTGGCAGGACAAAGACGGCCTCTCCAAATGGCAATGGTTCATCGCTGTGAAGCCCAGCCCAACTCTCATCGATCACCTTATTACCGACAACGCCTTCATGCTCACTCCGCGCAGCGGCGGGCATGAGAACGCCGAGGCTCCTAAATGGTTCCCAGCCGAAGCACCTCAAACCTTCGCCAACCCCAACGGCACCTTCTGCATCCTCTGGGACAAGGAAGCCAATCTTCTCCACGCCACCGACAGCGGCAACGGCTTCCGCCCCGGAGCCCCCGAACCTGTTCGAGCCATCACCGCCAACCAGCCCGAAGGCCGTCTGCCCACCACTCCACCACCGAAGCCATGATTCCACCTCCTATCCTTCAAGCTTCTTCACTCTTTTGGCATTCGCTCGTCCTTCTGATTTCAGCATTCGTCATTTCGGCTCCCGCCGCTGTCCCCCAACTCATCAATCACCAGGGCCGCATCGCCGTGAACGGCACCAACTTCGAAGGGGCCGGCCAGTTCAAATTCGCCCTCATCAACACCACCGGCAGTACGACTTACTGGAGCAATGACAACACCAGCACCGCAGGCAGCGAGCCCACTGCCGCCGTCTCCCTCGCCGTCGTCAAAGGCCTCTACGCCGTCCTCCTCGGTGACGCTGGCATGACAGCCCTACCAACCACCGTTTTTGAAAATGCCGACGTCCGCCTCCGCGTCTGGTTCAACGACGGCACCCTCGGTTTCCAACAAATCACACCCGATCAGCGCCTCGCCTCCGCGCCCTTTTCACTCAATTCCGCCTTGGCTGAAAGCGTGCCTGATGGCAGCATCACCTCTGCCAAGCTTGCCTCCGACCTCACTCTCGCCGGAACGACCAGTGGTACTTTTAACGGAAACCTCACAGGCAGCGCTGCCATGGCATTGAATGCCACCAATTTCACAGGCTCGCTCACAGGTGATGTCACTGGCACGCAAAGCTCCACCAGCATCGCCGACGCCACGGTCACCGGCAAGGCCATCACAGGATTCCTTTCCGGCGCAGGCACCGTGACCGCTAGCGACTCCATTTTGACCGCGATCAACAAACTCAACGGTAACCTTGCTCTCAAAGCCCCGCTCGCCTCACCCACCTTCACTGGCACCGTAACAGGCACCTTCAGCGGCAACGGCTCTGCTTTGACAAATCTCAGCGGAGGCAACCTCACTGCTGGCAGCGTCGCGCTCTCCGCGCTGGCTGGAAATTCGGTCGATTCCTCAAAAATCGTCAATAGCACTATCGTCAACGCCGACATCAGCGGCAGCGCAGCCATCGCCTATGGCAAGCTTAATCTCGCGGGCAACATTGTGAATGCCGACATCAGCGGCAGTGCAGCGATTGCCGATACGAAACTCGCCACAATCAGCAGCACAGGCAAAGTGGCCAACTCCGCCACCACGGGCACGGCATTGAACACACCGAGCACCCTCGTCCTTCGCGATGGCTCAGGAAACTTCTCAGCAGGCACCATCACCGGCACCTTCGTCGGGGATGGCTCGGGTTTGACTGGCGTGAATGCCTCTCAAATCCTGCTCGGAAACGTCATCGCGCCCCCCATTCGCCCTGTCGTCGCCTGGGGTGACAATGATAATGGACAGACCAGCATTCCCACCACGCTCATCAATGCCAACACCGCCAGCATCGCCGCCGGTGGCAGCGTCGGTGTGGCTTTGCTGAAAACAGGTGCCGTGGTGCAGTGGGGTGTCGGCACGGCGGTTCCCGGTGGCCTCGCGAATGTGACTCACATCGCTGCGGGAGCCGCTCACCGACTCGCCCGCAAGAGCGACGGCACCGTCACCGCCTGGGGAGACGACACCTACGGCCAAAGCACCGTCCCTGGCGGACTCACAACCGCCACGAACGTCGCTGCGGGTGAAAAGCACAGCCTCGCCCTCCGCGCCGATGGCAGCGAGCTCGCCTGGGGGGACAACAGCTTCACCCAAACCACCGTCCCAGGCACTGTCACGAACGTCACCGCCATCGCCGCTGGCTACGATCACAGTCTGGCGCTCAAAGCCGATGGTACAGTCGTCGCCTGGGGCCGTAACGATAGCGGCCAGAGCACCGTCCCAGGCGACTTAACCAACGTCGTCGCCATCGCCGCCGGAGCCTTCCACAGCCTCGCCGTG
>CAYMHJ010000351.1:0-6573 GCA_964390165.1 uncultured Prosthecobacter sp. | reverse complement strand
CCGGACGTCTTGTTGCGTGCCTTGCTGCGAAGGCGCGGAAAAAGACCCTCAGAGGCTCTCGTTGAAACTTCGTGGGGGGACTCCATTTTAGTGAATCCACAAAAGTTTATAGGCTCCCAGATTTACCTTCGCGGTGCGTTCGAGTTGCATGTCGCGGAAACCTTGGTGCGATTGCTGGATCCTGGAAAGTCAGCAATCGACGTCGGTGCCAACATCGGAGTCATGACAAGCATACTATCGAAGCGCGCAGGCGCTTCCGGACAAGTTACCGCCATTGAGGCGCACCCTGGAATTTTCGAGCAGTTAAAACAGAATGCAGGTCGATGGGGCCGTTCCAACGTAAAACTCCTGTGCGTGGCCGCGTCCCGACGCAGAGGGTCACTTGAAATGCTAGACGCCATCTCGGAGGGAACCAACGAGGGTGTTGCCCATATTGTTGAAGGAAATTCGACCCCAGTGGTTGGCCATCGGTTTCAAGTAGAATGCGTGCCCTTGGATACAGTGATTGCGGAAATGCAGGTCGACTTGATTAAGATTGATGTCGAGGGGCACGAGTTGGGTGTGCTCGAGGGTGCTGCCGATTCTTTGAGGCGCGGCTTTGTCAAGCACATTGTCTTTGAGAGCCAACGCATCTATCCATCCGCCACGCACCGGATCTTGGAAAGTCTCGGTTATCGCATTTTTCGCATCGATAGCGCTTTTACGGGCCCCAGCCTTTGTTCGCCTTGCGCCTATGATGGTGGCAGCGAACCTTTGGCGGACTTTCTTGCCACGCGGGACTCTGAGGGGGCGATGGCGCGCATGTCTCGGAGAGGTTGGCGAGTCCTGTGTTCCAATATTTCAGTCTAGGTGAAGATTCTCCTCACGACCATTCCGTTTCTGCCACTGATTGGGGGCATGGAAACCGTTGTTTCGCTGTTGGCGCGGGAACTGGTGCGTTTGGGGTGTGAGATTAAGGTGGTGACCACCACACCCTCCCATGAAGTGGATGCATTTTCCTACGAGGTCATTCGTCAACCAAGCGTCAGGGAGTTATTGAGAAGTTTTCTTTGGGCTGAAGTCCGCTTCTTGCATGGGCCATCCCTTCAGGTCGGCTGGCCCGCTTTTGGTGGGATCAAACGTTGCTTCGTGGTGCACCACATTTGGATGAATGAAAGCAGTGTGACCGCCAGGCTTCGTCGGACGTTGCGGCGTTCACTGCTGAACCGATGCCAGAATCTGGCAGTGAGCCAGGCCTTGGCTGAGTCGCTGCCAGTGCCGTGCAGCGTGGTTCCGAATCCTTTTGACGACGAGGTGTTCCGATTGATGCCCGAGGTGGAGCGCAGCCGTGACTTGGTATTTTTGGGCCGCCTCACGCCCGAGAAAGGCGCGGATCTGGTGATCAAGGCGCTCGACCTTCTCAGGCAGTCAGGGCTCACGCCCACCTTTACAGTGATCGGCGATGGGCCGGAAAAGAGCGCGCTAGTCTCGCAGGTGGCGCAGCTGAAGCTGGAAGGGCAGGTGCGCTTTCTGGGCCAGTTGTCCGGCGCGGCGCTGGCGGAGGAGCTGAACCGGCACCGCATCATGGCAGTGCCTTCCCGGTGGGATGAGCCCTACGGCATTGTGGCATTGGAAGGCATTGCCTGCGGGTGTGCGATTGTGGGCTCCTCCGGGGGCGGGCTGCCAGAGGCTGTCGGCCCATGCGGCCTTATCTTTCCCAACGGCAATGTCCTGGAGATGACCAGCCACATCGCGAATTTGCTGCGTGATCCCAGTCTGGCACAGGGCCTCCTGTCAGGCGGGGCGCAACATCTGCAGCCGCATCGACCGTCCGCCGTGGCGCAGCGCTACTTGGCTCTGGCTTGCAGTGAGGCTGCCTGATCCCTTACAGAGCTTTTACCATGAGTAACGCCTATCAAGATTTTGGCTTCGTGAACGCTGATGCGTCGCACATGCACCGGCATTTCATGCCTAAGGTATTCGAGTTGGCAGGTGAGTTGAAGCCTGGGACACGTGTGCTTGATGTCGGCTGTGGCAATGGTTTCACCTGCGGTGAGTTCCTGAAACGTGGCTGTACTGTCGTGGGCATCGATCTCAGCGAACAAGGCATTGCGCAGGCGCGCCAGGCCCATCCGCCTGTGCGATTTGAGCTGCTGCCGGCAGATGATCAAGTGCTGCAGCGCCTGGGAGAGGCACCCTTTGATCTGGTGGTCAGTACGGAGGTGGTGGAGCATCTCTACGACCCACGAAGCTACATGCGTGGCTGCTTCGCCGCGCTGAAGCCCGGCGGCCGGTTGATTTGCACCACTCCGTATCATGGCTACCTGAAGAACCTGCTCCTGTCGCTTCTGGGGAAGTGGGACTTCCATGCCGACCCGCTGTGGGACGGCGGGCACATCAAACTCTGGAGCCGCCGGAAGCTGACTGCCCTCCTGACGGAGACCGGTTTCCAAGAGGTGGCGTTCCGGGGCGCGGGACGTCTGCCGTGGCTCTGGATGACCATGGTCCTCAGCGCCTCCAAACCGGCCGCTACCACAAGCTAGCCGCAAGAAAGAAGCACGAGGGATGATCGATAACGCTGAAACAAAAAAATGCGGGTGACCGTCATGATCACGACGCGGAACCGCGCTGCGGATCTGCGCCGCACCCTGGACAGACTGCGCCGGATGAGCCCGGTTGCGGATGAGATTCTCGTGACGGCCGACGGCTGCTCCGACGACACCGTGGCCATGCTGCGGGCGGACTTCCCCCAGTGCCGGCTTTTTGTCAATGAGACCTGCCAAGGCTCCATCACCTCACGGGACCGGATGTTGCGTGTGGCCACGGGGGAGTTGGTGCTGAGCCTCGACGATGACAGCTATCCAATGGACGATGGTTTTTTCCAAAAGCTGGTACCGCTCTTTACAGCTCACCCTGAGGCAGCCGTCATCACCTTCTCTGAGCTAAGAGACGACGGGACGACGTCCAAGTCCCCGCAATCTGGAGGTTGTTATGTCTCCGCTTATCCCAATGGAGCCGCAGCCATGCGCCGGGCTGATTATCTCCAGACCGGCGGCTTTCCGTCTTTCTTCTTTCACGCCTACGAGGAACCTGATTATGCCTTGCAAGTGTACAGCCACGGCAGGGCGGTCTGGTTCGAGCCCAGTCTGGTCATTCGACACCATTATTCCCAAGCCAACCGGGACCACCTCCGTATCCACCAATTGCATGCCCGCAATGAACTTTGGAGTGTGTGGATGCGTTGTCCTTGGTTTTGGATTCCGATGGTGACCCTGTTTCGTCTCTTGCGGCAGTTTGGCTTCGCCTGGAGCAAAAGCCCATCCTGGGTCGTGCGTGAGCCGCTCTGGTGGTGGAATGCTCTCGAAGGTTTCTTACAGTGTGTCCGCAACCGGTCCCCGATTACCTGGAAAGCCTACTTTGCCTGGATGCGTCTGGCGCGTGTCCCCTTAACAACTCTTGAGGCCTTGGAGAAGGCTTTCGGTTCAAGGACGGATCAGCACAGGAGGGGATACGCTGGCTGATGACGCACCATCGCTCTGAAGCAAAGCGGAATCGGGCAAAGCAAAATTCGGAGAACGTAGAAGACAGATTCAGAAAAATGTTTTCTGCGTTCTCCAAACCTCGGCGGTGTTAGTCAGTGTTTCTCTAGGCGAGTCAAACCCAGTCAAACCGAATCAAACCAAATCCGACCCGATCCGACCACGGCAGCATCGCCTCAGGTCGCGAGTGAGACTGGACAAACTTCTTTTTTGCCACTCTGGCTGAACACGAGAGGAGGCGTTGGCATCTGATCCAATGCCTCAACCGGTGGATAGTCAGGCAACCCCAAATTGCATTTTGTGAGACAGCCGTCCAACAGCCAATTGTTCTCCCGTGCCCTTACACGAAGCGCGTGGACCTTTCGGTCGTGTGTTTTGGCGGCCTTTGTTTCTGTCTCCGGGTTGCGGGCGGAAATGACTCTGCTGAGGCGGGAGATGTTCGCCACACCTGGAAACCTGACTCCAGCGGCTCCTGGCGTCAATTTCACCCAGGTTTTTGGCACATTGTATCGCCGTCCGGGCGGGCCTCGTCTGGCTGGCGGCCCGGCAGCCAGCGCTGATATACGGGATGTGGGAATCGCCTCCTGCGGGCGGTTCATTTTCGATCCTCCGGCAAACAACAAGGTTTTTGTCGGAGGATGGTTTCTCATCGAGCCGCTGCAGGGCAAATATCTGATGCTGATGAGCATCAATGACATCAATGGCAGCACGTCTCCCAACATTTCAATCACGGATGGCAAGCTTGGCGGCGGCATTGGTTACGATTCATTCACCCAGGCGGGGCAGGATTACGAGAGGCGGTGGATTTATCTTGGCATCGCGGTCCATTTGAAGGCTGGGACCACCGCTGATGTTCGTTACTACTCCAAGCTCCCCGGCCAGCCGATGCAGGCCTGGGCGCCGCTCAACAATGGCAACATTGGCATCGCTACCTTAGGTCAGGCAAATGCCGGCTTCATCAACTACGACAGCCTCTTCAAAGGGCGGGTGGGTGCGCCGTCTCTTTACACCTTCGCCGAGGATGATTTTTCTGACATCGCCTACCCGTCGGACCTGATTGAGCCAGCCTCTGGCCTGACTTGGTACTGCGACCCTGCCAATGGGAACGATGCCAACGATGGCACCACCCCGCAGAACGCTTGGAAGACCGCGGCCAAGATCAACGAGGAAAGCCGTTTTCTAGGCATGCTGCCCGCCAATGGCTATGAGGAAGGTGACACGCTGATCATCAACACGGGCGGGGCGGATCTGGATCTGGGTGGCGAGCAACTTCTGTTTTCGACCTCCGGCCTCAATGTCCGCGCCGCAGCGGGCCAGGAGTGGATCAAGGTGAAGAGCTACCGCAGCCTTTCTTCCGTTGCTTGGCAGACAACGAGCTTGCCCAATGTCTTTGCCACCACCGATACCCAGCCCAACATCGTGGCGTGGGAAGATGACAAGTTCATGAATCATCCGCTCGGCACCAGCCTCTCCGCTGTGCAGAGCCAGCTTTCCTCCACGCCCGGATCGTTTTGGACGGACGGCACCATGCTCTACGTTCATCCTTTTGGCAGCACGGATCCCCGGAACGATGGCAAGCGCTATGAACGAAGCTTCTACCTGGGCTCGGCGGTCGTCATGAACGCGCGCAACCTTAACCTGCAGGACTTGCATGTCGGCAAGACCTGTCTGGCTGACAACCTGATCCACGATCCGCTCGGGGGCTACTGTCTTGGCAACTCCATCGCTCCTGGAAAAGCCGTCATCAAGCATTGCTATCTCTACTACGGTGCCAAGCACAACCTGGGCATCACCGAGGGCGCAGTTGGCGATGATCTGCTGATCGAAGACGTGCAGGCGGAACAGGGCACGCCTTATCCGCCGGCAGGTTACCAGACCGTGTGGGTGTCGTTCAATCATCAGTCGTTGGAACTGGGCATCATCCACCGATTCCATAACTGCCGCACCACGGCCAATGCTGGGTTGATCGGCTCAACCACGGGACAGATGGCTGCCAACTATCCCGTCTTTTATGCCCACAACCTGGGCAGCTACCAACCCAACCAGTTCGAGCGCTTTGAGTTCATTGACTGTGATTTTGGCACCGGTGGCATCCAGGGGGAGGCCGTGCAGTCAGTACGGCTGGAGCGCACCCAATGCGGTTTTGTTGGCATCCGTTCCAGTGTTTTTGCCAGTCAGTGTAGTTTTCAGGCGATGAACATCGGCTACGCAGGGATGTCACTCACCGAACGCAACTGCATCCACCATGTCTCCGGCGAACTAAGGCGGAATCCCATAGGTGGCTCGGTGGATATTCAGGGCTGCACGTTTGACGCCCGGGCTGTCAATGGTGTCCAGGGGGGCGTCCCCCAGTCATCGCTTTTCACTCGAGAAAACTTCCTTAGTTTCACCTTCAAGAACAACTTGGTGCTGATGCCTGCCGCCGCCGTCCAGGCCAACGTCTTTGCCACCTTTAGCAGCGCCGACACCGTGCAGATGTCCCACAATGCCTACTCGCTCGGCGGCAACGCGCTGATGCACCAATACGACGACGGCAGCAGCTCGCAGAACCGCAGCTTGGCCCAGTGGCAGGCGCTGGGCTTTGACGCGGGCAGCTTCACCTCCGCCAACATGAATCTAACTGGCTTGGTGCCCAATGTGGGCAGCCCGTTGATCAATGCCGGGATCAGTCTCGGACCGCTGGCCGACTACACCGGGGCCTTGTTTCGCCTGCGCAATGACATTGGCGCCTATGAGGCTTACCCCACTACCTATGCGCTATGGCAGGCGGAGAACTTCACCCCGGCGGAGATGGCGCAGCCTTCTTTGGTGAACGCTTCTGCCAGTTACTTGAAGGATGGGGTGTCCAATCTGGTCAAGTATGCCCTGGGGCTTTATCCTGACCAGCCCGCCCCGGCCAGCCTGCCACAGTTCAGTCTCGATGTGACCACGCCTGGTTCCCCGGTCATGTCAGTCGCCTTTCAGCGCTCGCGTTGGGCTGGGGACCTGACCTCGCAGCTTCAGTTCAGCCAGGATTTCGTTCAATGGGACTCGGTGCCTCCAGGTGCTTTGCAGG
>CAYMHJ010000350.1:0-6582 GCA_964390165.1 uncultured Prosthecobacter sp. | reverse complement strand
TGAAACGCGAGGATGCCATCCAGCGCCCCTGGCGGCTGCGGATCGTCGTGCATGAAATGAAACGCATCGCATCCATGCCCTACCGGCAGCTTTGGACCCAGGAAAACGCCTTTCTCATCCGTCCCGGCATGCGATTGGAACTCAACGCCTTCGCCTGGTTGCGCGATGCGTGGGAGATGCACGGCCGTGTTCATCGCCTAGCATCCGCCGTGCTTCCCATTGATGCCTTCCGCCATGCCACCGCGCGGAAGCATGAACTGGACGACGATTTCTTCCTCGTGCTCGAAGACAAAGAGCTGCGCGAAAACGAGGCTCATACTCTAGGGCTCGTGAGCCGCGAGCCCAGATATGTCATCTGGCAGGATCACAGCGGCCTCTGGCTCCATGAAGAGAACCAGGGCTTCGAAGTCCGCCTTTGGCATCCGCGAGAGCAGCAGGTGATCCTTCAGCGCAGCCTCGACGAATGGATCGACCAGCAAGACGCCTCCCTCTGGCATGCCGAGGAGCGCGGGACCATCGAGTTCGAACTCTCCCCCGAACAAATGGTCCAGGTGATCCCGGAGCCCAAAAAACCATGAACCCAGTGCTGCATCATTTCCGCAAAAAGATCCGCTGGCTGCGGCCGCGATGGGTAGTGTTTCTCATCCTGCTGGGCTTCGATCTGGCGCTGAGCCTGGGTTGGTGGTGTCGATGTAGGTTGATGGAAAGTACGGCCTGTGTGAAATGATGGTGGCGCTGTTGTGGGTGGGCATCAGTAGAGGTCCGGAGGACTCGGCAGATGGCGGGCGGGCTTTCGCGGCGACACGACCTCTCACGCGGTGGCGTTACTGGTTGGGTTGGCGAAGTTGCTCGTGTTGATGCGGCGTCCGTGGATTGATGTCGGGCTCGGAATGGCGGAGCAATTGTTCGCGTTCGGCTCGGTGACGCTTTGGGTGTAGCCAGCAGTGCTGCTGTTTCGGAGTTGGCAGCGTTATGTAGTGCTGATGGCGTTCTTTGCGCTTTGGATCGGCGAGTTTGGGCGGGAGGTCCTGACGAATTATTTAAAGCTGATCAGCTTACAGCCTTCGGAGACCTTCTTGATAATTGACCCCCTGCGCTATGTACAGTCGGAGTGGCTGGGGCCGCTGATGGTCTGGTATCAGTGGCGGGAGCTTTCATTGTTCGCGCGGTTCCTGGGGCTGGCGGTTCTGCTGCTCATCTGCCAGTTCCTGGCGGTTTCGCCAATGATGGACATGCCGACACAGCCACTGGCAGATACCACTCTGCTGCGGCATCTCCAAGAGCCGCCGCCAGAGGTTCATGCGCGCGGGACATTGAGGTGAATCAAAGCACTGACGATCAAATGAACCCACGGCAGCGGCTCGTGCCGAAGGTGAAGTTTGAAAACCTGCCTCGTGGAATGGTGCCAGCGGTTTGGGATGACGGATCATTCTTTCGCCAAAGAAAACAGGAACCGCCGACTTTCACGTTGGGAAACAGGGCTCACAAAGAGTTATCCAACATCAGCTACATGGTGTTTGGGCGGGCGCTTGGTGGAGACTTTACTGCTCCATGGCCTGCGGATGCGCTGACGATGGATTATGGCAGCAGCCAAAAACGATGTTTCTACCCTTCCTGCCCATGCTGGAGGATTTGGAGACGCCCGTGGAGGTGGACATGCAATGGGGCGTGCAGTGAACCCAGGTGCGCGAGCTGGGGAACGCGCCGTTGAAAGTGGGCTCGCGCATCCAGTCGCCAGAAGCGGAGCTGGCGGTGGTGGACATTGAGGTCGGCAAGGATGGTCGAGGTTCGAAATCGCCCACGACGATCACGCTAACAGTGAGAGAAGGATTTCGCCTGCTGAGTGGTCAAAACAGTTACTGGTCGATGCGTCCGATGCTGATGATCCATGCGTCTGGCAAACGTCTGATCTGGCAGTGGGAGGTGACCGGGTTCAGCGACTGGCGCGCGATGCGGCATGGCTGGATGAGCACACTGCAAAAGGTGTCGTTTGGCGATGTGCTGCTTCCTGGCACAGGTGTGACGAAGGAGAATGTGAGCCTTCAGCAGCTTGTGTGGATGAAGCCTGGCTACATTGGCAGCACGCGGCATGCCCCCAAGATCAAGGATCTCGAGTCTGAGTGATCGACTCCACGGCAGCTCAGCATGACCCTGGGCACAACCGACCCTGCGTCAGCGCGAGAATCCGCGTGATGAGTTTTTGCCCATCCAGTTCCGCACATGGACATCACAGGCCTGACGCTGAAGCAATGGATGAAGGACAGCACGCTGGACCTCTGGTGGCCAGAGCAGTGTGGCGTGATCGACCTCGAAATGAGCGCTGAGGAGATGCAGCTGCTCAGGAAAAGCCGGTGAGCTGGGGCCGCTGAAGATTTTCTGTCAGGAATCCGGGAGGTCTGCCAAAGTGTGGATGAACCACCACCATGTCTGATCCCAGCCACGACCAGTTTCTCCCGCACTTCCTGCCTATACAGGCGGATCTGCGGGCCTTCATCGGCGCGGCGGTGCGTGATGTAGTGACGCGGGAGGATGTGTTTCAGGAGGTGGCGATGATCCTGTGGAAGAAATTCGACCTCTATGATCCGGTCCGACCCTTCGGTGCCTGGGCACGGGGGATCGCCATCCGCAAGATCCTGGAAGACCGCCGCCTGCGTGGAAAGCTGCCGGAGACCTGCACGGCGGAGACGCTGGAGGCGCTCTCAGCCGGGTTCGCGGCGGATGAGGCGGAGGCTCCATGGGCGGACCGTGAAAAGGCGCTGCATCATTGCCTGGAGCAACTCCCGGAGCGCAGCGGTCGCTTCATCCGGGAGCGCTATCATCAGAATCACAGCATCGAGACCATGGCTGCTGATACGGGTCTTAGTGTGGATGCCCTTTATCAAACCCTCAGCCGTCTGCGCCGCCAGCTCCGCGAGTGTGTGCAGCGTCGGCTGGGCCTTACCTTGGACGAATCATGATTACGCGCGCAGACAGCCCTGAATTCGCCGAACTCGCCGCCCGCTGGATGGATAACACCGCCACGGATGTGGAGGCGGAGCTGCTCTGGCGCGCCATCACGGAGTGCCCGGAATGCGCTGCCGAGTTTGCTGCTGTCGCCAGATTTGACAGTCTGCTGGCGGACACGGTGAAGGCGCTGGATGTGGAGATCGAAGCGCGCAGGGTGCTAACCGTCACGCCGCGCACCAAGATGATCCCGGCGCCACCTCCGCAGCCGTCTGCTTCGATGCGCGGCTTCGCGATGGCCGCCGCATTGGTCGTGCTGGGGCTGATCACGACGATGCTCTGGCCTGCGGCGTCTTTGGAAACGGCCAAAGTGGTGGAGCCGATGAGGAAAACTCCCGTGCCATCCGTCTCGCCACCTGCAGTTATTCCGAAGGTTCAGACCGCACCTGGACCGAATCTCGTCATCGTTCCCACCCCAGATGCTCCACCTGCGACTGAAGTGACCCTAACCGAGCGGCTGGATGGCTTCTTCCTCAATGGTGTGATGCTGGACCGCGTGCCGCTAAGCCAGGCACTGGCGATCCTGCAGCAACAGCTCGTGCAGGCCGACTACCTGAAGACCCTGCCACTGAATTCGCTGCATGTGACCGTGCCTGCAGGTGCGGCGGCGCGGCGGGTGACTCTCCAGACCGCCAGAATCCCCTATCTTAAAGCTGTGCGCGCCGTGGCCGCTCTGGCCGGGTGCGATGTGCAGGTGGAGGCCACGAGCATCACGCTCATCCTTCAGCTGGGCATCTTCCCCCAGGTGACTGAGAAGCGTGCGCTGGGGGAGCTGCTGGCGGGCCGCCTCACACCAGATGGTGTGGCGATGGTCGAGGACGCAGATCGTGTGGAGGCACTCTGGGAGGATGCCGCATGGCTCGGGGTATCAGTGATGGAGGATGGCTCCGCCAGTATCTCACGCGGGCAGTGGGAGGCGCTGCGCCAGATGACGGACTCGCGAGATCTGCTGGGACTGATCCCCATGCCCACCTTTGCCCTCTATGTGGTGCCAGAGGATTCCGCTCCACCCGAGGGCTTGCTGACTCAGGAGCAGTTGCAGCAGTTCCAGCAGACTGTCGAAGGTGCTGGGTTCCAGCCGACAGCCACATTGACGCCTGATCCCTCCGGAGCCGAGGCTGGTGAATTGCTCACCGCCACCGTCAGCGGAGACCGCGTGAGCATCGGCCCGCAGCAGATCAGCAACCTTCCTGCTGTCCGGTCTGTTAGCACCACCTTGGATTTGGCCGGCAGTTTGGCCAGCGTGGCCTTCTCGATCAGGATGGACCAGCTAACTATTTATGATGCCGCCATCCTGTCGGGAGTCCAGGCTATCAATGCCAGCGGCAGCGCCGCAGCCATCATCGCTGTGCCTGTCCAAAACGGGTCTCAACCGACCACCCCGCCAGCCCCCTAGCTGACAAAGGCAAGCCATCAGCAGGCTTGCCAGCCCCGCCCATCTTCCAGTAATCTCACCCACCCAAACCCGCCATGATACCCCGTCTACTAGCCTGCCTTGTCGCGCTTACATTATTCGGCAGTCCGCCTCCAGCACATGCTGAATCAGGCGGTGCCACTGCAGCTCCAGCAGTGACTTTGCGCCTCATGCTGAAAAAGAAAGTTGTCACCGTGGCCGTGGAACGCGGCATCACGCAGGTGGTGCTGGAGCAGAAGTCTGGTGAAGGCTGGAAGCCGCTCTCTGTGGCCTATCCCTCCACTTCCACGATGAGCCTGCTTCCCGGTGCCACGAGATTGGTCACCTTCAGGCTCGCGGCGGACATCCCCGCATCCAGCCTGCGCGCGCAGGGCTACCGCAACGCGAAATTCCCCGCACGTTTCCGTCATGGAAAGCGCAGCTTTGTCCGCAAGAATCTTTCCGCCAGCAACTCCAGCGGGGGGCTGGTGATGGGTGGCACTATCGCCCTGAATGGCACGACCAATCTCGCCGTGACCGACACTCGCACAACCACGGTTTCCACGCAGACCGTTGTGGAGTCAGACATCTGGCAGATCGTGGGAGACCAGGTTTATTTCTTCAATCAATACCGCGGTCTGCAAATCCTGGACCTCAGTGACCCCACGCAGCCAGTGCGCACTGGCAGCCTGCGCCTGCCCTCCAGCGGCGAACAAATGTTTGTGCTCGATGCCGCCGGTACCCAGGTGGCACTTCTGGGACGCTCCCATGACAAAGCCCGCCAGGGCGCGGCCACCATCTGGCTCATCCGCGTGACAGATGGTGTGCCGGTGATCGTCGGAGAAGTGCCGCTGGAGGGATCCATCACCGACAGCCGTCTCATCGGCACCACACTGCATGTACTGTGCAGTGTCTGGAATGCGAGCATCTCTGGTGAAGCGGTGCTCACCAGCATCGATCTCACGGACCTCACCGCCGCCTCAAAACTAGGCACTCTCCGCTTCCCCGCCCACCATGCCGTGCTTCAGGCATCTGGCGGGTACCTCCTCCTTGCCACGAATCATGGGACTGCGAATGCCGCCGTCACTCATCGCTCCCTGCATCTCATCGACATCGCCGCCGTTCCGCGTCTCGTGAAGACATTAACGCCGCGCGGGCACATTCAGGACAAGTTCAAACTCGGCATCGTTGGGGATGCCATCGTGGCCGTCTCTATCGACTATCGGAACTGGAGTGACCGGCAGACCTGGGTGGAGACCTTCCCCATCACCGGCAGCACCGTCACCCCGCTCGCCGCCTTGGAACTTGAAGGCGCTCGTGGTGAAAACCTCCACGCCACCCGCTTTGACGGAGACAAGCTCTATGTCGTGACTTTCCTGCAGATTGATCCGCTCTTCATCGTCGATCTCGCCGATCCCGCCGCACCCGTGCTTTCCGGCGTGCTCGAAGTCCCCGGCTGGAGCACCTACCTGGAACCTCTCGGTGATCGGCTCCTCGCCGTCGGCGTCGAAAGTGGTCGCGTCACCGTCTCCCTCTTCGAGGTGGCTGATGTCACCGCCCCAGCGTTGCTCTCCAGGCTGGCGCTCGGACCAGAAGGCGGGCGCAGTTGGAGTGAGGTAAACTACGATGAAAAAGCAGTCGAGTATCTGCCGGATCAAGGCGTGGTCATGGTGCCCTTCCAGAGCTGGGATTGGAACACAGGCGGCCAGCAAAAGGCCATCCAGGTCGTCAACGTTGGTGCAGACACTCTCACCGCCGGCGCCACCATTGAGCACAACTTCAACCCACGTCGTGGCAGCTTCATCGCGGGGCACTTCGTCACCATCTCCGGCCAGGAGCTCATCGTTCACAGCACAGACTCCGCCACGAATGGAACACCAGTTTTGCAGCTTCCTCTTGCCTGGCGTACGGACCGTGTGGTGCCCATCGGAGACTCCCTCGTGCAAATCGAGGACGGGGAATCGAACTGGGCGGGGGGCGGTCTGGTCATGCGTCTGGTGGACAGCAGTTCTGATTCGGCCAAACTCCGCATCACCTCCGCGAGTGATCCTGATGCCCTGGAGCAGGTGATCGACCTTGGTGAAGGGAAGATCGTGGGACAAACTCAGAAGGACAACCAGCTCTTCCTCGCCCAGTGGATTCCGGCGGCAGACCGGCAGCCGCAAAGTCTGCGCACGCTCGCGCTC
>CAYMHJ010000349.1:0-6597 GCA_964390165.1 uncultured Prosthecobacter sp. | reverse complement strand
CGTCGTGCTCTTCCTCTGCTCGCCGCTGGCCAGTTACGTCACGGGTCAGACGATTGAGATCAACGGCGGCTGGAGAGGCTGATATGCGCGCCCCAGCCATCATCGCCACTGCTGACGAAGCCATCGCCGCCATTCCTTCGGGATCTACGGTGGCGGTGGGTGGGTTTGTGGGAGCGGGGCATCCTGAGATGCTGACGGCGGCCCTGGAGCGGCGGTTTATCGAAACCGGCACACCCAATGATCTCACGCTCTATTACTGCGCCGGGCAGGGAGATCGGGCTGAGCGTGGGCTGAACCACTTCGCTCACGCAGGCTTGATCAAACGCGTGATCGGCGGGCACTGGAACCTCGCGCCGAAGCTTGGCACACTGGCTTTGGCGAACGAGATCGAGGCCTACAACTTCCCGCAAGGCGTGCTCAGTGTGCTGTTGCGCGAGATCGCGGCGAAGCGGCCCGGACTCATCACGCAGGTGGGGCTGAATACCTTTATCGACCCTGCGCAAAGTGGCGGGCGGATGAATGCACGCACCACGGAGCCACTCGTGGAGCGACTCGAACTCGATGGCCAATCCTGGCTGCGCTACAAGCCAGTGCCGATTCATGTCGGGCTCATCCGTGCGACCTATGCCGACAAGCGCGGCAATCTGAGCATGGATAAAGAAGGCCTGATTGGCGAGGTGCTACCCATCGCCCAGGCGGCAAGGAATCACGGCGGCATCGTCATCGCGCAGGTCGAGCGGATCGTCGATCAACTGCCCGACCCTAAGTCCGTGCGCGTGCCGGGCATTTTGGTGGATTACCTCGTCGTTAGCGATGGCGTGCAGCACGACCAGACCTTTGGCGAGATCTTCAATGAAGACTTCGTCGTCACCAGCGATGGAGGTTTCAAGCTGCCGACCATGCCGGAGTCTGAGCGCAAGGTCATCGGTGCGCGAGCGCTGCGGGAGATTCGTGCGGGTGACATCGTAAACCTCGGCATCGGCCTGCCAGAAAGTGTGGCCATGGTCGCAGCGGAGACGGGAAGGCTGAGCGAATTCACCCTCACCGTGGAAAGCGGTCCCATCGGCGGCGTGCCAGCTTCGGGACTGAACTTTGGTTGCAGCCACTTCCCCGAGGCCATCATCGACCAGCCATCGCAATTTGATTTCTACGACGGCGGCGGGCTCGACATCGCCGTGCTCGGTGCGGTGGAAGTGGATGCGGAGGGCAGCGTGAATGTCACGAGCTTCGCGGATCGTTTCGCGGGCGTCGGCGGCTTTGTGAACATCGCTCAAAGCGCCCGCCGACTTGTCTTTTGCTGCACCTTCCTCGCGAAGGGCCAGCCCAAGTTCGTGCACAAGATCCAGCACATCTGTTTCCACGGGCCCACCGCCTTCGCCCATGGTCAGCAGGTGCTTTATGTCACTGAGCGAGCCGTCTTTGAACTCACGGTCGGCGGCCTGCGGCTCGTTGAAATCAATGACGGGTATGATTTGCAGACCGACATCCTCGATAAGATGGAATTCAAGCCCGCCTTGACCCTTTGACTCCCATGAATCCCGTTCACATCATTGACTCCAGACGCTCTCCCATCGGCCGCTTTGGCGGTGGCCTGAAATCCATCACCGCCACCGATCTCGGCTTTGCCATCGCCGATGCGGTGGTGCCGACGATGCTTCGTGAGCACATCGGCCAGGTCATTCTCGGTCAGGTGCTGCAAGCTGGCTGCGGCATGAATGTGGCGCGGCAGGTGGGCTTGAAGCTCGACCTTCCTGAGCATGTGCCTGCTTACACCGTGAACATGGCCTGTGGCTCTTCGCTCAAAGCGGTGGCGCTCGGGGCGGATGCCATCCGCAGTGGAGAGAGTGATCTCGTGCTCGCTGGCGGTGTCGAGGTGATGAGCCGTGCACCGCATTATGTCATGGATGCCCGCTGGGGGAAAAAGCTCGGCGATCTCTCGATGCAGGACGCCATGTTTGTCGATGGCCTCAGCGATCCGTTGCTGAAGATCGGCATGGGTGAGACTGCGGAGCGGATCGCTGACAAGCATGGCATCACACGCCAGCAGCAGGATGAATTCACCGTGCTCAGTCAAAGCCGAGTCGCTGCGAGTCGTGAAGCCTTCATCCGCGAGATCGTGCCTGTGGCGGAGGTCACGAGTGATGAACATCCGCGTGCTGACACCACTTTGGAATCTCTCGCCAAACTCAAGCCTGCCTTCCGCAAAGACGGCACGGTGACTCCGGGAAACTCCTCCGGCATCAACGACGGAGCCGCGATGGTCCTGCTCGCCAGTGAAGCAGCGATGCAAAGGCACGGCCTGCAATCACGCGCCCGCATCATCGCCACGGCGGCTGTCGGTTGTGATCCCGCCGTCATGGGGCTTGGGCCTGTCGGAGCCATCCGCAAGCTTTGTGATCTCACGGGTTGGAAGCTCAATGAGGTCGATACCATCGAGATCAACGAAGCCTTCGCCGTGCAGACGCTTGGCTGTGCTCGTGAGCTGTCACTCGATCTCGAAAAGCTCAACCAACGCGGCGGAGCCATCGCTCTCGGGCATCCCATTGGTGCCAGCGGCGCGCGTGTGCTGGTCACGCTGCTGCATTTGATGGAAGACAAGGGCTACAAGCGCGGCATCGCCAGCCTTTGCATCGGCGGTGGCATGGGCATCGCGATGGCGGTGGAGCGGGATTAGGATTGATCCAGCGACTTCACGTTCGTCTCCTCGGCGAGCCAGACGGAGATGATGGTGATCCCGGCCATGCCGATGAGGTAGAGGGCGATGGGCCAGGGCTTGCCGCCGGAGTTGGCGAGCAGTGCGGTGGCGATGAGCGGTGCCAGGCCGCCGGCGAGTGGCGAGGCGAGCTGATAGCCGAGCGAAGCACCGCTGTAGCGCACGCGGGTGCCGAACAGCTCTGAGAAGAAGGCGGCCTGCGGGCCATACATGGCGCTGTGGATGATGAGGCCGAGCGTGATGGCAAAGGCGAGCGCGGTGGTGGAGCGGAGGTCGATGAGCCAGAAGAAGGGGAAGGCAAACAGGATGATGAAGATGGCTCCGCCGATGTACACGGGCCGCCTGCCGATGCGGTCCGAGAGCCAGCCGAAGAAGGGGATGACAAAGAACTGCACGGCGGAGCCGATGAGCACGCCCTGGAGCACTTGATCCTTGGTGAAGCCCGCCTGCTGCGTGGCATAGGTGAGCACAAAGGCGGTGATGATATAGAAGAAGGCGTTCTCACCAAAGCGCGCGCCCATGGCGAGCAGGACATTGCGCGGATAGCGGCGGATGACCTCGAAGATGGGCATCTCGGTCGTGGTGTTGTTCTTCTTGGCCTCGGTGAAGAGGGGGCTCTCCAGAATGCGCAGGCGGATGAACATGCCGACGCCGAGCAGCAGGATGCCGATCAGGAACGGAATCCGCCAGCCCCAGACGAGAAAGGATTCCTCCGGGATCACGGAAGAGAGCGTGCGGAAGACGGCGGTGGCCAGCAGCAGGCCCACGGGGACACCCGCCTGCACCCAGCTTGCGAGAAAACCGCGCTGCCCCGCCTTGCCATGCTCCACGGCCATGAGCACCGCACCGCCCCATTCGCCGCCGACACCGAGCCCCTGGATGAAGCGCAGCGAGACGAGCAGGATGGGCGCGAGGATGCCCGCCTGGTCATACGTCGGCAGCAGGCCGATGCCGAAGGTGGCCAGGCCCATCATCATCAGCGTGGTGACGAGCATGGACTTGCGCCCCAGTTTGTCGCCAAAGTGACCGAAGACGATGCCGCCGAGCGGTCGTGCGAAGAAGCCGACCGCGTTCGTGGCAAAGGCCGCCATCGTGGCCGCCAGCGGGTCCATCTGGGTGAAAAAGAGCTTCCCAAACACCAGCGCGGAGGCGGTGACGTAGAGGAAGAAATCGTACCACTCAATGGTGGTGCCGATGAAGCTGGCGAGGACGACGCGGCGGGTGCTGTGGTTGCTGGGCTGGGGCATGTGAGTCGGGCGTATGGACCGAAGGCTGGATGAATGGGCAGCCAGAGAACGCGCTTCCCTGACCCTGTCAGTCAAAGAGTCGTCACACCGGACGGGGCTGACAGGAATGCAGACCCGAGGCTCCCGCCAGCCCCAGTTCACAAGTCGCTGGAGCCAGGGGCTGCCCGTCACCACCAGGTGGAAGAAGGCCGCCGGGGCACCGCCGATCATGAGGGGGAAGGTCAGGCCCATGATGACTTGATGCCATCGTCCGCTAGCACAGTGGACGCGGCACCTGCTGGGGGGGGGGGAGGCGGTGGTTTGCTTCAGGTGCCGTGACTGCGGAGCCTGTTCGCCGCAGCGTTTTGTAGGCGCTTCCAGTCTCATTGTTTTTGGAGCTTGAGTTGTGTCAGACGTGGATAGAAGACGGAAAGTGCATCCGCAGAAACCTGAGAAAGCTCCGATGACATGCCCTCGATGCCGCAGAATGTATGTGTCATATCGGAGTAGATCGCGCCGGTGCTGTCGCGAATAACCGTCGCGTCGAAGCCTGCGCCTGAGCAGCATGAGTGCTCGCAGGTGGCTATGAGCCACTCTCCTGAGGGAAACGCCCGGACGAAAACAGGCTCGCCCGCTTCGAAGCGTTTGGCCGCGTCGAGGCTATCGATGGTGCGAAGCCGTTCGCTCCAGTGCCGAACAAAGCGAGGCCGGTGAATAAAGGTTAGATGTGGAGTGACAAGGCCGATGACGATAAATGTAATGAGCCCGAAGACGAAGACTCGTCCTATCGGAAAGCGCACTGATCTCAGCTTGTTTTGGTTTTCGTTCACAGGATGCGCGCGAGGTCGGCTAACAGTTCAGATCATTCATAGATCGTGAGTTTTGTCAGCAGCTTGATAGGCCACAGATTGGTTGCCTGAGTACGGGTTTTGTCAGGGCAGGGGTTTCCCGCCAGCTCTCCGATGGGCGATGAGCAGGAGCCCGTTCATGAGGACGGGCACGAAGGGGACGAAAAGGGATTTTAACAAGGGCGGGCTGGGCGCGGTGCCATCGATGCCGATAGGCACGAAGTCGATGTGCCGGACGTGCCAGGCGAAGGCGAACTCTGCCAGGGCCAGCACCAGTCCGGTGAGAGCGATGGCGCTGCCGAGCTTGTTTTTTTGCGGGGCAAAGAGATGGATGCCCGCCGCGATCAAGGCCAGCCCTGCCGCGAGGATGAAGCAGGCGGCGGCGAAGAAGAAGAGCTTCTCGTCGATCTCATCCGATGGCGAAACCGTGGCGAGCAGGAGGGTAAGCCTCATTTGGTCTCGATGAAGAACCCGGCAATACCCCAGGCGATGTCCTCGCGCGGGAGGATGCCATCGCCACCGAGGTAGAAGCGGCTGGCGACGAGGTAGTTGTCGCGGTTGATGCCGCCTTTTTTGCCCCCGGAAAGGAGATCGGCGACGGCCATGCCGACGGTGCCAGCGACGCCCTCTTTCTGCCGCACGTGCTCGCGGTAGTCGGCCTCGCTGGGATTGGTGAGGGCGAGGGCGACCGCGATGGCGGCGAGGAATAAGAGGAGGTTTTTCATGGGAGATTAACCAGCGATGGAGAACACCTCACGGGCATCGGCGATGCTGCCGGTGAGGGCGGCGGCGGCGACCATGACGGGGCTCATGAGGACGGTGCGGCCGGTGGGGCTGCCTTGACGACCTTTGAAGTTGCGGTTCGAGGAGGAGGCGCAGAGCTGGTCGCCGACGAGCTTGTCGGGGTTCATGGCGAGGCACATGGAGCAGCCTGCGTTGCGCCATTCGAAGCCGGCGTCGGTGAAGATTTTGTCCAAGCCTTCCTGGCGGGCGATGACATCGACGACTTGGCTGCCGGGGACGACGATGGCTTTCACCCCAGCGGCGACCTTGCGGCCCTTGATGAACTTCGCCACTTCGCGGAAGTCGCTGATGCGGCCATTGGTGCAGGAGCCGATGAAGGCGACGTCGATCTTGGTGCCCTTGATGGGCTGACCGGCGGGGAGCTTCATGTAGTCGAGCGCTTCCTGGATGGAGATGCGACCTGGTTCGGTGGCGGCGCTCTCGGGGGTGGGGACGTTCTCGGTGACGGAGATGGCCTGGTCCGGGCTGGTGCCCCAGGTGACGGTGGGTGGCACGTCCTCGGCACGGATGTTTACGACGTCGTCATAGACGCAGTCGGCATCGGAGGCGACGGCGCGCCATTCGGCCACGGTGGTATCCCAGGCGTCGCCTTTCGGGGAGTAGTTGCGGCCTTTGAGATACTCGAAGGTCTTCTCGTCCGGGTTCACATAGCCGCAGCGGGCACCGCCTTCGATGCTCATGTTGCAGACGGTCATGCGCTCTTCCATCGTGAAGCCGTCAAAGGTGCTGCCGCCGTATTCGTAGGCGTAGCCGATGCCGCCATTGGCACCGAGCAGGCGGATGATGTGGAGGGCGACATCCTTCGAATACACGCCGGGGCGGAGCTGGCCGTCCACATTGATGCGGCGGACCTTCATGGGGCTCAGGGCCATGGTTTGCGTAGCCAGAATGTCGCGCACCTGGGTGGTGCCGATGCCGAAGGCGATGGCTCCGAAAGCGCCGTGGGTGGCCGTGTGGCTGTCACCGCAGGCGATGGTGGTGCCGGGCTGGGTGATGCCCTGCTCAG
>CAYMHJ010000348.1:0-6609 GCA_964390165.1 uncultured Prosthecobacter sp. | reverse complement strand
CGCGAATGATCGCTCGATACTGCCTCGCACACGATGTCTTCCACGGAACAGTGAAGATGTCCCGCCTGAAACCATATTTTTGAGATCGGGCAGCCCAAGGGCTCCACCGACATGCCCGTGAGCGCGCTACACACGAGCTGCGCAGCCACCCGACGCTCAAAGTCAGGCCCCTTGCCTCCCGAGCTTTCTGGGTTCGCTACCGTTGATGGATGAGGGGGCTCCGCTGCCATGGTCTGTCAGCCAACATGCAAGCAATCAACGACTCTGCCAGGATGAACGCTTTGGTTGCCGTTCATCAACAGAAATGCGCATCACAGCCATGTGCTATGCCCCCACGGGCCATCTCTAGATCGGCAATTGCTATGTTCTGGAAGCTACGGCAGAAAGCCGTAGCGGGCTAAACCCCCACCAACTTGCGGTTCACCTGCCTGCGAAAGCCGTTCAAGCGCAGCGAGCTGTCTGGCATGACATCCAGCATCGTATAGCCGCTGTTTTCCGTGCCGCTGCCTTCCACCATCGCTACCAGCGTGGTGTAATGGATGCCGGCGATTTGCTGGTAGTCGTTCTTGTGCGAATGACCTTGGAAGACGGCGAGCACCTTGCCGGACTTTTCTAGCAGCGCTCGCACTCCAGCCGCATTGCGCACGGCATGAGCCTTGTCGAGATCGAGTCGTTGATGCGCCAGCACAATCACGGGGCCGCTGGCTTTGCTCAATTCGCTCTCAAGCCATGCCAGCTCGGCTTTAGGCAGGTTCGCGTCCTGCCAGTTGAAGTTCTTTCGCTCATACGGCGTGCCGTCCTCGCGAAAGCAGGCATCCAGGATCAAGAAGGTCACGCCATTGCTTTCGAACGACGCATGTCCGCCTGCGGCCTTCGTGTGTTGCGCGAACTCCTGCTTCGTCAGCGTGCCTACACAGTGATTGCCCAAGACGTAGTGCCTAGGCATCGAAAGCTTCGCGAAGTGCGACTCCATTGTCTTCAGCCATTCGATCTCCTTCTCCACGGAATCCGCCTGATCAATGAAATCGCCGAGTTCGACCACCAGGGCAGGCTTTTCGCGGTTCATGTGCCCCACGGCCTCGTCGAGCTTTGCCAGCGCCTCGCGGTAAAAGCGTGTCTTGGTCGGATTCTTATCCGCGTAGTGAAGATCGGTCATCAAACCGACACGCAAGAGTGGGCTGGCCTCCGTATCGGCGGCTTGAAGCCCGCTGAATCCAGCGAGGCAAAGGGTGCTGTGTTGAATGAAAGCGCGGCGTGTGGGCATCACGGATACAAATCGGGGGTCTGGCGGGATTCTTCGGACAATTTCCAGCTCAGCTCCTCCACCCAGGCGAGGTGGTTGAAGTTGCCAATGCCGGATCGTTCGTTCGCCCGGCGGAAGACGAGCAGTTCATCGAGAGCTTGCTTGATCTCATTTTTCGAGGCCGTGGAGCTCGCCAGAGTGAGCTTGGAGGCGACGCGAGAGCAGAGTTTTGCGTGTTGAAGGCCGAGTTGGAGAAATGCCACTCGCGCGGTGGCTTCCGAATCATTATGCGCGGCCTTCGCAGCTTCTTCGAGCATCGCTTCGGCAGGTTTAAAGCATTCCGGCGGATACAAGACATGCGCAGCCTTGGCCCAGTTCCGCCAGCGGGAGGTTTGCAGTGTCTCCATCGTCTGGTTGAGCTTTTCGCGGCTGCTCGTAGTGAAATTTTCCCAGTAGGTGAAGTAGTTCTTCACCTGGGAAGCTGCGGCACCAAATGCGGAAAAGTATTCGGCGAGCAAATCATCCGCTGAAGCCTCGGGCCGCACATGCATGCGTGAGGCGACGTACAGATTTGGCCCCTGCGTGGCCCAGTGACCGGTGAGGGAGTCGTAATCCGTGGCCACCATGCCGTGCTTCACCGCATGATGAAACTCATCGGCGAACTGATGCGCGAAAATGAAGGGCATGCAGTAGCCGTCGAGCAGGTGATTCGTGCGCATGAAGAGTCTAGCGCCCGTCTCGCGCCAGCCTGTCCACTGCTGCTTCATCCACACATGCTCCGCATCGGAGCGCGGGAACCATCCTGCCGAAGGGCAGTAGCCGATGAGGATGTTCGGGTTGAGTTTGATGCCGCTCGTGGGGGCCGAGAAGTAATTGAAGTAGGCGTAACCAACGACCGTGCTTCCTGCGGGTGCCTGCCGCTGCACGCCCAGCCAGAATTTCGCATAACGATCTGAGACAAAGCGCGAGCCGGCCACCTTCGAGTCCGGTGGATAAAACGTGAGATAATCCGCAGGCGCGGGTCCATCGAGAGCACGGCAGTTTTCGCAGGCGCAGAGGCCGAGGATGTCATTTTCGCAGGCGTTGATGAAGCCGGGCGTTCTCGCATCTGGCGGACGTTTCGCGGTCCAGCGTGCGGTGATCTCGTGCTGGAGATCGGGATTCGAGACGCACATGGAAAAGCGTCCGTCCTTCTTCTTCGGGCCACGTTTGCCTCCCTCCAGAAGCTGAAACCACTCCGGGTGCGCCTTGCCGTCCTTCTCCCACCAGTCAGTGAATGCATGGCCATAACTCACCGGATAACTCCGCCCCATGCGATGCCGTCGCAGGAACACGGCTTGTTCGTCACTGAACTCCTTCGCCGCCGCTGTGGTAAAGCCCAGCGCAGGATGGGTGCTTTCAAAACCAAGTCCCGGACGGATGCGGCGCTGAAAAAAAGCGCGGCGCAATGGTCTCGTCGCATGACTTGGCTGTCACGGTCTTCGTTTTCGGCACATACGTGCCGAGTTCGCCCGGCCACAGCCAGCGCACGCCGAGATCGCGATCCAGCCATTCATACACGCCCCAGAGCGTGCCCGCGCTTGTGTCCGCATCCAACGGATCACGGCCGCCGTCGTTGCCCGCGATGAAGATCGCGCCGTTCGTCACATGCAGCACAAATGCTTCGGGCGCGAGTTTGTCCACTACCACGCCGGTCTCGCGACAGGCACCAAGATAAATGCGCGAACGTGCATCCACTTTGGCCGTACTCTCGGCAACAATCTCCAACTTTACTCCACACGCCTTCTCGACATGCCGCGCCAGTTCCTCGGCCGCATAAACCACCACACGCGTCGGACGATCTGGCGTGACGATGACGGCGCGCGGTTTGCCTTCACCCACAAGCGTGACGTCAGCACGCAACGGGAAGGCGCTGCTCAGGAGCAGGAATGCGAAGGCTGGGCGAAGGAGCATGGCCGCTGATAACGCATGAGCGGCCTTAATGCTTCACGCGGCGTTCATGACGCCCTTCACATGCTTCATCGAGCCAGCGAAGCACTCGTGGACATAAGCCATGGCCTTTTTTACCTTCGCCTCGGCGGCGGGATAATCGGCGTCGATGGCAAAGAGCGTCTCCGCCATCTTTTCGACAGGCGTCTCGTCCATTTCGAGCAGCCACTCGGGCAGGCCAATGTCTTTGAACATCCAGCACTTCGGCGAATGAAACTCGGAGTAGGTGTGGATGATTGGCGTGCCGTTCGCCAGCGCGATGATGGGTGAATGTGGCTCGTGGCAGACGATGGTGTGGGCGCGGGCGAAGATCGAGGCGGCTTCATCGGCGTTCCAGAAATACTCCAGGTTCACGACGTGCTTCTGAATCTCCGGCGGCAGCGGATCGTGGATGAGGCGTTTGTTGTGGCCCATCTCCTTGATCGTCTCGGGGGCGATCAGCACCTTGTGCCCGGTCTTTTTCACCCAAAGCGTCACCAATTCGCGATACTTCGCGGCACGACGCTCATCGTCGGCGATCTGCTCGGGCGTGGGATGCAAGGGGTTGAGCTTCGGCGTGCGCGTGTCATCCACGCCGGGATATTTGGGCGTATTCGTGCGGACTTGGACCGTGATGAACTTCCGATCCTCCAAACCGAGCTTCTTCATCGTCGCGAGTCCGCGTTCTTCATCACGCACATCGATGCCGAAGCAGCCATCAGGGCCGAATTGCAGCGCGGCGGCCTTGATGCCCGCGCCTTGAAGAATCTTGAGCGTCTTCGTTTCACGCGTGTAGATGAATGAAGCGCCATTCAGCAACGCGATGCGCTCCTCCGCGCCCTTGCCCTCGACCATGCTGGGGAAATACGACTGGCCGAAGAGGCCGTAGGGCTTGCCGTGCTTTTGGCAAAACTGCATGAAGGTGATGTCCTGCCCCATGCCGGAGTTGCGGATGAAGAAATCGCAGGCTTTGACTGCCTCCTGGAGCTTGCGGTCGTTTTCGCCGTCCTTAAAGAGGTTGCCCTGAAGGATCTCCACCAACGGAAAACGCGTCTTCAGCATCGCGATGACTCGCTCATCGAGCTTCATCGCCCACAGCACGATCTTCACCTCCGGTAGGTGCTCCCCGATCACGCGCAGCGTGCCCGGCGTGTGGCCGATGTCGCCGATGTTCACGGTGTCCCACGCGGATTGCAGCACGATGGTCTTGGGCTTGCCGTCAGCGGCAAAAACGGAACCGCCAAGCGCGGCGGTGATGGCGGAGATGAAATGGCGGCGGGTGTGCATGGTGATGGAGAAAGCCCAAGGCGTCTCAAATGAAGTTTTGGACGCGATAAGATAAGCTCAGGTCAGATCACGTGTGACTGGGCGAACTGCACGGACTGCTTCGGAGTATTTCACACCGCTGGCGAGGCCGCGATACCGTGCGAGCACGGTCTTGGTCTCCACGGCGGCGTCTTTTTGCGGATCGAAAGGGCCGTTGCGCACGAAGGCCATGAGGCCGCCGAGCCAATCGACCACGGCGGGCCATTCATCGCTGACATCGAAGTAGGTGTCGGGCGTGAAGTCGATGGTGTGTCCGGGGCCGTTGTCATACCAATAGACCTCGCTCGGACCACGGACTTGGTCTTTGCCAAGCAGGCGTGCAGGCTGATACAAGGCGGCATGGCAGATGGCGCTCGCGGCTTCATGGTCGGGATGACGGTCACGCGGCCAGAGCATGAAGGCGATGTCTGGCTGCACATCAGCGACGACCTGGGCCACAGCTCGCTTGGCCTCCATCGTGGCTTCATAGCCCATGGATGCATAGTTCAGGAAGCGCATTTCGATCCCGCGCTCCTTCGCCATGTCGATGCTCTTTTGCCTCAGCGCTTCGGCACGGCCTTTCACGGGCGGCCAGTTCGCGTAGTCACCGATCAGACTGAGCATCACGACGCGATGATGCTGCTTCACGGCTTTCAAAAGTGTGCCAGGAAGGCCGAACGGGCAGTCATCATAATGAGCGCCTAGAGCGAGGATAGTTTTGGGCATGGAGGAGGTACGAACGCAGGCGATCAGACCTTCCTCTCGGAGACAAGACCTCAGTTCTTCGCGCGCACCTTGATCTCGACGCGGCGGTTCATGCCTTGTTCTTCCACGCTGCCGCTGGTGCTGACGATGGGTTTGCTTTTGCCCATCCCGGCGGCCTGGATGCGGTCCGTACCGAGACGGAGGGAGTTGCGCAGCCACTCGACGACGGCATTGGCGCGGCGGAGGGAGAGGTCGAGATTGAAGTCTTCGCCACCGAAGCTGTCGGTGTGGCCTTCGACGATGAAAAGGCTGTTGGGGTTCTTTTGAATGAGGAAGCCAAGCTTCATGAGGCTGAGGCGGGCTCCTTCAGCGAGCTGATCGCTGCCATACTCAAAGAGTAGATCCGTGGGCATGAGGATCGGAGCTGTGCTGCCACCGAGGCGGCCACCACCACCGAGCAGGTCATCGAGATTGCTGAAGCCTTTCACCCGGGTCGCGGCGGCATCGCCTGCGCCCTGGCCCTGTTTTTTGACCTCGCCAAGGAGATCTGCGTCAATGGCCTGGCCATCCTTGGGCTCCAGTGCGCCGGCATCGAGGAGCATCTGCTTTTCGGAGACGGGCTTGGAGAGGATGTCGCGGCGCACGCTTGCCATGGCGCTGGCGAGATCGGGTGCGGCCATGGCTGCCTGGGGGGCGAGCAGGGAGGCCATGTCGTTCATCCTGCTGCCACCGGGTGTGCGACCATCGCCTGGATCGGTTTCGCGGAGGAAGTTGGTCACCTCTTTCACATTCGGGGTGAGGTCGATCTCCTGGTTCTCGGGGATCATCTGGGCTTTGTCGAAGTCATCGAGATTGGCTTCGAAAGCCTTGATGTCTGGCTGAGTGCCGGGCGCGATGAGTTCGGGAATTTCCTGAATGGCCTTTTGCTCCTGGAGCAGCCGGGGGTCGATCTTGATGCGATCAGGCATCTTCTTCTCAGGAACCGCACGTGCGGTGCTGCCGAAGACTGTGCTGATTTTATCCATGCTCACATAGAGCAACCCATGGAAGCCAAACGATAGAATAATGGCAAACATGATCCACCATTTGAGACTCCAGTCCTCGCGTGCACGGAAGGCGGCGCGCGGAGTGCTGCTCCAGCCGGTGGATGAGGTGATCTGAGACATGTGGGTGGGGATTGCGAGGCGGACCATAGCACGTCGCCCTCCGCTGACATCTTCCATTCTGGCAAAAACAGCCCCTCGCCCGAACCGTCCGATCAGCCCCGCTCATGCCGTGCATGAGGAAAATCCCCTTTGCCAAGCCGGAGGGGGCAGGTATGGACTCGCCCCCTAAATTATGAGCAAAAAAAGTGACTTCGGATTGATCGGCCTCGCTGTGATGGGCCA
>CAYMHJ010000347.1:0-6623 GCA_964390165.1 uncultured Prosthecobacter sp. | reverse complement strand
GAATGCCACCATCCTGCGTCTCTTTGGCGTGGATCACCTGAAGCTCACCTACCGCTTCCAAGGCCGCGACTACCGCCTCACCGACCTCGCTGGTGAGGTGGTGAAGGGCATCTTGGCGTGACCGGCTTTATTCCGCCTGTGAAGGATGCTGCGGGAGATCGCGCTCGAGTTCGAGGATGCGCTGGAGGGCATCGAGGAATTCGTCCGCAGCCTCCACGGGCAGCATGATGGTGTCACGGCGTCCGCGCACGTCTTCGGTGATTTTGATCACGCGCCCGCGCTCGTTCTCCTTCAGATCCAGGAAGAATATCTTCCGATCTGTCATGATCTTCTCAGAATGCAGCGGCGGGCTGCCGCGCCTGGGTTGTTCTTCAAAGTCGTCGTTCCTCATTCTCTGATGACCTCCGCTGTTCCGTGTGCTGTTGGTTTGCTAAATAAAACAGGCGGAGTGTAAAAACAGCCCCGGTGATGTCAATGCTTCTATCTCAATGATGAAGGATTCTTCAGGGCGCTGGTATCGCTTGGGCGAAATGCGGTGGACCGTGGGGCCGCTCGCAAGTCGAGCGCCACCTTCAATTCTCGCCTCACCCTCGCCTCACCCTATTTCCCGAGTTTGTTTTAACCGCATGTGCCGGCAGTCTGAGATCTCGATTTACTCCACCCGCTTCGCCTTTGATCTCCCGCCTTTCCAGAGGTCATACTGAGGGTCAGCATAAGTCTGGAAAAAGACCTCCAGCCTGCCTGCCATCTCTTTTGTCATGGCCTCCGTGCCCGGCTGACCGAAGGAATTGAAGCGCTCCTGCGGGTCAGTCTGCATGTCGTAGAGTTCATGAGGGCCGCTGGGATGCCGGTGCACATACTTCCAGCGCTCACCACGCACGGCGCGGCAGGTTTCCATCTCGTAGAAGACAGTGTTATCCCATGATGGGAGCTTTTCACCACGGAGCACGGCGGAGAAGTCACGCCCCGGAAGCTTTGGCTTCGTGGGTAGCTTTTCTCTCAAGCCGAGATGACCGAGCAGGCTGGGAAGGAAGTCGTAATTGCTCACCAGAAAGTCTAAAGCCACCCCCGCAGGCACGACGCCAGGCTGGTGAAATATCAGCGGGATCTGCATCATCAGCTCATGCGCACCGATGGGGCGTGTGTGATCGCCCATTCCCCATAAGCCGTTCTGCCCGCCCATCCAGCCCTGGTCCGACGAATATACGACCAGTGTGTCCTTTTCCAAACCCAGCCGATTCAGCGCCGCCATCACTTCACCCACACCATCATCCACTCCGCTTACCTCCGCCGCCATGCGTCTGCGCGCCCGCGGGTCATTGTGAAACTGCTTGTTGTGATGCTGCCAGGGGTGCATCGCATCACGTGGGAAGCTTTGCAGTTCCTTGTCCGCATAGTAGGCCGCATGTCGGTTCTTCGATTCATTGAACATCAGATTACCCAGCGAGTAAGGCCCGTTGTAAGCCAGGTAGAGGAAGAACGGCTCGTCCTTGTTTGTCTCGATGAATTCGATCCCTCGCCGCGTCCAGAAGTCTGTCGTGTACTCCGCCACCTCGGTGACACGCCCGTTCTCGATGATCTTCTGATCATAAAACTCCCGCGTGCTGCCATCCGGCTTCGTCACCCAGAAGCCGAAGCCCTCACTCGGCGTCAGATTCGCTCCCAGATGCCACTTTCCACTCAGCCCGCAGGTGTAGCCCGAGTCGCGCAGAATCTCGCCGATGGAGGTGAACTCCGCGAGTGTGTTGTAAGCCTCCGGTCCCATCATGAACTTCGGATCGAGGAACGAATGAACCCCATGCTGAGATGGGATCAGCCCCGTGAGAAAAGTAGCCCGGGTCGGCGAACAAACGGCATTGCTGCTCATCGCGCGCGTGAACTTCACCCCACCCGCCGCCAGAGAATCAATGTTCGGCGTACGGATGTCTGGATTGCCATAACAGCCCAGCGTCCACGCCCCCTGATTATCCGTGAGGATGAAGACGACGTTGAGCTTCTTTGCCTGCGCTGAAGCAAAGGCGGAAAGGAGGCAGAGGACAGCTACGACGTAACGCATCACGACTAAACGCTGCCAGCGCCGCGGGATTGCACTCAGCACTCTTAGAGAGGACTACACAGCACCGTATCGGAACGATTGAGGCTAAAGTTTGGGCTGCCGTTGTCGCCAGCGAAGCAGAAGCGGACCAGGGTGAATGCGGGGAAGCGAGCGACGGTCAAGGGGTAGGCGGGCGGGGGGAACAGCGGTTCACGTTCTCGTCGGCGCATTCATCCCACGCTCCACGAGGCGGATGAACTGCACCGGGCACCTTATGAGCAAACCTGCGAAGCCCAAGCTCTCCACGGGCTTATCGTAGCAAGTGCTGAAAGCTAAAGGAAGCGCGTCATGATCGGAATCCGATGCTGCATTCCTCGTCTTCCAGATGGGGATGGACAGCTTTTGTGCCAATGGAAGGCTTGGCGGGAGCTACGGATGCGACCATTGGATGATCGGAACGAGCGGTCTTCCCTCGGGGAGGGATTCTTTAGCTCTGGCGACCCAGTTCATGATGAAAAGAAAAAGAAAAAGATGCCAGGCATCTGCCCACCTGATCTTTTTTGCCCGACATGAAAGACGCCTAAATCACTGACAATCAACTCGATCCACTGGAAAATCAGCTCATCGGGATCAATACCAAAACGGACCCCCTATCCGGCAGCGCGTTCTTGGTCGGGTGGACGGAAGCACATCCTCGGCAAGGGGCCTTTAGAGAGCTACTGCTACCAAGTCATGTTACGAACCTGTGGCGGTGAGGTGTACTTTGATGATGTCGAAAAGGAGGCACTGAAGCGTGTCCTGTGGCGCATGGCGGACTTTTGTGGAGTGAGGCTCGTGACCTACTGCGTGATGGGCAATTATTTTCATGCTCTGATCGAAGTGCCGAAACGGGAGAGCTGGCTGGAGAGATTCGCAGGGCCTGCTGGGGAGGAAATGCTGCTGGAGCATCTCCAGATGCTCTACATCAAAACCTATGTCGGTCTGCTGCGCACTGAATTCTCCGAGCTGAGGAAGCTGGGCATGGAATCGCTCGTGCAGGTGAAGCTGGAGGCGATCAAGAAGCGGTTCTGTGATCTGTCTTTGTATGTAAAGCAGGTCAAAGAGCGATTAAGCCGCTGGTTCAACAAGCGCCGCGAACGCAGAGGGACGCGGTGGATGGATCGCTACAAGAGTGTGATGGTGGAGGTCAAAGACGCACAGAATGAAGGCGTGGTGCGCCGAGGTGTGACTGCTGAAGCCGCACGAAAGACCTTGGCCGAAAAGGGTAAGCTGAGTCCCGAAGAGATGGTGCGGCTGAGAGTGCGTTATTTCAGTGATGGTCTGGTGCTGGGAAGCAAAGACTTCGTGGAAGCGATCTTTGCCGAAAATCGCGATCAATTTGGCCCCAAGCGCGAAAATGGTGCCCGAAGGATCAGCGAGAGTGAGCAGACAATGTACTCGATGAGAAGGCTGCGTTTGAGAGCGCTGGGTTGAATCTTCAGTTTGCCCGTGTTTGCAGGCAAAAATCTAATGCTTGAACAAACAACTGCGTCGATCACAAACACAACATCATTTGCAGCATGGAGCAGTCTCGGCACCATCCATTTCTTTTTCCCTCTCATGGCCTCCACCTCCGCTCCCGCTACCTCCAAAGGCATCTGTTACCTCGTCGGCTCCGGCCCGGGTGATCCCGGCCTCATGACCATCAAAGGTAAGGAGTGCATCGAGGCCGCCGACGTCCTCGTCTATGACTACCTCTGCAATCCGGAGTTCCTCCGCTATGCCAAAGAGGGCACCGAAAAGATCTACGTCGGCAAAAAAGCCGGTGACCACGCTCTGCCGCAGGATCAGATCAATGCCCTCATCGTCAAACTGACCCGCGAGGGCAAGACCGTCACTCGATTGAAGGGTGGCGATCCCGTGCTCTTCGGTCGCGGTGCTGAAGAAGCCGCCGAGCTGGCCGATGCAGGCGTCCGCTTCGAGATCGTCCCCGGCATCACCAGTGCCATCGCAGCTCCGGCTTATGCGGGCATCCCTGTCACCCATCGCGACCACGCCTCACAGCTCACCATTTTCACCGGTCACGAAGACCCAACGAAGGCTGAAACCAGCCTCGACTACGCAAAGCTCGCCGCCGCCGATGGCACGAAAGTCTTCCTCATGGGCGTCGAGCGCATGGCCGAGATCACCGGCGAGTTCCTCAAGCACGGCGCGAACCCCGACACTCCCATGGCCCTCGTCCGCTGGGGCACCCATGGCAAACAGCAGACCCTCGTCGCCACACTCAGCACCATGGCCCAGCGGGTGAAGGAGACCGGCTTCAAAGCTCCCGCCGTCGCTGTCCTCGGCGATGTCGTCACCGAGCGCCCGAAGATCAACTGGTTCGAAAACCGCCCCCTCTTCGGCAAAAAGATCGTCGTCACCCGCACCCGCCAGCAGGTCGGCGTCCTCAGCCGAAAGCTGCGCGACCTCGGCGCTGACGTCATCGAGCTACCCACCATCCGCATCGAGGAACCCATCGACCTCCTCGGCTTCGGCGAGCTCGTCCAGGACTGCCACACCTACGAATGGATCGTCTTCACCAGCCCCAATGGCGTCGATGCCTTCTTCAAAATGTTCGACAAGCTCTTCAACGACGCCCGCAGCATCGGCGGCGTCCGCATCGCCTGCATCGGACCCGGCACCGCCGAGAAAGTCCGCGCACGCCACCTCGCCGTCGATCTCATGCCCGAGAAGGACTTCGTCGCCGAAGGCTTGGTGAAAGCCCTGGGCGACTACCAGAGCATGGAGCACGTCTCCGTCCTTTGGGTGAAGGCCGAAGAAACCCGCGATGTCATCACGAAGGAACTCATGAAAATGGGGGCCATCGTCGATGAAGCCATCGCCTACCGCACCGTCCCCGAGAAGGACGATAACCTCGAAGCACTCGCCCGACTGAAGGAAGAAGGAGCGGACATGATCACCTTCACCAGCGCCAGCACCGTCGATCACTTCATGGCCCTCGGCGTCCCGCTGCCAGAGGGGTGTAAAGTCGCCTCCATCGGCCCCGTCACGAGCACCGCCGTGAAAAAGCACGGCCTCAAGATCGACGTCGCCGCCGAAGTCCACAGCATCCCCGGTTTGGTCGATGCCATCGAGCGGTATTGGAAGTGACGCAAAACGACATTCCAAGTCGTAAGCTGGTGCCCCGAGTTTCCAACTCGGGGCAGGCGAGGGTGTTTATACTCACAAGTCGGATCAGGCCGACTTAGCCACGTTCCAGTCCTTGAAGGAGCCGTTCATCTCCTCGCGCACCAGCACCCTGAGCTTCTGGCGGAAGCGATGCAGAGCCACTCGTTGAGCCCCCGAACGAACATTTTCGCGTTCTGCATCAAGCAGCCAGGGGCCGATCTCCTGCCACAGAGGAGCCCTCGTTTGCAGACGCAGCCGGTCGAAAGCGGAATTGAGGCAATTCGCCAACCAGGGGCGGTCGGCCTCGGTGGCGGGCGTGGTCTGCGTGGGCAGCTCGGGGACGTTTTCATCCTCCAGGGACACCGCCATCTCCAGTGCACCACGACACTGGCGTCGGGCATCGCGCCAACGATTCATCAGTACACTGCGGAGACGGAGGAAAAGGTAGGAAGCCTGTGCCTCGACCGGCAGATTTGCCAGAGACTCGATCAACCCACGACGCACGAGTGAGAGGAAGACATCCTGCACAACATCCTCCGCCTCTGCAGGCGGGCAGCCGCGCTGGCAGGCTGCCGCATGCAGACGCCGCCAGTGCGCCAGACAAAAACGGTCGAGCATGGCAGAGGTCATGTCAGTGGGCTTCATCGGATGAGAACGCTGAGCGATACGGGGCGGAGAATGTCTGGAAAGTCTGCCAAATGACTAAAGCTGTCTCACATCGGCGCAATCCTACTAAAGGAGGATATAAACGCCCCAACTGTGATACCACTCAGCCAAGCGTCCGCCTGTAAATGCCTTGTGTGCAAAGCGGACCTTTTTTGTTAAGTCTGTGTAAATCCCATCCACTACCGCTCCCCTGCCCCGCTAGACTCCACCTCATGCCTCCCGAATCCGCCTCCTTTCAAGACGGCCTGACCCATGTCCTCGTTATCGACGATGACCGCAAACTCGCCGGCCTCATCCGCGACTGCCTCACACCTCTTGGTTACGCCGTGGAGCTCATCCACACTGGCCCGGAGGGGGCCGAGCGCGCGCTCGCTGCGCCCTGGCATGCCATTATTCTCGATCTCATGCTGCCCGGCTGCGACGGTTTTGAAGTGCTCAAGCGCATCCGTGCCAAGTCGGCGGTACCCATCCTCATGCTCACCGCGCGTGGGGAGGAGGCAGACCGCATCGTCGGCCTGGAGATCGGTGCGGATGACTATTTGCCGAAGACCTTCTCCACCCGCGAGCTGCTCGCCCGCCTACGCGCTGTGACACGACGCTCCACCATCGCCCAGACCGCCACGCCTGCCGAGGCACCGATCAAAGAGATCATCGTCGGCGCCGTGCGGCTGAATCTCGATGCCCGAGTGGCCACGCAGAACGATCAGGTGCTCGTGCTCACCCCAGTCGAGTTCGACATCCTCACCGCGCTCATGAAGTCCCGAGGCCGCAT
>CAYMHJ010000346.1:0-6629 GCA_964390165.1 uncultured Prosthecobacter sp. | reverse complement strand
TCTTCATGTCGGCACTGCGCTCGATGGTGTAGGTCTTGCCGGTGATCGCGTAGAATTCGAAGCGCACGCTGGTGTCCGCCTTCTCTTTGATCTGGAGGTCGAATCGCTCGGTCGCATCGCCTGCGAAGGTGCCCGCGATGTATTCCAGATAGTTGCTCAGGCCGTCGCCATCGAGGTCTCCATTGCGATCAATGAGGTGGATGGGCCAGTTGCCATTTCCATCCGGGAAATAGCCGGCTTGATAGAGCTGCCACTGCTCCCAGATGTCCGGCAGACCGTCGCCGTCGAGGTCTTCGCCGAGATTCAAATCGAGTCGCACACGTTCGCCGCCTTTGCCTGCCGTGAGATTGCCCGCGACTTCGATCGGGTAGAACAGCGAGCCGTTCATCTCCACCACAAGGCTGAAGAGCCCGTTCGCGGCCAGCGCCTTCTCCGAATAGATCGTTGTGCCGCTGCGGTTCGCGTCGATGCGGATGTTGAGCTCGTAGTTCTGGTCGAGTTGGAGATCGTTGATCGGCGTGCGGCCGATTTCGGTATCGCCTTTGAGCAGAATCAGTACCGCCCCCTCCGCCGTCAGAGTCTGCCCAACCTGATCCCGCACCATGCCATGAAGTGTGTAGTAGGGAGCCGGGGGGAAGGCCGGCGACGGGGTGGCGACTAATACCAAAGAGATCGAAAGGACGAGAAACCGGCTCATGGGAAAATCGGGGCAAGAGATTTTGTCGGCAGGCTTGGATCAGTGCTTGGGAGCTGGAACAAAGCGCCACTGCTTGGTGAAACCCGGAAACCTGCCGCTCATGTCTCGCTACCTGAAAAAAAGTCACTCCTGTGCATGACGATCGCATTCACGACCAAGACTCGACACTGAGGGCAGCGTGGTGACGATCCATGAAGCCCAATGCTCCCTGAAATCACCGTGGGGTTCCGTGCCCGCAACCCAGGATACTCTGCCGCCCTCAGCGGCTGAAGAGATTCATGAGGTAGCTGATCTCCTCACCCACTTCCTCCCGCGCGCCGACCGTCAGGAAAACCTCCGACTCCAGCTTTTCCCGAAACTCCTTCAGCAGGCGCGAGAGCCGGAGGCGCAATGCGTTCTCCGAAAGGCCAAGTGTGGCGGACAGGCGTGGCGCATCCTCCCCGCGCAGGCTGCCACCCGCCATGAGGACCGGGCGCAACGCTGCGAAGACGTCGGCGGATCCCCGCCTGTCATAATCCTCCGCCAGCAGTCTCAGCACCGTTTCGAGCAATTCATGCCCCCACTTGCGCTCGAAAAAGCGCTCGGGCGTCTCCCCTTCGAGCCTGACTTCGCTGAGATAGCGGTCCTCGTCGCCGTCCTTCTTCTCCGGTGCGATTTCGATGCTGCACTCGCGCTGGCGGTGCGGCCGGTCGCGGCACCAGTTGATGAGGAATCGCTGCAGGGAGGTGATCAGCAGGGTGCGAAGCCGTCCCTTGTCGGCGTGGGCCTGCGCGAAGGTGTTCAGACGCAGCAGTTTGGCCATGAAGTCCTGCAGTGCATCCTCGGCATCATGATGATCGAATCCGCAGTGGCGGATGTAGCAATAGAGCGGGTAATGGTATTGTGCGCAGATATCCTCCAGCGCCCGCTGTACCGTGGCATCGTCCTTGCTCCGAAGCCGGGATATGATCGTCCACTGCGTCGTGGGAAACGGGCCATGGGTGCCGACAGACTTCATCCATAAAAACTAGTGGTGGTTGTGATTCTGGCAATGAAAGTTCTTGTGCCAGGCTTCCACGCCCAATCACACTGGCTTCGACCGCCTGCTGCGGTGTGACGCCAACAGAGTGACGAGGCCGCAGCCGCCGCAGGATGCGCCGCTCACACGCTCCTTCTGATCCGTGTCCCACGAGTCCCCACACCACTGCCACCCAATGGGCTTTACTGCCTGAGATCCGAAGTTTCCACGCTGATCACCTCGATGGGACCCATGGCTGCCACGGCTGCATATCCCTCCGCCAGCCTGCTGTCCGAGCCAGCCGCCATCTGCCTGCCATCCATGAAGAAGGTGAGACGTTCGCCGATGGCATAAAGCTCCAGGCAGTGCTCCCCCCCGGGCATCACGCTCGCACGCGGTGCCACCAGGCCAATTCTGCGCTGGTAGCTGCCAGGCGGATCGTCTTTGATCAAAATGTAGGACTCCACGCGCGCATCCGACCAAAACGTGACGGCGTAACGCGGCAGGTACCCGCGAAGACTCGACCGGCGCAGGATCAGATCCACGTAGCTCTTCCCTTCCGCGAGCACACGATATCGAACGCGAATGGCGCTGTCGGTGAGCTTTTCCGGATACGGATATTCCTGGTGTGTGGAGTGTGATTCCACAGTGACCTCGCGTTTGACCCACCGAGCCCCTGGGACAAACGAGGAGAAAGCGGGAGCATCTGGGCTGGCCGCCAGCTTCGCTTCCGCCACAGAGGCCGGCGCAGCGCCGGACGCAACCGGTGCCAGTACGCAGCGGAAGCCGCAGTTGAAAAAGGCCCGGCCAGGCAACCGGGACGAAACCCTGGAGGCCAGCAGATGTTCGCGATCCCCATCTGCGAACGAATTGCCGCGCGCGATCTCACTCTTGCTGCTCGCATCTGACCAGTCCTCGCACCATTCCCAGACATTTCCCCCGAGGTCGTGGAGGCCGAACGCATCCGCTGGGAAGCTGCCGACGGGAGCTGTTCCGACGAACGAATCCCGGTAACCCACGATGGCAGTCTGCGGGTTGTCGGACGGCGGGTGCTCCTCTCCCATGTAATTGCCCGCGCCGGACGGTGGCGGCCACTGTATGCCCCAAGGAAAGACATTGGGAATCTTCTGATTCTTTTCCGCAGGCGTCTGCGCCGGGTCCTCGCGGTCGCCAATTCCGACCGCGCAGCTCCACTCGTGACTGGTGGGCAGACGGTAGCCATGGCCAGAGCCTATCCTTCCTGCCTTGCGTTCGCGCTCCGTGAGCCACTGGCAGAAGGCCTGCGCATCATGCCACGTCATCTGCGCAGCGGGATTGACCGGGCCTTGATGGAAGTTCTCCCTGTTCCACGCCCGGTTTGTTTCGGTGATGAAGACGGCATAGTCCTGGTTGCGCGTCTCCCAGATTGAGAAAAGAACACGCTGCTTGTCTGTTGGCCCGCCCACAATAGGCACGGGCACCAACTTCATGCCCAGCGAGTTGACAAACGGGGTCTTCTTCGTGGCCATGGCGGGATTCTCCGCGCCTCTCTCCGCAAGATCTGGCTTCACAGCCCTGAGATCTGCGGCATCCACGCCGATCTTCCCATCGCGCTGCACCGCGACACTCTTGCCGTAGTCTCCGCTGATGCCGACGGGCGTCGTCACCTTGCCGGTGTCAAAGGCGAGGAGCGCCGCCTTCTCAGGAAGCGACCGCTCATCCCAAAAATGCCACGCCGAACCCGCCGCCATACAACCCAAAACGCATGCCCCGGACTTGGCTATCCATGCAGATCCCAGTCTTTTCGGTCCCGTGGTGTCACCTGCCCCCATCAAAGGTGCCAGCGCCTGGCGAAAAGCCTGTGCGCTCTGGTAGCGCTTCTCACGATCTTCCTGCATCGCGGTGCGAACGATCGCGTCGAATCGGGAATCCAGGCCAGGCACAACCTTCGAAGGGGGCATGGCCATGCCGCGCGGGATTTTGCCCGTGAGCATCTGGTAGAGCATGACCCCCAGGGAGTAAATGTCCGCGCGATGATCCACCGTCACGCCGCAAAGATAAGTCTCCGGTGCCGCGAAGTGCGCCGTGCCCAGAGCAGTGTTGCTCAAGGTCAACTCCGTGCCGCTTCCATCGACACGCTTCGCGAGGCCAAAGTCCGCCACCTTCACCGTGCCCGCCGCATTGATGAGGACGTTGGCCGGCTTGATGTCGCGATGGATCACACCGTGGCTGTGCGCAAAGTCCAGCGCATCACACACGCAGGCGGCAATGGTGGCCGCCCGCTGCGGCGGCAGCGGCTCCTGAGATTCGAGCATTTTTGAGACGTCCGTGCCATCCACAAACGCCATCACGTAGTAGAGCAGGCCGTCCGCCGAAGTCTGGCCAGAATCATAAACGGGCACGATGTGCGGGTGATCGAGTTGCGCCATGATGCACGCCTCTTTCTTGAAACGATCCGCGAACCTGCCCTCGTCGTCCGCAATGTCAGGGGGCAGCACTTTGATGGCCACCAAGCGGTCGAGGCTGTTCTGCCGGGCCTTGTACACCGCGCCCATTCCGCCGCAGCCCAGCAGCTCCCAGCCGTCATACTGAGGCAGCAACGCGGCCATTTGCGCGGCATCAGGCGGCGTCCAACGGAATGGACTGCCTGAGCCCTCATGACGGGCTGCCAGCAGCGCCCAAGCCTCAATGTCTCCCACCCCTGCCGTCGGCTTCCGCAAAGGCTGGCTCAGGATGGTCGTCTCGTCGCACGCATTCGATTTTGGCTCTACGAAATCTGGCATCGAATGAAGGTTTTTCCATATTCCACGACCGAAAGCAAGCGGGCACTCGCCCATGGGCCAAAGCCGCCGTCCCCATTCTCCCTGGCTGGTGATTGCAACTGCGATGGAGCCGTGATCTCACCCTTCGTGACCCTGTTCAGCACCTCGTCCAGCGTCTGTCCCTCCACTGGCGGGCGCAGCCTGAGCAGCGCGTAGAGAATCCCGCCCAGCGAATAGACATCCGACCGCTCATCGAGCGAATCGTTCTCCCCGCGCGCCTGCTCCGGGCTCATGTATTGCGGCGTGCCCATCACAGAACCCGCGAGAGTCGCCTCCAACGCGGAAGAGTGAATGTCGGAAGCTGAATGGAGTTCATCCCCGTCATGCATGAGACGTTTCTTCCCTGTCATGCTGTTGCATTGCGTCACGGATAAAGTAGTCGAGTGAGTCGCTCAAAATAGACGAAATCCCTGGAGCCGGAGTGAACAAGGCGTGAGTCCCTTTGCAAATCATCCGGCTCATCAAATTATACAAAACCGCAGATTCCTGGTCAGCCAGCCCATGGTTCGAACAATGAAAGGAAGCTCTCTTTCCCGTGTTTAACCGCCATGATTCGCTTCCTCCTTCCTCTCCTCGCTGCTTCAACCTTCGCTCAGGATTTGCTACCGAAACCAGCGGTCTGGCAGCCGGAAGGCAAATGGGCGGATTTCCCCGCTCTCACCACCGCTGCAGATGGCGTGCCGCATGTGGCCTTTGTGCAGTGGGATGGCGAAAAAGACGCGCTGAAGGTCGCGAAGCTCGGCGACGGGGCTTTGAGCGAGGTTTTGACCATCGGTGAGCCCGGCATCATTCATCAGCCGAGCATGGCGACGGATCGCAAAGGCGTGCTGCATGTGTTTTGGAGCCAGGTGAACGAAAAAGACCTCATGGAGCTGCGCTGGGCGCAAATCCGCGATGGCAAAGCCGAAGTCGGCACGCTCGCCTCATCGCCGAATGGCGGCAATGCCTTCGCCAAAGCGGCCACAAGTCCCTCCGGCGATGTGTGGTGCGTGTGGCAAGGCATGCGCGGCAGCACGGCGGATGTGTTTTGCCGATTCTTCGACACGGAGCGCGGCAAATGGTCTCGTGAGATCCAGGTCACGAATGATGCCGCAGGCGATTGGGAGCCTTGTGTGGCCTTCGCGGGGGGAAAGGCCTGGGTCGTGTTCGATTCGGCACGTGGCAACGAATTCAACATCTACGCCACGCCCATCGGCGATGATTTGCGAGCCGGCGAAGCGAAACAGCTCATTGCCACGGATCGCTATGAAGGCCGCGTTTCGGCCATCGGATCGAAGGACGGCAAAGGCCTGTGGATCACCTGCGAGCGCGGCAATCAGCAGTGGGGCCTCGACATGCGTGCGCATGGTCACGCGCAGGGCCTGAATGGTCGCAAAGACACCGTTTTCGCCTACTTCGACATCGAAAGTGGCCAGGTGACCGAACTCCCCGCACCCGACGCCCTCTTCGCCGATCTTCCCGGCCCGCAACCCAACAAAGCGGCCGCTCCTCGTGCGAACAACCCGAAAGCGAAAGCCAAGGCCGAGCAGCAAGCGAAGGCCCGTGCCGCGAAGGACAAAGAAGTCGGCCGCGCAGGCCCCAATCAAGTCGCGGCGGTGAATCTGCCGCACGTCATGCTCGATGCCGCGGGTCGCCCGTGGCTCACCGTGCGCTACTTCAAAAACTACGCGTGGCGCATCGCGCTGACACGTTACGACGAGGCCACAAAGCAATGGACGAAGCCCTTCGCCATCCCTGGCAGCGTCTATTCGCAGGATCATCAAACGACGCATGCCCTCGGCAGCGATGGCAGCCTGTGGATCGCGTGGCCGAGCGACCTGCGCGGCTCAAAGCTCCAGCTCAACACCGGCATCCACCTCGCCAAAGTCGCCACGGAGGCCGACGTGCCGCTCGTGACCGCGCCTGCGATCAAACCACGCGATGCTTTCCCCGCCTACATCAATCCCACCACGCCCGAGCGTGATCGCAGCGAGCGCCACACCTGGACGCACGACGGTGTGACCTACAAGCTCTACTGGGGCGATTACCATCGCCACACCGACTTCTCGAACTGCATCACCGGCAATGACGGCTGCATCCTCGAGCAGTTCCGCTACGCCATCGACATGGGCAAGCTCGACACCCTCGGCACCAG
>CAYMHJ010000345.1:0-6648 GCA_964390165.1 uncultured Prosthecobacter sp. | reverse complement strand
TGTTCACGACCCACTGCGAGCAGGCGTTGCGGGCAAAGTTAAACTCCTCTCCCGCTGGAAGCTCCAAAACCTGCCACGGTGTCCATTTCGATGTCTTCGGATCGAGGACGGCATACACCGTCTGGTGCGCTCGTTTCACGTCATCGAGTTGCTTGCCCTTCGGACTGTAGCGCACGCGGCAGCCGATGGCGAGGAGCCTGCCCGTCTTCTCATGCCAACCCGGTGTCACATCCGCCACGCTGAGCGTCACGCCATCCGCCTGCGGCTGCCAGTCGATCTCCGGCGGCAAAATGGGTCCGCTCCACGTGCCATCCACGCCCTCGCGTCGCATGAAATGCAGTCCGGAGTAGTAGTCGGAGACCTTGAGATGTTTCTGGATCGTCATCACCACGCCGCCGGGCACCGGTGCGGCGCGCGGGTGGAACCAGAGGAACTTGCCGTCATCATCCTTCATCACCGTTTCGAGCTTCACGGTGAAGTCGGGCGGTTCGGCGGCGCTGAGATGGTGCGCGAAAGTGAGGAGGAGAACGCAGAGAATGTTTTTGGGCATGAGAACCTTTACGCTCTCTATGCCTGCACCCCATCAAGGCGTTTGGTAATGTGTTCCAACATCGCCAACCCTGCACCGCGATCAGGCCAGAATGTCCTTCAACACATGCGCGGGATCGACGCCTGTAAGGCGGAAGTCGAGACCTTGCGAGCGCACACTCAGGCGTTCGTGATCGAGGCCGAGCAGGTGAAGGAGAGTGGCGTGGATGTCGTGGACGTGGACGGGGTTCTCCACGGCTCCGAAGCCGAACTCATCGGTCTGGCCGTAGATGGTGCCGGGCTTGAAACCGCCACCGGCGAACCACATGGTGAAGGCGTCGATGTGGTGATTGCGGCCCGTGGATTCACGAACTTCGCCCATGGGGGTGCGGCCGAATTCACCGCCCCAGACGACGATGGTGTCGTCGAGCAGACCGCGCTGTTTGAGATCCTTCACGAGGGCGGCACAGGCTTGGTCGATGTCAGCGCACTTCAGCGGCATGTGCTTCTCCAGATTCTCGGTTGGGCCGCCGTGGTGGTCCCAGTTGGTGTCGTAGAGCTGCACGAAGCGGACGCCGCGTTCGACGAGGCGACGCGCGAGCAGGCAGTTGCGGGCAAAGCTGGTCTCCTTCGCGTCCTTGATGCCATACATGTCCAGCGTGGCCTGGGATTCGCCTGCGGTGTCCATGAGTTCGGGGGCGCTGGTCTGCATGCGATAGGCCATCTCGTAGGCGTTGATGCGGGTGGCGATCTCGTCATCACCAGTCTCGACGAGTCGCTTCATGTTCAGATCGCGCACGGCATCCACGACCTGCCGTTGCTGCACAGGACTGATCTCCTTGGGCGTGGAAAGATTCACGATGGGGTCGCCCTGATTGCGCAGCGGCACGCCCTGATAAGTGGAAGGCAAAACACCGCTGCCCCAGAGCACGGCACCGCCGCGCGGACCGCGTGGACCGCTTTGCAGCACCACGAAGCCAGGCAGGTCATCGCACTCACTGCCGAGGCCGTAAGTCACCCATGAACCCATGCTTGGCCGCCCAAAGAGGCCGCTGCCGCTGTTCATATACAGCTTGGCCGGGGCATGGTTGAAAAGCTCGGTCTTGCAGGTGGTGACAAAGGTCAGGTCATCCACGATCTTCGCCGTGTGCGGCAGGAAGTCGCTCACCCAGGCTCCGGACTTCCCGTGCTGCTTGAAGGCGATCTTCGGACCCAGCAGGTCGCTGCGGTGGCTGCTGTCCATGAAGGCGAAGCGCTTGCCCTTTGTGTAGCTCTCCGGGATCGGTTTGCCGTTGAGTTTGGTGAGCAGCGGCTTGTGCTCAAACAGCTCCAACTGCGAGGGGCCACCCGCCATGAAAAGATAGATCACGTTCTTCGCCTTCGCTGGGAAGTGCGTCTTCTTCGGCAGCAGTGGGTTCTTGGCGGAAGGGGCCGCCATGAGCGAACTCAACGCGATGGAGCCGACGCCCACAGAGCAGCGGCTGAAAAAGTGGCGGCGGGTGATGTCGCGGAGGGCTTTGTCGGGATTCATGCAGACGGATGATGTCAAAACGCGGTTGGAGTGCGGTTTATTCCGCTCAGGAGACAAAGGCGGTCACGGCAGATTCCAAGCGCCGCGCAGATAGTCATAATCCGCCGTCGGTAACAGGACATAGTGTGGATAGGCTGAGGGATCGACCCAGCGGATGAGTCGCTCCAGATTCTCAACCGCCATCGTCGTGCAGCCGGCGCTGGGTTTGTCCGGCCCACGACGCACGTGGAAGAAGATGGCGCTGCCATAGCCGGGCCAGGCGGGCTTTTGATTGTGGCGGATCTCCAGCATCCATTTGTAGGCGGCATCGCCGAGGCGCATCTTTTGCTTCTCGAACCATGGCGGCACCTGGCGCGGGTCCACACGCACATGCTGGTTGTAGTAGGGGTTCTGGGAGTCATCCACATAGGCATCCCAGGGTCCGACCTGATGGTAGGGCCAGCGACTCCCCGAGGGCGCTTTGGTGGCGTAGCCAAAGAGAGTCCCGAGGTGGAAGACACCCGCCGGGGCCTTCCAGTCCTTCTCCACCTTTATAGGCACGCCATTCTGCGGAGGAGTGAAGACACCACGCCCCCAGGCCAGACCTTTTCTTCCCAGCAGCACGGGCACCGGCTTGGCGAAGACCGCCTGCCAGGGCTCGCGGGCGGAGCCGCGCTGGTAGCATTGCAGGGAGGCCGTGTTCGAACTCCACGATGGCGCGCGAGCCACGATGACCTGACGCACAGAGCCACCGAGCTGCGCCGAAGCTTCGGGGGCAATTAATCCGAATAATGCCGCAGCCATGAGCAGGGTAAAGACAGCACGAAAAGATGGAAACGAGACCTGATTCATAGGGGTGTGATCACAAGGTATGCACGGGGAAAACATTTTTGCCCAGCGCAGACATTTTTAGGATTGCCGCGCCAAACGCCAACCGAATATAACTCGTATATCAACCCTGTCGGGACAAACGATTGGCTTCAGGTTTTGGGGGTTTTTTTCCTGAGTGCTGATCTCCCGACAGGGTTGTATTTTTTTATCCACGCGCTAAGCGCATCTGCTCCGCGTGCCTGATTCCTCCCCCGACTTTCCATTCCCCCAGCTCTGGTCTCTAATAGCCCGTAAATCATGGATGTGGCTCTTTCAGCGCTCGGTCATGGAGCTGGCGATGAAGCGCAGCCAGGGCGGTCACATGCGCCTCACTTCTGCCGTGACCACGGGCGCGAATGAGATCGACATCGCGGGCGAAGTCGGCCCGAATGACCAGAACTACCACGAGCCGCGCCTGCATCTGCGGCTTGTAGCGAATGGCGACCTCCAGGTCACCTCGTCCTGCTCATGTTTCGGCAAACGTGCGCTCTGCGAGCACGCGGCCACACTCATGTTCGTGCTTGCCAGAGCCGAGGCGCAGCAGCTCGTCGAGATCATCTCCGCCAAGGGCGAGTCCCGCGTCGCCGAGGAGCCGCCGAAGCCCGAGGACATCACCGTCATCGTGCCGAACGATGAGCCCCGGCCCGTGCTCGTGCTGCGCCGCATCACCATCGAGCGCCCGCATTTAAAGATGGCCCGCACCGCCATTGCGCAGGTCAGGCGCAGCATCGGCATCGCCGAGCCGCGCGTGCGCTACGATGACTGCCCGGACACCTTCCAGATGCTCGGTCGCGGCACTGGCTCGCGCTGGACGGCGGAGGATGGCAGCACGCATGTCCTCACCCGCCATCTGCGCATGGAGCGCCTCTACGTGGCCGATCTCATGCAGGCCGGGCTCGCCCTGGTGCGCGATCTTCTGCCCGACGTGCAGTCCGCCGAGACTCTCCAGCCGCTCATGTCCGTGGCCGAGTCCACGCAGTCCATCTTCTGGGCGCGCTTCCTCGAAGAGCAGGGGCCCGCCCTGCGCGCCGAAGGCTGGGACGTGCAGGTCAGCCCCGACTTCGGCTTCGCCATCCATCAGGCCGGCGAGGAGGCCTGGTTCACCGATCTGCAAAGCGAGTCCGCCGGGCGCGACAGCTTCTCGCTCGACCTCGGCATCGAGATCGAGGGCCAGCGCGTCTCCCTCGTGCCCATCCTCGTCGATTGCATCGAGCAGGGGCTCACGCCCGCCATGCTGGAGCAAAACATCGAGCAGCGCTTCCTCCTCGCGCTGCCGCCGCCGAGTCATGACGTCCTCTCCGTACCTGCACGCCGCCTGCTCGTCCTGCTGCGCTTCCTCGACGAACTGCTCGCCAGCCGCCCCGCGCGGAAGGACGGCAAGCTCCAGCTCGACAAACTCCGCGCTGCCCAGCTCTCCACACTGGACGGCCTGCCCATCCGCGCTCCCGCCGAGCTTGGCATTCTGCGCGAGCGGCTGGTCGGGTTCAAAGAGATGTCCCTGGTCGAGCCACCCGTGGGGCTGAAAGCCAGCCTCCGGCCCTATCAGCGCGAAGGCCTCTCCTGGCTGCAATTCCTCCGTGAGTTCAGCCTCCACGGCGTGCTGGCCGATGACATGGGCCTCGGCAAGACACTCCAGACACTCGCCCATCTTCTCACCGAAAAAGAAGCCGGGCGCATGGACCGGCCATCGCTCATCATCGCGCCCACCTCCGTGATCCGAAACTGGGCGCGCGAGGCCGCGAAATTCACGCCTGCCATGAACGTCCTGCTTCTGCATGGTGATGAGCGCCATGCCGACTTCTACCGCATCAAAAAGCACGACCTCGTCATCACCTCCTTTCCCCTGCTGGTGCGCGATGCCGACCAGCTCGGCGCCATCGACTGGCATGTGATCGCCCTCGATGAAGCCCAGAACATCAAGAACCACAAAAGCAAGGCCGCCCAGGCCGCAGGCAGTCTGAAGTGCCGTCACCGCCTCTGCCTCACCGGAACGCCGATGGAAAACCACCTCGGCGAGCTCTGGAGCCTCTTCCATTTCCTCATGCCTGGCCTGCTCGGCGATGCCGAAAGCTTCCGCAGCTACTACCGCACCCCCATCGAGCGCGATGCCGATGCCGACCGCCAGCAGCAGTTGAGTGGGCGCATCGCCCCGCTGCTTCTCCGGCGAACCAAGAGTGCCGTCGCCAAGGACCTGCCGCCGAAGACCGAGATCATCCACAGCATCGAACTCGACAAAGCCCAGACCGACCTCTACGAAACCATCCGCGCCGCCATGGATGCGCGGGTGCGCGAGGCCATCAGCAACCAGGGGATCGAGCGCAGCCAGATCATCGTGCTCGATGCCTTATTAAAACTCCGCCAAGTCTGCTGCCACCCGCAGCTCCTGAAGATCGATGCCGCCAAGAAGCTCGAAGTCTCCGCCAAGACCGCCTACCTCATGGAGGATCTCCTTCCCGAGCTGCTCGACGAGGGCCATCGCGTCCTCATCTTCAGCCAGTTCACCGAGATGCTCGCCATCATCGAGTCCGAGCTGAAGAAGGCCGGCATCGACTTCGTGCAAATCACCGGCCAGACGAAGGACCGCGAGACCCCGCAGCTCCGCTTTCAAAAAGGCGAGGTGCCCGTCTTTCTCATCAGCCTGAAGGCCGGTGGCTCCGGGCTGAACCTCACCGCTGCCGATACCGTCATCCATTACGACCCCTGGTGGAATCCCGCCGCCGAGGCCCAGGCCAGCGACCGCGCCCACCGCATCGGGCAAACGAAGCCCGTCTTCATCCACAAGCTCATCTGCCAGAGCACTATTGAGGAGCGCATCGTCGAACTTCAGAAGACTAAAGCCGCCCTCGTGGAGGGTCTGCTCACCGGCCGTGCCGAGAAGCTCACGCTAACCAACGAAGACATCCAGCGGCTGCTGGAGGCGTGAGGTAAAGAAAATGCCTCCAAGCCGGCGAGCAGCTTGGAGGCTTCAAAAGGGCTGGCGGGTGTCGCTTACGCGGCATCCAGACCGAAGGCGGTGTGGACGGCGCGGGCTGCGGTTTCGATGTCGGCTTCGTTGACGATGACGGCGGTCTTGATCTCGCTGGTGGAGATCATGAGGATGTTCACGCTGACATCGGCCAGGGCTTTGAACATCTTGGCGGCGACGCCGCTGTGGCTTCTCATGCCGATGCCGACGACGCTGAGCTTGGCGATGCCGGACTCGGAGCGCAGGGTGACTTCTTCGCCGAGGTCGGGAAGGATGGCCTTCAAGGCGGCTTCGGCCTTGGGGAGGTCGGCGGCGCTGAGGGTGAAGGAGATGTCGGTCTCGCCATCGAAGCTGACGTTCTGGACGATCATATCGACCATGATGTTGGCTCCGGCGATGGCGCCGAAGATGGCGGAGGAGATGCCGGGGCGGTCGGGCACGTCGTCGATGGTGACTTTGGCTTGATTGCGCTCGAGGCTGACGCCGCGGACGACGACGGATTCCATGCCGGGGGTTTCTTCTTTCACGATGGTGCCGGGGTTGTTGTTCATGCTGTTGCGGACTTCGAAACGGACGCCGAATTTTTTGGCAAACTCGACACTGCGGCTCTGCATGACCTTGCTGCCGCTGGAGGCCATCTCGAGCATTTCGTCGTAGCTGAGGTCTTCGATCTTGGTGGCGACCTTCACGACGCGGGGGTCGCAGGTATAGACGCCATCGACGTCGGTGAAGATCTGGCAGAGGTCGGCCTTGATGGCGGCGGCCATGGCGATGG
>CAYMHJ010000344.1:0-6652 GCA_964390165.1 uncultured Prosthecobacter sp. | reverse complement strand
TGCGTGAGCACACGCTGCGCGTCAAAGAACGCGTCAGTGGCGGCAAGCCTTATGGCATCGGCCTCCGACTGAGTGCGCAGGCGGCTCAGGAACTGAGTGCGCCGGAGAGGCTCGTGGAATTCCAGCGCTGGCTGGAAAAGGAGAACGGCTACGTCTTCACCATCAATGGTTTTCCTTATGGCTCCTTCCACGGCACGCGGGTGAAGGAGCAGGTTTTCAAGCCCGACTGGAGCACGAAGGAGCGCCTCGTTTACACGAACCAACTCTTTGATCTGCTCGCCAAACTGCTGCCTCCTGGCGTGAGCGGCAGTGTCAGCACACTTCCAGGTTCGCACAAAACCTTCCCCATCGGGGCGGAGGAGCTGGAAGCCATCTTCACCAACGTCCGCCTCTGCCGCGAGCACATCGAAAAGGTCAGCGAAGCCAGCGGACACGACCTCCACCTCGGCTTCGAGCCCGAGCCGCTCGGCCTCTTCGAGACGACGGGCGAGTCGCTCAAATTCTTCGCCCACTACTTCGACCGCTACCCGCGCGATAAAGACTTCTTCAAGTTCATCGGCCTGAACTACGACACCTGCCATCTCGCCATCGAGTATGAGGAAGCAGATCGTGCTTTGAGCCGACTCACCGAGTCCGGCATCCGCATCAGCAAGCTGCACTTCAGCTCCGCCCTGCGCCTGAAACCCACACCCGACATGGTCGCCAAGCTCCGCGCTTTTGACGAGCCCGTGTACTTCCATCAAGTCATCGCCAGCTACGGCGAGACACAGCCGCTGCGCCGCTTCAAAGACCTGCCTGACGCACTCCAGTTCGCCGGCACGAACCCCGCCGAGTCGCTGGGCGAAGAATGGCGCGTCCACTTCCACATCCCGCTGCACGCACCGCCCTGGGATGGCTTCCAAAGCACCCAGGATCACCTCCTCGGCGCCATGGACTGGCTTTCCAAGAACCCCACGAAGTGCCAGCACATCGAGATGGAGACCTACACCTGGGAAGTCCTCCCCCCCGAACTCCGCACCGGCGATGTCGTGGACCAGCTCGTCCGGGAGTATGATTGGACTCTGGCGGCGATGAAGCAGCGCGGTTTGGTGGATTAAATCGCCCCGAAAGCATGAAGGCTCGAATCGCACTCTTCCTGCTAACCTTGAGTGCGGTGGCTCTCGCGGCATGGGAAGTGTTCATGTTATCGGGTAAAGTTCGGACACACGCCTTTGTCTATAACGAGACCGGCCTTCGCCTGCCAGCAGAGGTCAGGCATGTATCGACACGGTCACACCTTTTCTCTCTCGTTGATGGGGTTGAATTATGAGTGGCTCATCCAATCTGATCAGCCGCTCGCAACATGGGCAGCCTCTCACATGAGCCTTGAAAGCGGTGGGTGGGAGGATGTTCGTTCGCTTGCTGAGTTCGGTGATTTTATAGATGAGATCGCTCAAACCGCAGCACTTGGAGTGGTTTGGAGGAGCCTGCTAAAGAGTGGCGGCGGAGACATGGAAACAAGCTACCTCTATCTCTCCCAGGATGGGCGGGTGGGTGTTTTACAGACATTCCGTCCGTGATGAATGAGGTCCAAATTATGCCAAACACCTCTCACAAGATTTCAACTCCAGGTCGCTGGCGATGGTGGCTCATTTTGCTCCCGTTGCTTTTTGTAGCCTGGATCATTCTTGGTCACAAAGGTAATGTCAGATTCAGACTGGAGCAGTATCACATCCTCAAACCAGGGGCTGACTTTCGTCTCATCCATTCATCAGGCTATCTTCGTGAAAACTGGCATCTGATCGAATGTGCGAACGAAGACGTCTTGGCAGGACAGTCGGGTGGTCTTCCTTTGGATAAACTGACTGGCGAAAAAGAACTCCATGACGAAACGGCGATTCATCTGCTTCGCCTGAGGAAGGCACATTTTCTAAAGCTCCCTCCAGAGCTGATCTCATGGGAGGACGACCCTATGTTTTACGGTAATTTGGAAGTTGTGTTGGGCACTATGGAAGTCGTCAAAACTTCGAGTGGTAGAGCATTCATTTACCTCAACGTCTTTTGATTGAAGCACCTCATCATGAAAATACGAACCAAGCTCATGCTGGCCGCCTTTCTTGGCTTGCTCGCCTGGAAAGCCTGCCGAACGGACTGGATCGTTCAGTGTGACTATGAGTGGACTGACACAGACCCTCCCGTCTCTGCGAGATGAGGCCAAACCGCTCCGCTGGGCAAGGCCGTGATCGCTGAGGTGGAGCGGAAGGTGGCGGCGTTGCGTGCCGCCTATCCCCGACGGACTGTGCAGCCTGTCCTGGTCTTGGATGGGCCTGTTTCCAAGGAAATTCCAGCCTCCGGCTACTTCCACCGCATCATTCAGGCATCAGACATGCTGAGATGATTTTCTTCAGCCGGCTGTTTTTGCTTCAAACATAGACGCGAGGCACCCGTGCATTGATGTTCGTGAGCACCTCGTAGGAAATCGTTCCGGCCCAGTCGGCGAGATCGTCTGCGGCGATTGTTTCATCGCCTTGCCCGCCGAGCAGGATGACTTCATCACGGTAGTAGGCGGTGCCCCATTCGAGATTCACCATGATCTGATCCATGCACACACGACCGGCGATGGGATGACGCTGACCGCAAATGAGCACCTGACCTTTGTTCGAAAGCGCGCGGAAGTAGCCGTCACCATAACCCACGGGCACGGTGACGATGCGCACTGGGTGATCACTCCTCCAAGTGCTGCCGTAGCTGACTGGTTGTCCGGGCTGCACGACTTTAAAGTAGGCGACATGGCTCTTCCAGGTCAGCGCGGGTTGAATGCAAACCGTGCGTGCGCATTCACGACTCGGATACACGCCGTAGAGCATGATGCCCGGTCGCACGAGATCGAGGTGGCTTTCGGGAAGCTGTAAAACTCCGCCGCTGTTCGCGATGTGCCGCAGCGGCATGGTCAGGCTGCGCTTGTCGTAAAAGCTCAGCACCTCGTGGAAGCGCGCGAGCTGCTCACGAGCATGAGTCAGGTCAGTGGCGTCGGAGTTGGCGAAGTGGGAGTAAATGCCCTCCACCTGTACATGCCGGGCTTTGAGACTGGCTTCGAGGAGCTTGTCGGCACTGTAATGATGAATGCCGAGCCGCTCCATGCCCGTGTCGATCTTCAGATGCACTCGCGCAGTGACGCCCATTGCTGCAGCGGCGTTGTCGATGAGGTTCAGCTTATCAATCGACGGTGCGGTGAGTGTGAGATTGTTCCGGATGAAGATGGGGATCTGCGTCTCGGCGATTCCGCCGAAGACGAGGATTGGTGCTGTGATACCCGCTTCACGTAAAATGACAGCCTCTTCCAGCAAGGCCACACCCAGCGAGTCAGCACCGCCTTTCACCATCTCGCGCGCCACAGGCACGAGGCCGTGGCCATAGGCATTCGCTTTCACCACGGCCATGACTTTGGCAGTGCCTACATGCTGACGGATCGCCTGTAAATTCCGCCCGAGCTGCCCGAGGTCCACTTCCACCCGCGTGGGGCGGATGGCTTCATCTTCGAAATTGGCGGGAGCATAGGCTGGCATCGGAGCCGCGATGTTCAGCGGTGCGTGATGAAAGGCAAGGAGGGAGCGCGGTCACTTGCCTCCCTGCCTGAACATCGAACTCATCTGCCAGCTCGTCTTGAAGGTTTCGAGAAGCTGATCGTGGTAGGTTTGCAGTGACTTCAACTGCGCAGGAGACAGGAAGGCGGAGGCCTCCTGAAGCGTTCGTTGATTCGTGGCCTTCTGGTAGTCGAGCATCTTTTGAAAATTGGCGTCGTTCAACTGGCTCGGCTCCTGGATCATGCGCGAGAGCGCGGCCTGTTCGGGTGTGGGGCTTTGGCGGACCTGGGCCATGAGAGTGATGAGCTGGTCCTCCTGCTGGGTGGAAAGGGGCTCGCCGCTGGCATTAAAAAGACTGCGCCCCATGGCTTCAAAGGAGGTCCGCTCGGGCTTCGTGCCCTCCCAGCGCTGGAAGGTGCTCCAGTCGCTGTCGTTGTTGAGAAAGCCTCTGATGGTCTGATCGTAGGCCGCCTTGTTCTTCTCCGCTTCGGTGATGAGCTTCTGCCGCTGTTCCGGGGTGACATTTGGATCGAGCATTTTCAAGCCGAGCTCCGTCTCCAGTTTCCCACGCTCGACGAGGAGCTTTTTGAAGTGGGCTTTCTCTTCGTCGCTGAGCTGGAGGTATTCAAAAAGGCGCGCGTAGCTGGTCTCGATCTGCACAGCCTGCTGCTGCATGAGGAGATCACGCATCGCCGGGTTTTTCATCATGTCCTGCAGAGAGGCAGCTGGACCTCCACTCGTTGATCCCGGATTTCCTGGACCTCCGGCGGGCTGCCCGGCGATGCCTGGAGGCGCGCCTCCGCTCACACGGGCCGGAGCCGGAGGCGGTGTGACGGGTCGGTTGGCGATGTCACGCCGGAGTTGTGAGATGGTCTGGCGGGCTTCTTTTAGATCCGCCTCCAGCCGTGTCACTCGCGGATCTGCCGGCGGGGGAGTGGCGAGCACCCAGGCGAGTGCGACGATGCTGGTGAGTAAGGCGGCTGCGAGGGCGATGGTTAAGGTTTTCATTTCGTGACTCGACCTGGGTTTTACCGCAACGGCGGAAAACGATCCAGCCTCAAACACAAGGCGTCTGAGTTTCCATATGGCAAGCCACCGCGACTTGCCGCCAGCGGGGTTCTGGTCCACACATCGGTCCGACCATGCCTCCGCCCAAGAAATCCGCCCCCAGCAGCAGCCAGTTTCATGCCGTGATCGGCACGGACGAGGCGCGCGTGAAGGAGGCGGCGATGAAAATCGTCCAGCGCATCTCGCCCCCTGACTCTGGCGATTTCGGCAATGAGATCATCGAGGGCCAGGCGGACAATGCGGAGCACGCGGGCCAGATTTGCAGCAATGTGGTGATGGCGCTGCAAACGCTGCCTTTCTTCGGCGGTGGCAAAGTGGTGTGGCTGAAGGGGGCGAATTTCCTCGGCGAGAGTCAGACCGGCAAGGCCCAGGCCTCGGTGCAGGGCTTTGAAAACATCCTCGATGTGCTGGAGTCGGACCTGCCACCAGACATCAAGTTTGTGCTCAGCACGACGTCGATCGATAAGCGCCGCACGTCCTTCAAACGCCTCTCGAAGATCGCCACCATGGAGGTCTATGACAAGCCGGACACCAGCCGCGCAGGCTGGGAGGAGGCGGTGATGGCGCAAGCGATGGTGAAGGCACGCGGACTCGGACTCAGCTTCGAAAGCGGATCGCTGGAGTTGCTTGTACAGATGGCTGGCGATGACACCCGCCAACTCGAGAACGAGATCGAGAAGATCGACCTCTATCTCGGCGAACGCCGCCGCTGCGGTCTGAACACAGTCCGCGGCATGGTCTCCATGAGCCGTGCAGGCGTGATCTGGGAGATCGGCAATGCCATCGGCGCGCGTGATCTCCAGCGTGCGCTCGAGCTGCTGGGTGTGCTCATGTATCAGGGGCAAAACGCCATCGGCATCCTGCTGGCGGCCATCGTCCCGAAAGTGCGGAACCTGCTGATCGTGAAGGAACTCACCACGAAGAACAAGGTGAACACGATGAGCTACAACAGCTTCAATTCCAGCCTGGATGCGCTGGCTCCAAGCGCCACAGCGCATCTGCCGCGCAAGAAGGATGGATCTGGGTTCAATGTGTATCCGCTCTTCCTCGCCGTGGCCGAGGCGCGGAAATTCACCCTCGAAGAGCTGCACGAAGGCTTCGCCGCCTGTCTCGCGGCAAATTCCAAGCTGGTGACCACACAGCTCGACACCAAGGTCGTTCTGGAGCGACTGCTCGTGGGCCTGCTGGCACCGCGAACCCGCAGAGCGTGATCTCTTCCAAACCCGACTCATGAGTGATGACGCGACGTTTCCCGTGACTGTGCAACGCATCACTTTGCCGGACTCGGCGGTGACGACGGAAGACGTGACTGCACGGGAGGAGCCGCTGGAAATCCGCGTGGAAGGCCGCAGCGTGGCCGTGGTCATGCGCACACCGGGGCATGATGAGGAACTCGTCGCCGGATTTCTGGTCAGTGAAGGTGTCATCACCAGCGCCCGAGATGTGCTGGAGATCAGCCAGTGCCCGAGCACGGGAAACAAATACGGCAACGTGGTGGACGTGCTGCTGGCCGGAAGCGCTGTGGTGAACTGGGACAGCCTCACGCGCCATGTCTTCAGCGCCTCGAGCTGCGGCATCTGCGGGAAGACGAGCATTGAGAGTGTGTTTCAGAGGTTCCCGGTGCTCAAAGCAAGTACTCAGTGCTCAGTGCTCGGTGCTCAGTTGGATGATGCGCACTGTGAACTGAGCACTGAGCACTCGGTTTTCCGCGTCTCCCCAGCCCTGCTCGCCAGTCTCCCCGCGAAGCTTCGCGCCTCGCAGGCGACCTTCACCCAGACGGGCGGGCTTCATGCCAGTGCGATCTTTGATGAACACGGGGAGATGCTCGTGCTGCGCGAGGACGTGGGGCGTCACAACGCGCTGGATAAAGTGCTCGGCTGGGCCTTGCAGCGTAGGTTGCTGCCTTTTCAAAGACACATCCTGCTGGTCAGCGGACGTGTGTCGTTTGAGCTGATGCAAAAAGCATTGGCCGCCGGAGTACCCATCGTGGCGGCCATCTCGGCTCCGAGCAGTCTGGCGGT
>CAYMHJ010000343.1:0-6697 GCA_964390165.1 uncultured Prosthecobacter sp. | reverse complement strand
CCGCTCACTCCGGTCGGCTTCGGTCGAGGTCAGGACTTCTTGAACTTGTTCAGGGGTCAGCATGGGCAGAGAATAGGCGTTGGGGCGGGAATCGCAATCTTGCAGGCAGTGGTTTCACAGCTCCTTCAGCCTCTCCACACTCCAAATGTGCTTGATCAGAGCCGAGTAAAGTGCCCGCCGTTCGGTCTGCTGCTCGCGGCCAAAGGTCGCATAGGGCTTGAAGTCGAAACCATGCTCCTCGCGGAAGCGCGTGAACCGAGGCGTATGGGCATAGGGCAGATCCGTCAGCGAGGCAGCCAGTAGGTTTTCATCCTGATAATGCGGGCGCTTCCCGGTGTAGGGCTTGTCATTCAGGCTGGCGTTCTTGCTCTTGGGCAGCAGCACCAGTCCGCCGATGTGGTCGCGCCATTGGCAAAATTCATCCTCGGTGGAAAATTCCGTCTTAAAATCATCGTGGTGGTTCGGCCAGAGGTGCTCGATCTCGAATGGATTTTTCCGGCTGTCTGGCAGCCAGTTGGTGTATTTGGGAAACTGGTCACCTTTGTCGCAGCCGGACTCCACAAAGGACGTCATGCGTGCCAGGATGTAGTGGAGGTAATACTTGCTGAACTGGTTCAGGCGAAAATCAGAAATGCCTTTGCGGTAGCCTCCCTTCGCGGAATCCAGCGTCGTTTCATCTTCTTCCAGTCGCTTGGCCAGCAGAGTGATCAACTCTTCAGGGGACTTGTGCCGCACCTCCTTGATGAGCTGCACCATCGTGTACTGCACGGCAGAGTAGCCGGAGCGCATGTAGTTGATCACACGCCGCATCAGGTAGTGATCCAGATAGGTCGCCACGATTTGCAGCTTGCGGCGGATCACGTCCTCCGTGTCGCCCAGCTTCACGGCGGCCATCAGCACCGGCGTTTGCAGGGTAAACTCATTGCTGGAGTTGTAGTAGATGGCTTCCAGCCCGGGCGTGTAGTGGTGACAGGACCGCAGGATCAGCCGGTAAACACGCGAGAAGAACGGCAGGTTCTGCTCGATGAGCCTCACGTAATCCTCCTCGCCTTTCAGGCCAAGCAGCGCCCGCTGGTCATTCACCCATCGGTGGAAGGGTCCGCCGATCTTCTCCCAATCTTCATCGGACGCGTTCGCCTTTCGCTGGCGTGTGTCCCGGCCATACTGAGCGCGGAGCCAAGTTTTCAGGAAATTGGATTCGATGTCATCGTCCTTCCCCCGCCCGAAGTGCATCAACTCCTGAATCTCCGCCTTCCAGCGGTCATTCACGTCGGAACGGAGTTCCGAGTCTTTGATGCGCCCCAGGAGAAAGGCTTTCAGCATGTCCGTGGGGCTCAGCGGCTTGCCACGGTCATTCATGGTCTCAAAGATCGCGTAGGCGTAAGCGTCGTCGTTCGTGGAGATCTCGATCACGCCGACACTGCCGATCAGCCAGTAGCAAAAGTGCTCCAGAGCCCCGTGCATGGCACCGCCTTCTTCAAACTCACCGCCGAGTTCCTCCTCGATCTCCTCATAGCGCTTGTCCATGTTCACCAGGGACTCCGGCTGGTGTTCACGGTCAAATTTCGCTCTCTCAAACAACGCTTTCAGCACGGGTGTCCGCTCCGGGATGTCCAGATTGAAGGACCTTGCACCCCGTGTGTTAGAGTAGATCAGGCGGCCCACTTCCACGGCGGCATCGTTCAGCTTGGCATCGGTCAGGCGATGGTAGAGCCAGATCAGCAGAAGCGTCAGCGATGTCGTCCGCTGCTGGCCGTCGATGAGGTAGTTCGCCCCATCCCGCTGACTCACGATGATGGAACCGAGAAAGTAGGTTTCATACTGTCCCACGTCGGTGGTGGCATGTTCAGGGCGATACTGGGAAACAAACTTGTCCCGCAGATCACGGATCAATTCTTCGATCTGTTTCCGCTCCCATTTATACTCCCGCTGGTAGTCATCGATGGTGAACTTCTTCGCCAGAAGCTCCTGAACGGTTCGGTGGTAAGGGACGACAGTGGGCATTGTGGAAGTTAAAGGTTTTCGATGGTATCGCGAAGCATCTCTGATTCCAAACGCGACAAGCCTAGTTTAGCTGGATCAACTTTGTGGAGATTGGCAATGACCTCATCAACATCATCTCCGAGGTCATGCTTTTCGAGGACGAGGAGCGTAACCTTGTAGGGCAGACCATATTCTTCAAGGATCGTAACCGAAGGGTGCATGAAGAGATGCTTCACTGAGTAACCGAACGCCTGATAATCTCCCGGCTGCATCTTCAGCCGCTCAAACACTGAGCGCTGAATTCGATCCAACGATGAAAGGAACCTTGGGAAATGAAACTCACACCATTGACGCAGGAACCTCAAAACGCTCTCGACAGCCTCCGATTCCCCCTCGCTGTTCGGATTGTTGACCTCCTCCTGAATCAGGGCAGGAATCGACCCTGCATGAATGAAGCGCCATAGCTGAAAGGAGAGCTGTTTAGGCGTGAACACCCCATCTTTGCCACGGCCGCTAAGAAAGAATTTGAAGATCAATTGGCCGACTTCGGCAAGCTGTGGGCCAGTCGGCATTCCAGACCAAGACAACAGAGGGTGATACTTGCTAGGGTTGGTGCTGATTTCGGTGGCGAGGTCAAGTTGGTTACGAGGCTCAATGCCGCTGCTCTGTCGCATGATCTCAACCGGAAGAATATCCTGTGCATGAAGATAACGAAGCTGTTCCGACGAGCGCTCTGAAAGGTCGCCTGAATCCATCTGAATCAGCAAAGACTCCGGAGCCCCCTCTGATTGGGTGACTGAGGGAATGTCCACGATTGGAAGTTCGGGGTCAGGTTCGGGATGGAGCACATAGACATGCCCAACAAAATGCTTCAGCATTCGTCCGGCACGCCCCTTGATGTTGTTGAAGTCGAACTGGTCGAATTTGGGGACGCCGATCTTATTGTCGTAAATGATGATGTTCTTCGCCGACGTATTCACACCTTCGATGATCGTGGATGTACAGAGCAAGAAGCGGATCGCTCCTTCATTGAACATCCGAAGCAGATGGAAAGCTATCGACCGTGGCAATGACCCGTGGTGGACAGCAAACCCATGGTCAAGCAGACTAGGCAAGAGCCATTCCGGGTGATAATTGACCCGCAACCAGTCGGCCAGCTCCTTAGCTCGTGGATTCGGCGCTGAGATTTTTGCTTCGATTAATGCGTTAGCGAGCTTGTAAGCGCTGACCGAAGACCTGCAAAAAATCAGAGTCGGATCGAGAAGCTTGGAACAAATATCCAAAGCATTGTCCATCGGTGATGTCTTGTTCCCGTAGCGAATCTCTGTGGCAACAGTGGCAAAATTGAAGCGGAAGAACCTGAAGTTCAGATCGCTTTCATTGATCGTGATGTCTTGAACGTTCGGACCGATCAGGAAGAACTGAGCACGGGATTTGAAGAGTTGGTAAAACGCCTGATTCAGCACAAAAGTCCGTTCATCGCCCCGCTCAGGACTTAGCTTGTAAAACTCATCGAGCACAAAGAAACTGGCCTTAATCCGCCCTCCAAACTCAACAAACCTCTCCTGGGTCAGCACATAAATGTTCCGGTCAGCCCCCTCCTGGGACGGGTGGGTTACGACCTTAAACTGATTGCCAAAACGACGAACCAGACGCCGACGAGTTTCGTCAATCAGTGCGATTGTGGGCACAATGACCACGATGGTGGCAAATCGCTGAGAGGCTATCACCGCGTCAATCAAAAGGCTTTTACCGAAACTCGTTGGAGCGCTCAAGATGACATTGGCACCGTCCATCAATGCTCGATAAACCTTTGCCTGGGCAGAATGGAGGACGATGTCATCGAGGCCCTGGGCGCTATGATACTCCAGATTGACCAAATCACTTGTCGAAAGCCCATCTTCATCTCCGAGGTAGGGATACAGTCCCGCTCTTTGGATCAACGCAGAAATGATTGGCTCGTAAGGGCGTAGCAGATCACGAAACTCAAGCGTGCGTATGAGAGCATCTCTGCCTTCGTTCTCGCGATCCTCCAAAAGCTGGGAAATCTCCGCCAGCGCAGAGAAGCCATGCTCCTTTAGCCAAGCGGGGTTTGAAAACTTTTGGGTCGTGGCACTCATCGCTGCATGCCCTCCAGTTTTTCGTGAAGAAGCTTCAAGAGGTCCTGCTTTTTATGCAGCGGAACGATGAATAAGTGGATTCGGACCGGTGGAAGATTGGCAGCCGTCATCTTTGAATGCAGACGCTTGAGTTCAGCTTCCAGCGACTGCTTGAATGTGTCGGAGTGTGCATTGTGCGCAGCCACGCTCGCACTTTCATAGGTGAACAGGGCAGGAATACAGACTCGTGTAAAAACGTCGTCCAGACGGGTTCTGCCGCCGATGAGTTGGCGCACTTTGGGTGTGTGCTTCCAGTTTGGGTCAAGCTTGGTGCCAATCAGGATAAACTCGTCCTTCAAATACTCCCGCTTGGTGTGATCCGTGATCTCCTTTACCAAATCAGCAACAGCCCTGTCACCATTGCCATTGTAGAACTTCACTTCGCCCAGCCAAAGTTCGAGATCGTCGCCATCTTCGACAATGTGAACGGCATCGAATCCCTTCACCGTCTCATTCATTGCGGACTTGTAATAAATCTTGCTGATTGCAGGCTCGGAGTTGAACACCTGACGGACAAGGGCATGCAGAAGCAGTTCTCCGAACTCCCCGCGCTTCTTGTATTTGTCTGTCGTGTAAACGGTCTTGGCCGCCTGCTTTACCAGCCGCATCGCGGTGCCTGAATTGAACTCTTCTAGTTCTGAATACTTGAGGGCGAACTCTGGCAACCAGTCGAAAATGTAGTTGGCCAGCTCCTCATTTCGAAACTTGCCTCCATCATATCCTGCGCATGCGCCTGTAAGCCCAGGACTGTTGGAGACATCGTGCATGACGATGTCAAAAAATGGATCAGGCTTGTTTTTGTAGAGACTCATTGGGTCTAAGCGACCTTGATCTTCCCTGTCACCGCGTGGGCGATGAGGGAGGTGCGGAGGGTTTGCAGGGTTTGGATTTGGGACTGCGTCGTTTGAATCAGCTTCTTTTGGCTTTCATCGGTGGCTGCCAAAGTGTCGAGGATTCTCCTTTGCTCATCCACTGGCGGCAGAAGCACGGGCAGGGCATAGACATCCGGCAAACGAAGGTGACCGACGGTGCTGCCGTTGGTCTTGAGCTGGATGTAGGTGGCGCTGGGACCGAAGTAGATCGCGTGAACCAGGAACTGCGGCAGAAGCAGGGAAACGTCGGGACGGAAATACATCATGCGCTGCCCGAGGCAGGCTGGTAGCGATCCGTCAAACACGCACGCCTCGCCAGCGGGCGCTTCGCGCGTGAACAGCACATCACCTGTTTCAGGGGCTCCACGTTCTGTCCAGATGGTGAAGTTTTTCAGATTCGTGCGGGTGATCTCGTCGCGAACCAGTTCGCCTTTCTTCACGTTGGAGGTTCTCAGCACATAGTAGTCACCCTGAGTCACCACTTCGGCAGTGCGGTTCTTGCAGTCGATGATGCGCTCACAAACGTGTTTGGCTGACTTTACTTCCCAGCCCTTCGGAATCGGGCCGATCCAGGGGATGCCGGAGTCTTGGAGGTCGGGGTTGGGGTGGAGGCCGCGGGTGACGGCGCGGTTGATGAGGATGGCCTTTTGCTCGTCCAGCAGCTCGATCTGCCGCTGCTTCTTCGCGATCAAGGCGTCGATCTGCGCCGTCTTCTCATCCAGGAAGGCGACGATGCGGTCTTGTTCGGCGCGGGGTGGAACAAGAACTGGGATGCGTTTGAAATCCTCACTTTTGATCTGGAGTGAGTTGGGGCGAATGCCCTGCATCAAGCCTGTGTAGCCTTGAACGTAGCTGAAGCTCCTCAAAAGATGATGGGCGAAGCGGCCCTGCAACTTAGGCCGAATGTTGTAGGCACGGTAGGCCGGACTCATGTGGCCTTCCAGCTCGCTCACGCCCAAACCGGCATAGTTGAGCCACATCGTATTGACTGCCAACTGGCCCCTGCGCACGACGCGATAGTCAGCCAACTGCTCTTCACTCCGCTTTTGTGAGTCTGACTCATACCTCTTCTCTTCCACCCCTCGATAGCCCGAAATCGAAAGCATATTCCCGACGATGTTTTTCCCATTTTTCTCACCGCTCATGTCGAAGGCGGCCAGGAAGGGCATGATTTCCCAATGGTCCGGCACCTCGCCGAGCCATTCGACGCCGGAGTCTTTGTAGGCAGGATATTTCGGGAAGGCGGTCATGGCAGAACCCGGAAGGTGAAACACCGCCAGAGAGGGGATAACCGCAGAGGTGAAATCTGAGGGCGGATTTCTCTGCGGTTATCCCAACTCTCGCGGTGTGAATTCATGGCTTTCATGCGGCGAACTTTAAAATCTGCTCCAGGAGGCCTTCGGTCTCGGTTTCGAGCTGGCGGATCTCTGCCACCACGTCCTCCAGAGGGCGGAGGGGCTGGTGCTGGTAGAAGTATTTGTTGAAGCTGATCTCGTAGCCAATGGCGGTCTTGTCCTCGTCCACCCAGGCATCCGGCACGTGCGGGAGCACCTCCTTTTGGAAGTAGGCGACGATGGCCTCTCTCGCGGAGGCTTCAGAGGCTACGCTGGCGAGGTAGGTCATGGGGACGTTCTCGGTGTCCCGCAGCTCGCTGTCAGGCTCGTAGTGGTTGCCAAGTGGTCC
>CAYMHJ010000342.1:0-6716 GCA_964390165.1 uncultured Prosthecobacter sp. | reverse complement strand
CCTCGACTCCGCGCGCGCTTCGTCGGTCGATGCACGGTGTCGAGGGGCGTCCTTTTAGGAGTTTGAGGCTCAGAGTGGGTGCTGTATTCTTGATCGGTCCCAGGGCGTTGCCCTGGACTGAGGAGGGGCGTGCCTTTGGCACTTGGCCGATGGATTCCGCACATCATTCTGGCGATGCACCCGTGCAAGAGATCAAGATGACGCGTGGGGGCTTTTGCTGAGGACTCTGAGATGTGGAGACGGGAAAAACTGGGAGCTGTACGGCGGTCTTGACCTTTTGATGGTGAGTCCCTAGCCTGAATGAGTCAACCAAATCCACCCCTATGAATTACCTCCGCCTGCTTCCTCTGGTCTGTCTTTTCGGATTCCTCCCGGCTAGTGATGCTGCGGACAAGCCGGTGAAGGTGAAGCCCTCCAAGGTCAGCGCGGCGAAGGGGCGGGAGCGGGAAAAGCTATTCACGACGTGGATGACTCAGAACGAAATGGTGAAGCTGAATGACGAGAAAGAGAAGGGCGGCGAGCAGATGATTTATTTCGAGTATCACGAGGGGAAGCGTGAGTACCGGGCCATTCATTCCAAGGCGATTCGCTTCAATGGCTGGTGGTGGAACACGACCTATGGCGAGAAGGAGATGGAGGATGAGGTGAACACTTACAAGGCACGTGGCTATGCGCCGCTCTTCGTGGTGCTGGAGGGCAATTATTATCGCATGCTCTTTGTGAAGCCCGAGCAGCTATCGGAGGCCCAGAAGCTCCTGAAGGAACTCGGCGTGGAGCCGCCGGTGCTGAAATGATCCCTCAATCGCGCCGTCTGGCTCATTGATCAGACCGGAAGCCGCCGTGAAGGCGGATGCCTGCCAGGTGTCCTTCCTTCGTCGGTCTCTCTTACTTATCCGCAGGCAAGGCACGGGGGATGTCCTCGATGGGCATGCCGAAGCGGATGGTCTCTTCCATGATCTGAGTGCGGCGGGACTCGATCTGATTCGGGCTGTTCGCGGGTTCACGGCTGTTGACGATGTTTGGCTGGATGAAGATGAGAAGCTCATCCCGCTGCGTGGTCTTTTGCGTGGTGCCGAAGAGGTGCTTCAGCACGGGCACGCGGCGCAGGAAGATGGCTCCGCGTTCGTTGGTGCCGGTGCGCTCGGTGACGAGTCCGCCGAGCACGACGGTGGCTCCATTTTTGACGGTGACGGTGGTCATGAGCTCCTGAGTGCCGATGGTTGGCACGGTGTTCCCCGAGATGATCTGCTCTCCGACGATGTTGTCATTGATCTGGGCGATGCGGAGGGTGACTTCCTTATCGGAGTTGATGAGCGGGACGATCTCCAGCTTCAGCACGACATCGCGGTAGTCGATGCTGGCGCTGGTGGCGGCGACGTTGTTGATGCCGGCATTGGAAAGGATGTTCACCGGCACGGCGATGCGCTGGCCGCTGGAGATGGTGGCCTTGCCGTTGTTCATGATGTGCAGGCTGGGGCTGGAGAGCACTTTGAAGTTCTTGTTTCCCTCCAGCACTTTGATGTAGCGGCTCAGGGCTCCGAGCTGGCCGTAAAAGCTCATGGCCGCGGTGCTGAGGCCTTCGCCATTCCAGGGCAGATCGAGTGCACCCGCGACGGTCGTAGCGCCAGTCGTGCCGGTGACGTCTTTCTGGCGCAGGGTGAAGTCATCGAGTGCGTTGAGGAAGTCGAAGCCGTAGTTGAACTCACCGCCGAGGCTGAGCTGACCGATGATGGTGCTGACATAGACCTGCTGCGGGCAGACATCCATTTCCTGGATGAGCTTGTCGATGACCTCGATGTGCTCGGGCGAGCCATTGACGACGAGACTGTTTGACTGGGGATCGGCGATGAGAAGTGTTTTACCGACAATGACGGACTCGGGTGCGGAGACGGCATCAGGATCATCCAGCATGCTTTGGCTGGCGCGGTTGTTGCCCTGGCCTTGGCCCTGGCTGCCGGTGTTGAAGCCAAAGGCTCCGCCGCCATTGTTGCTGCCAAAGCCACGATCAGAGTCTCGGTTCGCGGCGTCTGTGGAGGGGCTGTTGGACGAGCCGCTGGGGCGCCTGCGACTGCTGCTGCTGGAGCCGCCGCCGAGTCCGCCTGAGCCAGTGTCGTTCTGGATGTCGGTGTCTTTGGCGAGTGCGTTGTAGGCGACGGGGAGGAAGTCGCCCACATCAATGTAGCTGAGTTTTCTCTTCAGGAAGTTCACGCTGTCGGTGGGTTGGTCGAGCTTTTCGACGAGACCGCGGATGTAGGTGATATCGACAGGCCGGGCGATGACGAGCAGGCTGTTGGTCCGGAGGTGCGGGATGACTTTGACCTTGGCGACGGAGGGGTTGGTGTTGGCCGAGTTCAGTGCAGACTGAGCGGTGGCTGCTGCCGAGCGCTGGGCATTGGCCGGGGGCGGCATGGCGGGGGCTGATGGCGTGCTGGCGGTGGCATTTTGTGCGGCTTCTTCCCGCTCCTCGAAGATCTCGCTGATGATCTCAGCAATGCTTTCCGCGCTGCTGCGCTCGAGCCGGATCATCTCATTGGCGATCTCCGCAGGCGGCACGTCGATGACTTTGGCGATCTCGTAAATGCTGCGGATGGTGATGCTGTTTTCCGTGATGATGAGCGCGGCGGAATTCGTCGCCGGGGTGATGGAGCCGAAGGAGTTGAGCTTGATCACCTGCTGAAATGCCTTGGATGCCTCGTCCGGGGAGATGTGCTCCAGCGACAGAACGAAGTGGCAGATCTCCTCCGACTGCGGCAGATCGCTAATGGATGTGTAAACCTTCAGGCCATGGGAGGCGGGATTTTTGCCGCCACTGTGGTGGATGAGTTTCACTGTCTTCGAATCCACGGGGATGATGGCGTAGCCGTTAAGCAAAAGGGTGGCCTCGATGAAGGCAATGGCCTCGGAACGGGTCAGCGGCTCGGGAGCGATGATGCGCAGGGGTTCGCCCTGGAGAGCGGAGTCGAGGATCATCTTTTTCCCCGTGATCTGGGTGTAAAAAGGGATGATGGCCTGGACGGGAGTGTTCGGGAAATTGACCTTGATGGTGGAGCTGTCCGTGATCGTCTGCTGGGTGAACTGGCCTGGCTCATTTGGCTCCGCTTCGACCGTCGGGGAGATTTGTGCCTGAGCGTTCAGGCAGGTTCCGTTCAAACCCGCAAAAAGGGCGAGCACAAGGGCTGCTCGACGAGCGATGCGGAGGTGGTTTGGGGGACACATGTGGGTGATAAGTATTCTTTAACTATAATTTTCATAGGAGTAAGGGCAATTAAAATGTTTGGGGGTGTTAAAATTCAGGAAAAGGAACCATCCAGAGCTGGCTGAGAAAAACCGGCGGGCCAGGGGGCTGGGACGAAGAACCAAGAACCGTGAGAAGTTCGGTAAAAAGGAAGTCCGCCTTCCCGTATGGCTTTTGAATCGAATCCAAAAATACTCGCCATGCTCTCGATCCAAGGCTCCTCCCACTCCGGTTTCTGCGATGGCAAATCACGCCGTGATTTCCTGAAAATCGGTGGTCTGGCCATGGGCGGACTCGGGCTGCCAGACCTTCTTCGTGCAGAAGCTGCGACAGGGAAGAAGGCCCAGCATCGTGCGGTGATCATGGTTTTTCTGCCCGGTGGGCCGCCGCATCAGGACATGTTTGACATGAAGCCCGACGCACCCGCCGAAGTGCGCGGCGAATTTAAACCCATCAACACGAACGTCCCGGGCATCCAGATCTGCGAGCATCTGCCTCGGCTCGCGAAGATGATGGATAAATGCACGATCATCCGCTCCATGGCGGACTGCGACAGCGGGCACGACGCCTTTCAATGCCTCACGGGTCGCAGTGCGAAGCGTCAGCCGCCGGGAGGATGGCCAGCGATGGGATCCATCGTGTCCCGCATCCAGGGGCCGGTGAACCAGGCCATGCCGCCCTTTGTCGGTCTTTCGCCGAAGATGGGGCACATGCCCTGGGCGCGAAATGGTGAGCCGGGGTATCTCGGCGTGGCTCATGCGCCCTTCCAGCCGAACCGTGGAGGTGGCACGGAAGACATGACGCTCCACGGCATCTCGCTGGATCGTCTGCATGACCGCGCGGGTCTGCTGAAAAGCTTCGATCAAATGCGCAACGAACTCGATGCTACGGGTCTGATGGGCGGCATGGATGTCTTCAATCAACAGGCGCTCGGCGTGCTGACGAGTCCAAAGCTGCTGCATGCACTGGATTTAAGCCGGGAAGATCGCCGCATCGTGGAGCGCTATGGCAAAGGTGAGAACCGCAATCGCGATGATGGCGGTCCGCGACTGACAGATCACTTCCTGGCTGCCCGGCGTCTGGTGGAGGCTGGTGCCCGTGTGGTCACGCTCGGTTTCAGCCGCTGGGATTATCATTCAAACAACTTCGGCCAGCTCCGCGAAGATCTGCCGCTGCTGGACAGCGCTCTCAGCGGCCTCATCACTGATCTGCATGAACGCGGTATGGACAAAGATGTGGCCGTCGTCGTGTGGGGTGAGTTTGGTCGCACGCCGATGATCAATCCCAAAGGTGGCCGTGATCACTGGCCTCGTGTTTCCTGTGCCATGCTCGCTGGTGGTGGCATGAATCATGGTCAAGTCATCGGTGCCACTGACAAGCTCGCCGGTGAAGCCACCGACCGCCCGGTGGCCTTTGGTGAAGTCTTTGCCACGCTCTACCGCCACCTCGGGATCGACGTGAACAAAGTCACACTCAATGACTTCAGCGGACGCCCGCAATATCTGATCGATGGCGGCCATCAGCCGATGGCCGAGTTGATCTGAGTCTGAATGGCTACTTCACTTCTGGAGCAAAGCTGTGCAGGATCTTTGCTGTGGCCACGTCCCAGATGTGAAGCACGCCATCTTCACCACCGGAGACAACGAGATCACCCGTGCGTGTGCTGCTGAGGGTGTTCATGAAGTCTTTGGCTCCATCGAGTTTCTTCACTTCGCCGCCGTCGCTGTTGATGAGGCGCACCTTCGCATCCCCAGCACAGGTGGCGGCGACATCACTGCTGCCGAGGTATTGCAGAGAGGTCACTTCCTTATCCCAGCCTTCGACGTTTTTGCGGCGGTCGCCCGTGGTCCAGTCCCAGATTTTGACGACATTATCCGCACCAGAACTGGCGATGATGCGCCCATCGCTGCGCCAGGAGAGACCGAGGACGTGATGCGTGTGGCCTTCGAAGAGCTTCACCATCTTGCCACTGCTGAGTTCAGTGATGCGCAGGGCTTTGTCCGCACCGCCGGAGGCGAGGTGTTTGCCATCGGGGGAGAAGTCGAGTGTGAGTACGCTGTCGATATGTCGCTCGCTGTAGTTCGCGGTCATCTTTCCGGAAGCCATGTCCCAAAGAGTGATGTCACCGCTGCGTGAAGGCTCGCCGCTGCCGATGGCCAGTGTTTTCCCATCGGGTGAAAAGGCGAGTGCATTGACGCGATCCGTGATGGCAGATTTGCCATCGCCACTGCCGAAGCTGCGCTCGAGTTTCCACACGGCACGAGACACATCCGGAAGCAGTACGCTGGCTTTATCTCCAGTGATCACGACGCCATCCACATTCGACCAGGAGATCGACGGTGCCGCGCCTGCATCAGCGATGACGGCGGACTGGATCGTGCGGCCTGTGACAGCGGACCATACATGCACACGGTTCGTGGCATCCAGCCCGGCGATCTGATCCCCTGCGGGTGAGAAAGCCAGGGACTTCAGGGAAGGCAGGGCTGTGGCCATTGCCTTGGTGGCTTCGGTCTTCGCCGCTGTGGCAGCATCCAGCGCTTTTTTCGCGGCCTCAGCCGTGGCTTTGGTGGCTGCGACGGTCGCGGTCGCCTTTGCACTGGATTCTGTGACGACTTTGATCTCGTTCCCAGTGTCCACGATGGCAGATTCCGCGCGTGTGAGCGCCTCCTGAGCCAGAGTGGAGTCCATGGCGGCTTTCTCGGCCTTTGTCTTGGCTTCAGTCTGCTTCTTGGTTAGTGCCTCATCTGGTTTTGTTCCTGCGGGCAGTTTGGCGATTTGATCTTCGATCTCCTTCGCCGCTTTCTCGGCGGCAGTCTTCGCATCAGCCTTCGGTTTGATGTCCTTTTTCTTGTCTTCCAGCGCCTTCTTGGCGAGTTCGGCGAGTTCGTTGGCCTTCTTCAGACGAGCAGCTAGGTCGGTCACGTCTTTCTCTGCCTTTTTGATCATCTCATTCTGCCAGGCGAGCTCTACAGTGGCTTTTGCCACAGCATCGGTCTTGTCAGCCAGTGCACACTCGGCCTCGGCATCACTGGTGATCGCCAGCATCATCTTGCCAGTTGCGGTTTCCCAGAGCTTCACTTGGTGATCCGCGCCCGAGGTGGCGATGCGCTGCTCGTCAGCACTCAGGACAAAAGCCGAGACCACCGAGCCATGCTTCAGATCTCGCAAAGGTTTGCCGGTGGCTTGGTCGATGAGTGAAACAACATCTCCGGCTCCAGCAGCGAGTTTGAACTTGCCAGGCGCCGCTGACGTCGCTGCAGGAACGGGGCGCGGCGTGATGTCCGCGCGCTTCCAGATTTTCGCTTCACGATAGCTGCCCGTGATGAGGCGCTGACCATCCGGGGTGAAGGCGATCGCCGGAATGAGATCACGGTGAGCGACTCCGGGATTCTTGTAGAGGCCCGATTTGATCAGCGCGTCATCGGTCAATCGTGTGACGGCTGTGGAGGTCGGAACATGATAGATCGTCACCTGATTGCCA
>CAYMHJ010000341.1:0-6758 GCA_964390165.1 uncultured Prosthecobacter sp. | reverse complement strand
AACTTCCCAAGCCCAAGAGTCAGATCGGCGGGCCCGACAAAGAGCACATCCACACCCGGCATTGCCGCGATCTCATCAATGTGCGGCACCACCTCCGGCTCCTCGATCTGCACGACGAGGTAGTTCTCGTCATTAGCCTTCGCCAGATACTCCGCAGGCGGGATGCGGCCAAAATCCGCCTCCGTATGAATGCCATCAAAGCCGCGAACTCCGAGCGGCGGAAACTTCAACGCCCGCACCACCTCGTGTACCTCGTCGGGATGTTTCACGCGCGGCAGCATGATGCCACGAGCACCGGCTTCGATGAGATGGAGCACGTCCGTGTAGTTCGCCGGTTTCACGCGGATCAGCGCATCCGCGCCACCGAGCCGACATGCCTGAATGAGCGCGTAAACCATCGATGCATCCACGCGCTTGTGTTCCAGGCAGATCCACACGGCATCAAAGCCGGACGACGCGATCATTTCGACCAGCTCGGGATCGGTGTAGCACGACTTCGCTGTGATGACGGTCTCACCAGCGTGGATTTTTTTGAGAACAGAGGAGGGCTGCATGGATCAATCAGCCTTCTTCAATTCCGCCAGCATCTCCAGCAGGTTGTTCGTGAGGATGACGCTGGTGTCCTCCTGCACCTGGTTCGTGCCGAGCCAGGTCTCGTAGCCGCCGAGCTTGTGCTGCTCCAGTGTCGGCAGATAGCCGTGGCGGCCATTCGCGAGGCCGATGACCATCGTTTGCGGGAACGGGCTGCGCTTTTTCAAATCGAGACCGATCTCGACAAAGGTCTCAAACGGAATGGCGCACACGGCGAAGTCGCCGATGCGGATGGCCTGGAGCTTCACCGTGAGAGTCTCCTCGGGTCGCTCGGCGGCCTTCACCACGCTGCCCGCATAGTTTTGAGCGAGGCGCGGCAGCTTTTCGATGGCGTCTTTGTCCTTGATGGCGAGCACGGCCTTCGCCTCGGCCACATCCTGCGAAGAAGGACGGCGATATTTCAGCGTGATCTCGCGCTGCAACATGCCAAGGCGCGTGTCAGCCTGATGCTTCTCGATCTTCCGATGCGCGAGCCATGCCGTGTCCGCCGCCTTTTGCGCCACGATGCGGATCTGCTCGAAGGGCTCGCGCGGTGGTCGTGTGACGCCGAAGGGGATGTTGTTGATGTCTCCCGAGGTGCCGTTCGACATCATGGCGACGAAGTTTTCATCGCCACGAATGCGCGAAGGCATCAGGCGGGTGAACTCGCCGAAGTAATCGGCAGACATCTGACCGCCGGGAGCGCCACCGACGTAATGCAGCGAGTAGTTGGCGAACAGCGCGATGGGCTTCCGCTTCAAGTCCTGCACCGAGAGGATGGAGATGTCGGGATCGGTCGGTCCAGCGGGGCGGTCGATCACATCCGGGCTGGTGCCGGGGTTCATCTTCACTGTGTCGAGCCTGCCAAAGGGATTCAGCGGCATCTTGCCTGGCTTCAGATACCAGCGGCGGTTGAAGACCTCGTCCGGCAGCGGATGCGCGGCGGCTCCGACGGCAGCAGGCTTGAGCACCGCGTGCGCTTGGATGATGGACCCGGCCACGCCCTCGACGAACTGCTTGTAATACGCCGCCGCAGCCTCGCTGCGTGTGTTGAGCGAAGGGCCACTATGCGTGTGTGTGGATGAGATGAGCATCTTGTCCACGGACATGCCGGTCTTAGAGGCTGCGAGCACTTTCGCCTCGTTCAGCACGTCGGGACCAGCACCGAGATTGTCCACCACGACCATCGCCAGAGTTGTTTCGCCATTGTCGAAAACGAGCGCGCGTGAATGAAACGGATCATGCGCCTTCTCCGCCATGTTCGCACTGAAACCGCCGGGCATGTTCATCGGGAACCGCGTGGGCGTGATGTCCACCGCAGCGGCGCCGGCGCGGAGGACGGGCTTGTCGGCGGCGAACGCCAGAGAGGTGAAGGCGAGACTGAAGGCGAGACTGAAGGCGAGAAGTTTCATGGTTTGTCGATGGTGTTCGGAAGCAGTGACTCCACCTGCACAACGACGGCTGCATCGTGCTTCTTCAAAGCCTCGCGCAGGGCAGATGAATCGCTACCAAACTTCGCCACGAGTGACTGCGCGATGGCAAATGCGGACGCAAACTTTCCATCGCCATCGTTGTCGAGCCAGATGGGGTTCGTGGAGCCGATGACGCGGGGCGTGAGTGCCTTGCTCGATGGCTGATACGGGCGCGGGATCTCCCAGAACGATTCCGTGATGCCCGGTCCGGTGGCGATGGCGACAAGGTGCACGTCATGCGCAGGCTTCGGCAGTTCCCAGGTAATGCGCGCCTTCTCACCGGCGCGATGTTCATCCTTGATGGACTGCTCGCGGATGAGGATGCCGTTGGCGTAGAGTTCGATGCGATCCGCCTTCACCCACGCGGGACCGCTAACCACGGATTCAACTTTGATTTGCGCGCCGAGTCCGGTGGCGAGATCGCCGATGGTGAAGCGGTCATCGACCTTTAGTGTCGTCATCAATCCGAGGCTCACGAGCAGGCGACCTTCCTGATAGCTGCGCCAGACTACATCGAGATCGAGTTGAGCAGGGTTGCCATCCTTCGCAGCCACGTAGGTGCGACCCTGTCCGAGGATGAAGCGGTTCACGTCATGCGTGTCACTGGATGCAATTGCCGCGATGCGATGCCCGCGATTCAGCAGCGCGAACCAGTCCCGATACAGCAGATGGATGTCTGACTGCATGGCACCGGAGGTGATGACCTCCATGGCATCAATGTCGAGTGCGTCCGCATGACGATGCTTGCCCGTGGTTGGGTTAAACTGGAGACCGCCGAGAGGCACGAAGCCGCTGTGGAGGTCTCGCGGATGATTCAGCGTGATCACCTTCACGCCTGGCGTAGCTCGGATGGCGGGAAGGAGTTTCGCCCAGTCTTGTTCGTTGTGATTCGCCAAGGCTGCACCGGGCTGAATGGGGAAGGCATTGAAGTGGCCGTGCTTCGTCGTGACTTCATTGCCGACGATGGAAGTGAAACGATCTGTCACACCGACGCTGGCAGCAATGGGTGCGTAGTCCGTGTGATGATTGTGATCCGTCGCGATGGCCAGCTCGATGCCTTCACCCGCGATGGTCATCATGCGCTCTTCGATCTTCGCATCGCCATGACCGCTGTGCGTGAGTGTGTGGATGTGGCTGTCGGCAGCGATCCAGCCTTTCGTATCCACCTCACGTTTCAGTCGGAACTCCACCTCCTGAGTATCGCCATTTTTTAAAGACAGCTTCTGTGTCTCCAAGCTCCATTCAAAACCGCGTCCGGCATGGAGCACATAGTCACCCGGCGGCACGGACAGCGTGGTTTTGCCATGCTTGGCATAAACGACACCAACTCGCGTCGCCATATCCCCCGCAGGCTCGGCACGCAGTGGTTGCAGCGTGCCGTCAGGCCGCGTGAGCGTGAGTCGGCATGGAATGGCTTCACTCGTTTGAGCCTCCGTGACAGCCACTTTAATCGTCGAGCCAGTGATGGCCTCCAAGACCGGCTGAGTGTCGAGAATCACCGACCCGACTTCGATGTCGTCGAGCTGCGCAGGCGCTTCGATCACGAGCACGTTCTCACCATCGCGCAAAGCTCCGACAGGCACAGCGAGCACACATTCAAGAGCTGTCTCTGCCGCTGTGAGCGAGCCAAGTTTGCGACCGTTGAGTAACACTGGCCAGGTCTGCTTCACATCCCGCTGCCAGATGCGCAGAGTGTGCTCCGTCGCGTTGGCTTTTGCCTCAAATCGCATCTCCAACCGCTCTGCATCGACGGGATGATTTTTGAAGATCTCCCATTCAAACTGGCCCGCTTTGCCGAGATGGACTCGCTTCGTCTGGATGGAAGTAGATTCAGCGTGAGCTGTAACAAGACCTTCGAAGGAAACCACAACACCGAGGCTGATAACAAAGCACATCCGCCTTGTCACTGCCCAGAAAGGGGAACTTGAGTGATGCATCATGTGAAAAGGTGAACTCACTCCATCCAGCGGATGCACGATGCCATCGGCACCTCGACGGGATCGCCGTGTGCCTTGGTCGCACCGCTTGCGGAGTCGATCTGGAAGACGATCACGTTGTTCCCCGGCATGTTCGCGCAAAGCAGCCAGCGGCCATCCGGCGTGATCAGCAGATTCTGCGGGCCTTTGCCTCCGCTGGGCTGGATGCCGATGAGGCTAAGCTTGCCATCGTCGGCGATACGATAGCTGGCGAGGCTGTCGTGACCGCGATTGGTGCCGTAGAGGAACTTGCCGTCGGGCGTGATTTTTAAATCGGCGGTGTAGCTCTTGCCTGTGAAGTCAGCAGGCAGTGTGGCGATGGTTTGCTTTTCCTTCAGCGTGCCGACGGCGGCATTCCAGTCGAAGGCTGTGATGGTGTTGGCGAGTTCGTTGATGACATAGACGAGCTTGCCGCTCGGATGGAAGGTCAGATGACGCGGGCCGCTGCCGGGCGTGAGTTTGGCGAAGGGCTGCGCGGTGTTCGGCGCGAGTTTTGCAGTGGCGGCGTCGAGCGTGTAAATCATGACCTTGTCGATGCCGAGATCGGCGGCGAGGGCGTGCCTGCCGTCGGGGCTTACGACAAAGCAGTGTGCGTTCGGACCTTTCTGCCGCTGCGGATCGGCGCTGGAGCCGCTGTGCTGGAAAAACGATGCCGCCTCGCTGAGCGTGCCATCCTCCTTCACCGGCAGCGAGGCGACACTGCCGCTGCTGTAGTTTGCCACGAGAACGGTCTTTCCTGTGGCATCGACATCGAGATAGCAGGATGCCGTGCCGAGAGCGGATTGATGGTTGAGCCGCGTCATGCGGCCAGTGCGACCTTCGAGGGCAAAGGCTGCGACGTTTTCATCCTCCTCACCGCCGAACTTCTCCGCGTCGATGGCGTAAAGGAATCGTTTGTCCGGCGAGAGAGCGATGAAAAACGGATTCTGAATATCGGTCGTGCGATGCAGCGGCTTCAGCACGCCTTTGTCCGAATCGAAGCCGAAGGCATGAATGCCGCCCTTTTCGCCTGGAGCGAAAGCGGAGACGAATACGAGGGGTTCGGCAGTGGAAATGGACACGGTGGCGAGGAGATAAAGTAGAGGTCGCATGATGAAGTCAGTGTTGGTGCCATTGCTCGAACACCTTCGCCATCGCGGCGACGCATTCGGGATGCTGGGTGGCGAGATTCGTGGATTCGGCGCGATCGTGAGCCAGGTCGAAAAGCTCCCATTGCCCCTTCGGTTCGGCGACGAGTTTCCAGTTCGCCATTCGCACGGCCCTGTGACCGCTGGTGGCCCAGCAAAGGCTTTCGTGACCGTTGCGCTCTTTCCCTTCCAGGATAGGCAGCAGCGTTTTTCCGGCGATGGGCATCACGACGCGGTTGTCGAAACTTGTGGGATAGGTTTGGCCTGCGACATCGAAGACAGTCGCCGTGATGTCAGTGATGTGGCTGATCTCGGTCGTGATCTGTCCTGCCTTCACGACTCCGGGCCACCATGCGATGAGCGGAGAGGAAATGCCACCTTCGTAGTTCGTCTGCTTGTGGTTGCGGAAGGGCGTGTTTGAGAGAGTCGCCCATGAGGGACCGGCCGTTACGAAAGTGTCGCCAGGGCCGGGCATGATGTCGGGCTTGTTGCCCACGCGGGTTCGTTTGTCATCGGCGCGCCAGGTTTGGTTGGGCTTGTCGAGCTGGCCCACGGCCTTGTCAGATGCGCCGTTGTCGCTGAGAAAAAACACGAGCGTGTTTGTGCCGCGCACCGCTTCCATCACTCGGCCCACGCTTTGATCGAGACTGTCAATTTGTGCGGCAAAGACCGCCATGCGCTCAGCTTCCCAGTCGAGATGCTCTGCTTCGCTCCAAGGCTTTGCCTTCGCATCGCGAGCTGCCAGTTTCGTGGTTGCAGGCAGGATGCCTTTTTCAATGAGACGCTGCAACCGCTGCTCTCGGGCAGCGTCCCAGCCAAGCTTCCGATACAGCTCGCGATACTTCGCGATGTCCACCTCCTTGGCATGCAGCGGCCAGTGCGGCGCATAGTGCGACATGTAGAGCAGGAAGGGCCGCGCCTTGTCGCGCTGCTGAAGGAACTCGAGCGTGAAGTCGGTGATGAGATCGGTTTTGTAGCCGCCATCAGGGATCGTGTAGGGCTGCCCATCGCGGTAGAAGTCCGTGTTGCGGGTGTTGGCGAAGTAGTTGCCCGGCCCTTTGTGCCCGGTCGTGCCAAAGTAGCGATCCACATAATGCGAGAGGTTCTTCGGATCATGCCAGTCCTCCGCCGTGAGCATGTCCAGACGCCCGACGGCGCAGGTGGTGTAGTCGGCGCGCCTCAGCACTTCAAACATCGTCACACAGTTGCCTGTGAGCAGTCCTGTCCACTGAGTCATGCCGACCTGATGCGGGTGCAGTCCGGTCATCAAAGCTGCCCGCGAGGGGCCGCACAAAGCGCAGTTATAAAACTGCGAGAAGCGCATGCCCTCCGCCGCGAGCTTGTCGAGATTTGGCGTCTGGATTTCGCCGCCGTAACAGCCGAGGTCGGAGAAACCCATGTCATCGGCAAGGATGATGACAATGTTTGGTCGCGACGGCGCTGCCACCAGCGATGCCGCGCACAAAAGCACGAGTAGGGCGATGCGAGTCATGGGAGATCAGATGTCGCTCAGCTTTGGCAGCACGAACGGAGCACGATACTCTCGCGTGAGCAGCGCATTCGCGGCGGCGTTGTCGAGGAAGGCTTCTTTGTCGCCATCGACGCGGAGATGC
>CAYMHJ010000340.1:0-6762 GCA_964390165.1 uncultured Prosthecobacter sp. | reverse complement strand
CGCCGCCGGGGTAGGATGGCTGGGCTGAAATGGAATGGACTGCTGGGTGCATCGGTCAACACCGAGATCCCTCCGAGGGTCGGTCCGCTCTTTAAGGGGTTCTTCGCGTCCTTGAACTGGTTCGCCAGCTCCCGCCACCGCTGCTTCTTGCCGATGTGCTTCTTCTACTCGGGGCCGTCCTCGGCGCTGCTGGTCATCACGACTTTCAGCGTCTCCGTTTCCTACCCGGGCCGCAGCGCGAGGATCTCACAATCAACTCCCACCGCAAAGATCACGCGCGAGCGAACCCACGTATGTCCAATGATAAGCGTAAGTTCCCAGTTTTGGATTATGGTCCGTGAAGATAATGCCCTGTTCTAACAAACGGCTGATTTCATACGGAAAGCGATCTGCATCGTCCTCGAAGTATGGCACCTTCCTTGCTGATGCAGCTCGTAGGAATGCCATTACCTTCCGGTCGAGCTTGCGAACGAGGCGAGCCGCCTGCGAATGGTCTCGTGAAAGGCCTTCGGATATAGCATCACGGAGTTCTTCAATGAGGCGCTTCCTAACATCGGCCTTGCCGTCCTTTTCTGGCGTGAGCTTGTAGCATATTGGGAAACGGCGATGACGTAGGTCAAATGGGAGTCCTTCCGGGGCACCAAAGTGCGCGTTCATCACAAGAATGATCCGCTCCCATCCGAGGCAATGCGCTCCATAACCGAGTTCCACCATGACATTGGGATTTGGCAAACCCTTGCCTTCGCTAGTCGCTCCAACGAGCGTCACATCCGCCACCATGATTGCCGAAGATGAAATCTTCTCGCAGACAACGTAGGGGATGTCAGGAGTGCCAGCTTCACCCTTCGTGTCATGGTCGAGTCGCAAGGCTTGCTCGCCCTTGATGCCAAGCTGGTCGATTGCAGCTTTGAGTGCATCCCGAATGAGCCAGCGATTTATCCCTCCCGGAGAATCGCTCTGCCACGAATAGAAGACTGTTGGTGCCTCGCTCATGCAGTTTGCCTCATTTGAATCGAATGACCGCTTGAAAATCACCATGCGAAAGACAAGCCAAGTCGCCATCGGGCCGCGCACGCTCCATCTGTTTGTAAGACAGTTCGCGCTCTCCCCAAACCGCCCACACCATCGCCAATTCGTGCTTCTTTAGATGCGCCCGCAAAATCTCTTCACGGACAAAGAAGAAGCGTTCGCTGTTGTTAAAGTCATGCGCTTTGCACGCAATCCCGTGCGTGGCCCGCTGTCCGTCCTTCATCTGGAGGTCGTGCGTTTGAGGCAAATGGACGAGAGCGGAGCTTTGAGCAAATTGCTTTCCGAGTGTGATGCCATGCACAGGAAGATTGTCGACGTTACGCCCCTCCCAGCCAAAATCGAGAACGGGAATCCACGCGCGAAACTTGCGGAAGTCCTGCTTCACTTCCTCAACCTCCTCAAATACGTGTTTAACAACTATTCGATTCAAGTCGGCTTCTGTGTATGCTTCTCCCTGCCCTTTGCTGGCCGAAGGAAAACCAAACAGTCTAACTCGCAACAATTCCATTTGCGTGAGATCTAAAGCTTCTCCGTCGAGATAGAATACCGGGCGCTTCTTTTTCACCTTCACCTTGCGTTCCTTAAACACAAACCGCATCTCGGTTGGCTCGGTTTCCGGGAAGGAGCTACACCATGGGATCTCGCCAGCGAAGGTGTAGTGAGTGCCAGGCTTTTCAGGGAGCCATCTCCCACCGAGGGGCTGTTTGGATAGGGCGGAGGCGAACGCGCTGGCCTCGCTCTTCGCGACAAAGAACGATCTGACGAAGGCGAACAGTCTCCGTCCACGGGATTCGTCCTGTTGAGTAACGAACCCATCCAGAGCAGCCCACGGTCCCTCGTCATCGCGAATGGACCCTTGACGGATAAAGGGCACGAGATCGGGCACTGGCCCCTTCTTTATCCAATCTGCCAACGACTGTTTTGGGTCTCCCAGAAAGTCCGCTGTGATTAACTGGGTCTCAGGTGTTGGGGATGGAAAACTCGGATCGAGGTCCACATCCCATGTTCGACCGTAGTCATCTCGCTCCTTGAGCAATCCTTGATCCTGCAACCAGCCGCCGAGTTCAAAGTATGCAATCCGAGAATATTTTTTCCCGTAACGGTCGACTTTGTGATGCTCGTCCACGGTCCGGCCATAACCGTGACGGTCAGATTCAATCGACCGGTCGATCGGCTGAAAGTTTTCAGGTGTCCATCCGAGTTGCTTTACACGCCAGAGAACCTGTGCACGGACCTTGCGATAGCCATCATGCTTGAAATCGTAATTGCCTCTCCCATCCACCAGTCGACCCAAAGTGTAGTTTTCAAAGTCCATGCGGAAAGGAGAGTCCGCGCCCCGAGTCTCGGTCTCATCCGCCCCAACATCCTGCCACGCGATTCGACTTCCATCTGAGAAAGGGAGGCTTGTTCGTGCCACTTCTTCTTTTGAAAAAAGCTTTCGGTTGTGATGTGCAGCCAGTTCAATCACCCGCCGCCCGTATTCGCGAGTCAGGACGTGGGTTGTCCGACAGTGCGAATCAGCGCGGAACAGAAGATCGAATATTTTGCGGGCAAAGTCGGGCAGCGTGGTCTTTCTAAACTCCGGGGTTTTCGGATCACAGTGGCAAGCCATCGCGACCCCATAGCTTGCAGCCAGCATTCTCTCAAACACATAGGGGTCATTAATGTCTGCTGCCTGTGCCGTGATTTCGAAAAGTGTAGTCTGGTCTCCGCGACCAAACCAGTAAAGGGCACGGGTCACACGGTCGCGGAGATTGTGAACTGTCGTGGGCAGAAGCCACATTAACCATTTGGCGCGGAGTCTGTCCGATGCAGATCTCCTGGAAAGCGAATCTTTCCACCGCTGTTCCAGACTTTGAACATCGCCAAGGATGTCCAGTTGTCGGTCGTGCCTGTAGCTGATGACGCTATTCCGGCGGACCCATTCGGTCCAGAGCAAGTCGCGATCCCCAACGGCCATGAGACGAAGAGTTGAATCGAGAAACTCGGCATTAAGGGGATGATCGGAACCGCCGCGCATATGAAACAACCGCAGGAATAGAACTTGCCTGCCCTCCACGCCGCTTCTGATATAACTGGAAAGTTCGGTGACGGTAGCGTCATCCAGAGATCTACCTTCGAGCGAGGCTGCCATGCGCAATGCAGGAGTCTTCAACGTCCCATCGATCAGTTGCCACAGCTGCGTGCCGGGGTGCCTACGTGGCACCAATCCCACGAGTGCTCGAAAAGTATCAAGTGCAAGCGGATGAACAACCGATTGGCCGCCATTAAATGCATCCTGTGTCGCCTGAGTGTTAAGCCATACCTTCAGCGCATCCGGCCCATGCTTCGTCACCACGGAGTTTGCGATGAGGAAGCCTCCGAGCGCGTCATACGCGGGAATCATGTTCTTCTCATGCGGATTGTCTCCCGGAACCAAGAGAATGATGCCCTCCTGCTCCAGCATGTGAAGCATGCTCTTGTTCCACGGTCGAGCGTCATCCCCAATTGCAGTCCTTAGCGGCCCGACGGGCAACTCCCGTGAGCGGTCTTCCCAAAATGCTGTTCCGATACGATCAATTGCGCGTGCGACATCACCAGAGAGATATCGGTGATCTCGCGGAGACAGTTCTGCAATGCGCTTTACAGCATGCTCAACATACTTCTCGAAGAGCCCCGCGAGCGAACCAGGAATGGCTTCGATGCTGACCTCTCGTTTTCGCTCCCGGTTGGTCGCTTCACAAAAGATGCGTAGGGTCAATGGGTGGCTGAGCAACTCTACCGGTAAGTCCGCATCTTCGGGATTGATCTTGAAGTGCCGGAAGTATCGCTCGATGGCATCCTTGGTATTGCCCCCGAAACCTGATGCTTCAATCTGGCGCACAGCCTCCGGCAATGCTTGCTGGGCAAAGTCCATCCTTGCTGGAGGTTCTTCCGGTTGGCCGAATCCCATGTGCCGTTCCTCTGAGCGGCGCGCGCCGGTTCGGATAGTGCAGACGACCAGAACATTGGCAAAGCGGTCCAGCATGGTTGCCACGGACGAGAGCGGATCTTTCCAGTCGGTCGGACACTGTGCCTCATTCAGCCCATCAATGATCAAAGGTAACCGCCGTCGTGCTCGCTGGCCTGCGGCGTCCAAGGCAGCGAGAAGGGCCTCCATACTCGGAATCGGTATTCCTTGAATGGTGATGCTATTACACTTCGGCAGGTCATCCAGAGTGCGCCCGGAATGAAGTTCACTCCCGCGCATGAAAATGCCTGCGGGCCGTTTCCCTGGAATTTCAGCCGTGAGTTCCGCCGCCATCTGGGTTTTTCCACCACCGGCATCCGCGATTACAGCGATCATCCGCGTTCCAAGAAAGCTGGCGACTTCTTCCAGCATCTCAATCCCATGAATTAAGTCAGCGAGAGCATTGGTCGCAATCAAACCACACGCGAGGCGAGCACCCCGCATCCTACGAGGCGCAGCCGCGACGTCCTTGCTTATCATCTTTGGGCGCCCATCAAGTTTTACCCGCAAGAGTTCAAGATCACCGCTGCCAAGCAGCTTGTGAACATCTTGCATTGTTTGAGCGAGTTCACATGCAGTATGGACAAAGAGCGGAGTTAAGGACGAGAGCTTACCGGCAGTGGAGAATGGCTCTTTTTGAATCGAGGCAACCGCATCGCGAAGCCGCCGAGCAACATCAGTCAGTTCGTCCCACGATGCCGCTTCGCCCAACATCCGTCGAATCGTGCGTTCCGCATCGACAGTTTGGTGGGCTTCTGGAAGCCATCGTGCTCGAATCGGTGCGACAGACTTTTTGTGCAACTCGGCAAGGAGAGACGGGGTAAGCAACAATTCGCCAAAATACGTCTTGCGCAGAATCTCTGCATCACCACTAAGCAGCCGCTCAGCATCAGTGGAGGTCCAAAGGTCAAACTTCAATTTGGACTTCAACCTTTTCTTTAACCCGTAGAACCAAGTCTGGTCACCTTTCGTCAACGTGTGACGTGTCCACAAAACCCAATCCGTTAAACCCGGTAACGCATTTGTCGATTTGACGACTGCATCCTCGATCTTCTTGCGGCGAACATTTCCAAGCGCTCGTCCACTCGGAAGGTCATACCAACGACACTGCCAGCCGAGCCATCTTCCCGCGGCACCGAGGTCGCAAGCGTTGTTGAGATGGAGATGAAACTCGACACCCGGTTGATTCGCCAAAGCCGCGAACTGGCCATGCTTCGCGTAGTGCAGGCGTATCAAGGCCCGGCAGAGGAACTCAAAGTTGTGCTGGGCACTGCCTGGAAGCTGTTCGAATTGGGTCCAGTTTACCATGGCCAAAGTTAAGAGTTGCTAGTTGTGTCTCTGCCATCTGAGTCGGGATAATCGTGCGCCGAAAACACCTCCACTCGTGCTCCCTTGTCGACCATTAGCTTCAGGAATGCGGAAACATCCGGCTCATCTGTCGTAATAACTACTTGCTCCTCCCTTTGTTCTGAGCGGATATCCATGGTGAACTGCTCAAGTTCACCTGGAGAAAGACTATGGAAACGCACTTTTTGAAGTATATCCGTCAATCCATCAGGGTAGCGGTCTGGGCTGGACCGTTGTGCACTATCCGACGACATGAAGTCTGTGATCAGATCGATAGCCTCTTTTGCTTTCCCGGCAGACTCCGCATCTTTGAATCTGCCGATCATGACCAAGTTGGCCGAGTGCTCCGAGCCGTAGCTGTTCCAAGTTTTCATATTGTGGTGTGATGGTGGTTGCGAAGTTCGGCCAAGGCTACCAAGACGCCCTTTGAGTCGATTGGAACCCCGTGCAACGCATAGGAATTCTTTTTGAGGACACCAGTGGCATCAATGTGCGCATAGGCGAGCAAGCCGGATTCCTTCTCAAAAGGGTCGGACGTCGGCATGCCATCAGCACCCTTTTCACTCACAGCAAGGCGTATCCCGCCAGAGTAGCTTGCGACCCATCCGCGCAGCGTTTGGATGGTCTCGTCGGTGATTCCGCCCCTACCGTTCACGGCCTGCTCAGGGAGCAGGAGAAACTCTGAAGCTCCTACTCTCTGTGCAAACTCGGCTGCGGAGTCGATGTCGGGCAAAGTGGCTGAGTTAACAATGTAGTTGATTCCGAATGGTGTGATTTCCTCGAGGTCGGCCAAACGTTTTGCCAAGGCATCGAATGAGCGACCGCGAAGGCGTTCATAGGTGGGGCCGATGCCGTCCATACTCACGCGGACAAAATGAATATTGCCTTTGAGTTGAGCGAGCAATGCCTCGTCTAGATGGTGGCCGTGCGTCGTGAATGTTACTGCGAGGCCCGTGTTTTTAGAAGTATGGGCACAAAGTTCTGCGAATTGGCGATAAAGCGTGGGCTCGCCGCCACCGAAGCCCACTCCGATTGTTCCGTTGGCATCAAGTTCGTCGAGCCACGAAACGATGCGGTTAAAAGCAAGCGAAGCGCGTGTCTTTGGAGCAAAGCAATATGAACATGACAGGTCGCAGGTATTTGTAAGCGCAATTGAAACTTGGCGAGGAGCAGCGGCCCACGTTGATTCTGGCGGCACGATTTCTCCGATAAGAAGATTTGCACCGGAAGCGCGGGCAAAGAGATGGATTCCGTCCGGTCCCAACCGCATTTTTGTGCCGCGTGCGTTGCCGAAACGCGGGATCGTGTGTGAGGTCAGTTCCATAACACGGAGAGGGGGACGATGCAGTCCACGAGGTCGGCCTCGATGAGGGCGCGGCGGATGTCGCCTTCGCCGG
>CAYMHJ010000339.1:0-6808 GCA_964390165.1 uncultured Prosthecobacter sp. | reverse complement strand
AGCCATGGGGGCAGATCCCTTCGGTGCCGCTCCGGCTCCGGCTCCAGGTACGGCTGACAAGCCGAACACGACCGACCCATTCGGAGCCGCCCCTGCCCCCAATCCCTGATCGTCTCCGCCTGATCCCCATCGCCTGGAATTTCAATCTCTTTCGCCCTCTCTTCCATGACCAAAGTCCTCTTCATCCTCAGCGCCGTCATCATCCTGGTCTCTGCGTTTTTCGCCTATCAGAATGGGCGTGAATTTGCCCGTGTTCGAACATCTGTGGCAGTCCTCAACATGCAGGTTCAGACCGCCCTCAATGACGCTAACAAAATCGTCACGGAAGTGAACGGAGTCGTTGCCAACATCGGCACGGTGCAGGGTGAACTCGATATCGAAGGGGAAAAAGTCAAAAGTCAGAAGCTCAAGCTTGCCCAGGTGGAAAACGATCTAAAGCGTGATCAGGACCAGCTTGACGCTGGCAGCAAGAAGCTCGCCGACCTGCGCGTCCGCTTGGACAAGCTGCCTCAGGGGATGAAGCCGGAAAACATGGTCGAAGAAATCAACAGCATGAAAAAAGCCACCGCTGAGTATCAGGCCCAGGTGGAGCTCAAGAAAAAAGAGGTTGAGGCCGAGGAAGCCAAGATGGGAGACGCCCGCAGAGCTTATGAAGACATCGTCCGCAAGATCGAAGACCGCAAAAAGTCCTTTGATCGTAACAGCCTTGTGGCCCGCATCGTGGCGGTAAACACCGCTTGGGGATTCGTCGTGATTGATGCAGGCCAGACCGGTGGCATCACAGAGGCAACCAAGCTTCTCGTCACCCGTGGCAATCACACTGTCGGAAAACTCAGCATCCTCTCCGTTCAGGACAACCGCACCGTTGCCAACATCCTCCCGGACACCCTCGCCAACGGCATGAGCATCGCTCCAGGAGATCGTGTCATCCTGGAAAACCTGCATCAGTGACCCCGGATCATGCGTAATTGCGTGTCCCGTGACCATGAAAACTCGTCTCCCCCTTGCCTGCCTGCTCGCGCTGACCTTTGCCAGCACCATGGCATCCTGCTCGTCATCTGACGAACCTAAACGTCGTGAACGCAAACCACCGCCGGTCGCAGACAGCACCATGCCGTGGAACCGCCCTGCCAAATGGGAAGGCTCAGGACGCTACGGGCAGATGATGCCTGGCAGCCGCTAACACCGCTAGGCAGCTTGCTTTTGAAAACGGACATTCCTTCTGGAATGTCCGTTTTTGGGTACTGCAGGGGCGGACGATTCAGATCTGGGTGTCGCCATCGTCACAGCGGATTTCTTCACTAAAGTTAAGGATTGTGAATAAATGGCTTGTCGGCTGCTCATGTTTTTGACAGCCTTTAAAAAATCCGTGAGCCTATCACAAAAATCAGAACGTGGAACGGCAAACTTGGCACGCCATCAGCGCCAAGCGGGGAACGGCCTCCTCAGGTCACGGATCAATAGCCCAACCACGGCCTCATCATCAACACACCCAACCTACGCCATGGACCGAGACGACCACACCTCCGCCACAGCCACCACGCTCTTCAATCCCCTCGAAATCGGTCCCTCCCCTGTCATCCGCGCTGCTTCCGCCCCTCGAAAACGAAAATCAGTGACCAGCCATCGCCAATCTCCCACCCCCGTCGGCACCAAGTCCTTTATTTTAGACACGAACGTCCTCCTGCATGACCCAGGCTGCATCAACAAGTTCGCCGAACACAATGTCTGCATCCCCGTGGACGTCCTGAGCGAGCTGGACCGCTTTAAAAACGAGATGACCGAGCGCGGCGCGAACGCCCGCGAGGTGCATCGCACGCTGATGAAGATCTTTTCCGCACCCGACGCCTCCGTGATGGATGGCGTGAAGACTCCCGGCGGCGGCAAACTGCGCCTCGTGGCCTACGACCCCGAAGCAGCGCGTGAAAACGCCAGCGTTCGGGAGTTCGAGCGCATCTTCCCCGGCAGCGAGAAGACCGACCACCGCATCATCGCCTGCGCTTTGCATCAGCGTGAGGTCGTGCAGCCGCCGGTCATCCTCGTGAGCAAGGACATCAACATGCAACTCAAGGCCCGCGCCGTGGGCCTGGAGTGCGAGGATTACCTCAATGACAAGGTGGAGCCGCGTGAGGTATCGAACTTCGAAATAGCCCGCATCACGGTCAGCGCGCACGAGTTGCAGCGCTACGCCAGCAGCGGACGGCTTACCCTGTCAGCCAACCGCCTCGGCGACCTCATGGCGAATGATTATGTCCTGCTCACCGCTGGCGAAAAGGCATCCATGCCCGCCAAGATGAATGCCCAGGGCGAACTCGTCCGCCTGCTGCACACGCCGGAAGCCATCAAGGTGGGCCAGGGCCGCGCGGTGAAGCCGATGAACCTCGGCCAGACCTGCTTCCTGGATGCGCTGCTCGACCCCGAGATCAGCCTCGTGACCTGCTACGGTCAGGCGGGCACGGGCAAGACGCTGCTCGCCGTGGCAGCGGGACTCTCCCAGGTCTTCGGACGAACCTACAATGGTCTCACCGTCAGCCGCCCCATCGTGGCGATGGGCCAGACCGTGGGGTTCCTGCCCGGTTCGCTCCAGGAAAAGATGCGCCCCTGGCTCCAACCCGTCTACGACGCGCTCGACCTCCTCATGCGCCCGGTGGATAACCAACAAGGCCCGCAGCGGAAGAAGAACCGCTTCCTGCCTGACAAACCCGCCACGCAGGAGATCGCCGCGCCTTACGATCCGCTCATCCAGCAGGGCGTGATCGAGATCGAGGCGCTGTGCTACATCCGTGGGCGCAGCATCCCTGACCGCTTCTTCATCCTTGACGAAGCCCAGCAACTCACCCCGCTGGAGGCCAAGACCGTGGTCACCCGCATGTCACGCGGCTCCAAGCTCGTGCTCGTCGGCGACCCCGCGCAGATCGACAATCCGTATGTGGACAGCCGCAGCAACGGCCTCGTTTACACCCGCCAGCGGATGCGTGGGCAACCCTTCGCCGCCCATGTGCCACTCAGCAAAGGCGAGCGCAGTCCGCTGGCCGAAGCCGCCGCCAGATTACTCTAAAGTTCACTTCTCCAGCAACGCCTTCGCTGCCAGAATGCCTGGCACATTGGCGAAGGCGTTGTCATTCAAAAGTCGTTGGAGGAGCTTCTTCGCACGCTCGAGCTGGCCTTCCTTCCGGTAGAGCTCCGTCAGGTAAAGCATGGACCGGGCTTTGTCAGTATTGATGACATAAAGAGACTCTGCGTGCTCCAGAAGATCGATGGCTTCGGTGTTCTTCCCCTCGCTTGCGGAGAGAAGTGCCGTGAGTTCCAGCAGATGTGGCTTGCTGCGTGACTCAGCCAGATCCGTGAGAGCCCGTTTCAGCTCCCGGCTGCCCTGATCCTGGTGCTTCATGGCCAGGCCCTGATACAACGCATAATCCCTGCCCCTGCCATCCTCTCCCAGGCTCGTGCCGGGAGCGCGGGCATACGGACGGTAGAGCGGATCACCGCACACCACATTCATCCACGACAGGACGGGCGTGGCACACCAAGCGGCCTCACCCACTGTGTAGCCTTCCAACAGACGGCGATTCAGCACATCGAAGTGAACCGTGAGACTGAGATAGGGCTCAAAAACATTGCCGAGTGCCACCGCCGCCCCTTGTTTCAGCAGCGGCCCGACCCAGTGACGATCCGGCGAACGAATGGCCGCAGCACTGAAACTGTGCAGATGGCAGGCGACCGCCCCAGGCATGAATTTGAAGGAAGGGCTTCCCACCGCACCGCTCACAGTGGCCGTGTACCAGCCGAAGTAGAAGGCAGTGTCCGGCAGCGGCCAGTGATCGGCGATCAATGACTCTTCTTTGTCGATGAAAACTGGCACGCCGTGCTCACGGAATAGAATCGCACTCCGAGTCAGCCAGTCCTCACCCTCCTGATAAGCACCCGACTTCAGCGCCAGATCGATCACCGCCCGCCCGCGCAGGCCTTCTTGCTCGGCATGAAGCGCGTCATCGATCATCCTCTTCACCGTGTCCGCATCGGGTGCATCCAGCCTGCCGACGAGCAGCATCCCTGGCGCGCCCTGATAGATCTGAAAGCGCACCGCCTGATCGAAATACGGATTGCGCACCGCTCCCGCCAGCGTCGCCTTGGGCATCCCGAGCGTGCAAAGCTCGCTGTCCACGCTGGCCTCGTCCTCCTTCGAGGTGATCGGCTTTTCCTGCTCCCGGCGGATCTGAAAAGGCACGCCACGCATAAGACACAGGATACGAACCCCCGACTCCCCGACGACCATGGCCTGGGTCGGCTTGGAAGTATCCGGGTCCGTCACCTCCGCCTGCGCCAGCTTCCACCAGCCGCGACGGACAAAGGTCTCGAACAAGGGCTTGCGGATCAGTTTGTCATACTGCTCCCGCGAGATGCTGTCCTCGATGGGCAACGCCAGGCCGATGAGCCGGTCCTTCGGAATGCCACGCTTCTCGGCATAATACTCCGCCAGCTCGCGCGACTGGGCAAAATCAGGATTGAAGACCACCACGGTCTCGCCGGGCAGGTCAAGCGCCGGCACAGGCTCCTGCGCCCATGCCTTCGCAGCCAGAATGAGCCAGAGGGCAAGCAGCCCGCGCATCATGACTCCACCTCCCAGCTCAGTTCCATCTCGTCATACGCGATGCGCACCCCCGGCGGCAGCTTCGGCTCTTCACGAGAGTGCATGATCTCACACTGGATGTGAGTGAAGAAAGTGCGCCTCGGTTTGACCTGCTCATGCACCGCCAGCGACTCCTCGAAATTCATGTGGGTCGGATGCTCCGTGTGGCGGAGTGCATCGATGATCAGCGTGTCCACGCCCTCCAGCGCCGCGAGGGATTCGGGCAGGAGCACCTTCGCATCCGGGATGTAGGCACACAGTTTGCGCCCATGGCGCGTGAAAAGGTAGCCGATGCACTCCACCTTCCCGTGCGTGACCGGCAGCGGCGTCACCAGCGTCTCACCGAGGTGAAAAGGCCCGTGAATCGGCTTCGGAAAAGGCTTCAGGTAGCCACGATACCGGTTCTCCCCATTAAAAGCGTAGAGGAACATCCGCTCCAGCACCTCCAGGCAGGATGGCAGCGCATACACCGGCATGAAAACATCCGCCGGAATGGTGAAGCGGCGGAGCTCATCGAAGCCCGTGAGGTGATCCATGTGTGGATGCGTGAAGATCGCCGCATCCAGATGACGAATGCCCGCGCGCAGGCACTGCGAGCGGAAATCCGGCCCCGTGTCCACCACCCAGGCCATCTCCGGCGTGCGAATCCACACACTGGAGCGGAAGCGCTTGTCACGCGGGTCCGTGCTCCGGCACACCTCGCAGTCACACCCTATCATCGGCACCCCGACCGAGGTGCCGGTGCCCAGAAAGGTGAGTGAGAAGTCTGACATGAAGCTCCCATTAACCCCAGAGAGCGCAGGGAGCACAAAGAGTTTCTGTCAGTAAAAACTTTGTGCTCTTTGCACGCTCTGCGGCTATCCGAACTCATGACTCAAGACTACCTCCAGCGCTTCGGCGGCATCGCCCGGCTTTACGGCAATGCCGCCCTGCCCCGGCTGCACGCTGCCCGAGTGGCGGTCATCGGTGTCGGCGGTGTCGGCTCCTGGGTCGTCGAGGCACTGGCCCGCAGCGGCATCGGCACGCTCACGCTGATCGACATGGATGACGTCTGCATCACGAACACGAATCGTCAGCTCCCCGCGCTGGCCAGCACTCTCGGCAAAACTAAGGTCGAGGTCCTCGCCGAGCGCGTCCGCCAGATCGCCCCAGAGTGCGCCATCACCGCCCAGCCCGAGTTTTTCCTCGAAAGCAGCGCCGACCGCCTCCTCGCCCCCGGCTTCGATGTCATCGTCGATGCCGTCGATAGCACGAACATCAAGGCCCTCATCATCGCCAAAACACGCACCCTTGGCATCCCTGTCATCGTTTCCGGCAGCGCCGGTGGCAGACGCGACCCAACTCAGATCAAAGTCGCCGACCTCGGCCAGGCCGGGGCAGATCCCCTGCTCCAGCAGGTCCGCCGCCGACTCCGCGAAGCGCACGGCTTCCCGAAAAGCCCCGAAGGCCGCCCCATGCACTGGGACGTGCCCTGCGTCTTCTCCACCGAGAAAGCCATCTTCCCTCAGCCCGACGGCACCTGCGCCGCCACCCGTGCCGAGACCACCGAACCCGGCCTCCGCCTCGACTGCTCCGCCGGCTTCGGTGCCGCCACATTCGTCACCGGTACCTTCGGCTTCGCCCTCGCCGCCGAGGTGCTACGAGTGGTGACCCAAACGGCATCGTGAGAAAATTGTCATCAACCATCTCCCCCATTGCCGAGTCTGAGCCGGGTGGTAGCTTTGCGCCCTTTTACGCCTGCCGCGCGTTTCCTATCTGATCCTTTCCTCCCTTTCATGTCCTGGCTCTCCTCCCTCGGTCCCGTCGGTGAAGCAATCCGCTTCATCATCCTCATTCTAGAAGTCCTGCTCGTCTTCAACCTCATGATCCTCGTTCACGAATGGGGTCATTTCCTCGCCGCCCGCTGGCGGGGACTGCGTGTGGAGGCCTTCTACATCTGGTTCGGAAAGCCGCTCTGGAAAAAAACCATCAACGGAGTGGAATACGGCCTCGGCAGCATCCCGGCGGGTGGCTTTGTGAAACTCCCCCAGATGGCCCCGATGGACGCCATCGAAGGCAGCAGCAACAGCACCGAGCCCCTGCCCCCGATCTCCCCGCTGGATAAGATCATCGTCGCCTTCGCCGGCCCCCTCTTCAGTTTCCTCCTCGCCTGCGCCTTTGCCGTGCTGGTGAGCTGGC
>CAYMHJ010000338.1:0-6825 GCA_964390165.1 uncultured Prosthecobacter sp. | reverse complement strand
GGAAGCCCAACTTCGAGAAATTCAAACGGGTACCGTGAGTTGATAACAAGTTTGCATTATCCGCGCAGTTATATTCTTGAACTCCTTGCCCAGCCGCGGTCTTGCCAAAGTGAAGTGGAGACAAGGCCGTCGGCTGGAGAGCTTGATTGGGTTACGACACATGGAGGCGCGCTCCAAAAAACTGTTTGAGATTAGCGCTGACACCGCCACTTGCGAACATGACCTTATGTTCGTGGGCATCAACAGACACAACCTTAATACCCACGTGATGCGTGTCTTGGTATGTATTCGGGTTGTCGTAAATGGCGCGTATGAATGAGATGGGAATGAGATAAAAGGCGTTGGCCTCGCCACACACCCAGAGCTCGAAATCTGCCGACAGAGAGTTTGGATTGATGTTGAATTTGAACTTCCCGGGCGCGCGCGCACTCGCCGAACAAAACCGCACATGCACTATGCTTTTCCCGATGCGGTGCTTGGACTGGCCTGCAGATACGACCTCAGCGCCACCAGCGATGGCACCAAGCAATGAGTTTTTATGGCGACGCTCATAGTTTTTTCCAGTAACTCAACGTTGTTTAGCCACCCTGCGTTTCTATTGAAAGCTTCTGCGGTTCTCAAGGCACCCGTTTCCACGCAGGGCCGCTCCAATTGCTTTTGCCGCGGGCGTTGCAGGCGCGGAGGCGGACCCAGACTTTTTGACCGCTCGGGAGGCCGGTGAGCTCAAAGCGGCTTTTTTTGCTGGTGTCGGCGAACTGCCAGTTGGGGGTGGTGCCGAGGGGGACACTCGTGGTGTATTGGATCTCGTAGTAGTCCACGATGCCGGGCTGGTCGTCGCAGTGGCCGGAGATTTCGCCGTCGTCATCGCCCATTTTGAGTTCGAGGCCGGTGGGCTGGTCGGGGATGGGCTTGGGTACGGGGGCGCCGTGGACGGTGTCGGCAGCAGTCACGGAGGGAGGACAACTTTCAGGCTTCGTGAACACAGAGCGGTTGTGTTTGCAGCACTGCCCGCCATACTCGGCCCGCCTTCCCCCTGCATGAGTACCGCCCAGATGCCGAGACCTTTGATTCAGCGCCCGCCGGAACCCGTCGGGCCGGTGGAGAGGGCAAGGCAATGGTGGCAGCGTCTGCTGGGACGACCCCAGGATGGTGTGCAGCTCACGGCGACGCGCGATGCGATGCTGCCGGTGCTGATCGAGGTGTTCGCGGGCTTTTCCAAACTCGATGGTGACGTGGAGGAGGAGGAAATCGAGCGATCACTGGGGTACCTGCGCTATGATTATTCGGGGGCGATGTATTCGGACATGCGGCGGCTTTACTTCGAGGCACTGCAGCATCCGCAGGATCTGGGTGAACGGGCGAAGGATCTGAGCGGGCAGCTCCAGATGGATCAAAAGATCCTGCTCTGTGTGCAGCTTTATCTTCTGATCTCCCAGTCGGTCTCGAACCAGCGTCAGATGGTTGAGTATTATCTCTTCATGACGAACCTGGGCATCGCCGCCCAGGCGATCGACATCGTGTATCAGTTAAATGCTGGGGATCGCGATCCCGATGAGGGATTCTCCACGAAGACAGGCCAGCCGCTGGAGACGCTGGAGATCGGATCTCACGAGACAAATTCCGTGGTGCTGCGTTCGCTTTCAGACGGCTGTGTGATCACGGCTTTCAGGTATCAGAATCTGGTGCTGATCAAGAACACGGGGAAGGTTTCGATCCTTGTGCGCAGTCGTCGTCTTCCCCCCGGAGATTTCTCAAGGCTGTATCCAGGCGAGCGTGTGGTGCTGGAGGATGTGACTCTGGATTTCAATGACCTGACGTCCTACTTCAATGCGAAGAAGACGCTCACGGGAGCGCAGCTATACCTCATCCTGACAGAGACTGGCGATGCGGAAATCTCCTCCCAACGCACGCGTGGGACGAACCTGAGGCTAAGCTTTGGCTTGGGGGTCACTGTGGAGGCGCTGCGCAATACGAGCGCGACCATCAATGGAGTCGCACTGCGTGAAGGCACGCGTGTGGAGGCATCCATCGAGGATAAAATCATCGCCCATGGTGAGATCGAGATCGCGCTGCGTGACCTGCGCGTGCGTGCTCAGGAGTTTGGCGGGCAGTTCAGGCTGGAAGGCAGCCGCAATACCTATCTGGTTTCCAACAAGCCCGAGCTTTTGGAAGAGGGCGACATTTTACTCAGTGAAGACACGGAGGGTGAGATCCTGCTGCGAATCGAGTGCAACTACGCACAGAAGACGGGATCTCTGGAGGTGCTGCGTTCGTCACGCCCCATTTTCATTGGCGAGATACCCGTGCGGGATCACATTTCTCTGGATGATGGGGCGACGATCACTCTGGGAGAGGGGCAGTATCTGCGCTGCCACTTCAGCGACCGTATCATTGAGGAGGAGAAGAATGTCATCCGGCAGATGGAAGTGCGCGAGCTGGCACATCGCTTCGACAGCAAGGACACAGCGCTGGACGGCATCAGCCTGATCGCGCGGCGTGGTGAGATGATCTGCGTGATGGGGCCGAGCGGATGTGGAAAAAGCACGCTGCTGCGAGTGCTGGCCGGGCAGCTCAAAACACGCGGCGGTGAGGTCCTCATGAATGGGCTCTCGCTCTATGGGAATCGGCCAAACCTCACGCCCTACATCGCCTACATCCCGCAGGAGGATGCCTTTGACCCGCTGCTGAAGGTGCAGGAGAACTTGGACTTCTCTGTGGCGATCCGCTGCCCGCATCTGAAGGAGGAAGAACGCCGCAAGCGTGTGGAGGCGAAGCTGGCGGAACTGGGACTGGCAGACATGCGCAAACGTCTGGCTGGCACGCCGGAGCAGAAGTTTCTCTCGGGTGGTGAGCGCAAACGTCTGAACGCAGGGCTGGACATGATCGGCATCTCGGACGTGTACCTCTTTGATGAGCCAACCTCGGGTCTGTCATCGAAAGACAGCGAACATGTGCTCGAGATCATTCGCAGTCTGGCGCGCAACAAGATCGTTATGGTGTCCATCCACCAGCCGAGCATGAGGCTGCTGCAAACCTTCGATAAAGCCCTGCTGCTGGATAAAGGCGGCAAAATGGCCTACTTCGGCACGCCTCAGGGACTGCTGGAATATTTCTGGAAGGCCTACAACGACGAGACCGGCCAGCACATGGCGGAGATGCCGGGAAACATCACGCCTGACTTTGTCTTCGATGTGCTGGAGACGCCACTGCGAGACATCAGCGGGGACATCATCCAGGAGCGCAGCGCCGACGGGCACATGGTGGCGGCGCGGCGTTTCCCGCCTAACTTCTGGCGTGACCGCTATCAAAGCCATCTGCTTCTGGAAAGCATGGCCAGGGTGCAGGCCATGCCGGGCGCGACGAATGTAATCTCGCGCCCGCGTGAGGACTCCCACAGCACGGCCCGGTCACGCACGGTTCCGAAGCCCCCGCAGCACACACTGCGGGAGGAGAGCATCCTGTTTTACACGAACCTGAAGCGGGCCTTTCTCTCGAAGCTGCGGAACCGCACCAATCTGCTCACCACGCTGCTGGAGGCACCGCTGCTGGCCTTCCTGATCTCAGGCGTGCTGAAATACAGCGAGGAGGAGACCTACACTTTCGCCACCGCCTTCCACATCCCGACTTATCTTTTCATGAGTCTGGTCGTGGCGATGTTCCTCGGCCTGACAAACAGCGCGGACGAGATCATCCGTGACCGGCATCTGCTGAACCGAGAGCGCAATCACAACCTGCGCACCTTTTACTACCTCTGCGGGAAGGTGATCTCCCTGAGCGCTTTCGCCCTCGTACAGTGCGTGATTTATCTGATCATCGGGAATGGTCTTCTGGAGATTCGTGACATGTTCTGGGTTCACCTCTGGTGGATGTTCATCACCGCACTCACCGGCGCATGCATGGGGCTGCTGATCTCCACCGTGGTGGGGGACAATCGCACGGCCATCAATGCCATCCCGCTGCTGCTGATCCCGCAGATCATCCTCGGCGGGGCACTGATCAAGTATGAGGAGATGAACAAGAACCTGGATTTCGTGTACTCCGTGACCCGCTGGATGGAGCGTGCCGGGATGACAGAGGAGAGCGAGCCGAGCAAGCTGAAGGTGCCCTTCATCTGCCAGTTCATGCCGCTGCGCTGGAGCTATGAGGCCATGCTCATCTCCCAGGCGAAACTGAACCCGCTGACGGCGGCCCAGGACCAGCTGGAGTCACGCATCCAGGATCTCGTGGACCTGCCCAAGGACATCAAAATGACAAAGGATCAGCAGCGTGATCTGGACACGGCCAAGCAGGCACTGGCGGTGGTGTCCGGGCTTTATGCGCGGAATGCCAACGAAGCGGTGAGCCTGCTCAATGAAGTACGCAATGCCACCATCCACGGGCAGCTCGATGCAAAACTGCTCAAGCGTGCTCTGGAACAGCAGGATGGGGTGAGTGCGGAGGAGGTGTATGTGAACCGGAAGGTGCTCGACCTCGTAACGAAGGCAGAGATGGAGCGTGAAGACTACCGCCGGAAGCGCAGCCCGAACGTCTTCTTTGGCACCAGCAAGCGCTACTTTGGCACGGAGTTCAGCACGCTTTGGATCAATGGTCTGGTGATGCTTTTCATCATGGCGCTGATCCTGACCGGCGTTCAGCTCTCCCTCAGACGGCAACTGACGAAGGTGTGATCAAGCTGGCGACGTCCTGCGCGAGGAAGCGGCGGGAGACTCCGACATACTTCAGGGCGAGCTGTCTATTTGCCGCCTGCTCTTCCGGACTCAGGGCGCGCACAACTTTCGCGGGCGTCCCCATGACGAGTGAGCCTGCGGGAACCTGCATGTTTTTCGTGACCAGTGCTCCGGCGGCGATGGTGCTGCGGGCACCGATCTTTGCGCCATCGAGAATGATGGCCCCCATGCCAACGAGCACTTCGTCCCCTACGGTGCATGCATGAACGACGGCACGATGGCCGACGGTGACACGATCCCCGAGGATGCAGGCGTGATCATCACTGACATGGAGCACCGAGCCATCCTGAACATTGGATTGAGCGCCGACGGTGATGCGATTGATGTCACCACGAAGCACACTACCGAACCAAACACTCGACTCCTCACCCAGTTCCACGGCACCGATCACGACGGCCCCCGGAGCGATGAAAGCGGTGGGAGCGACGAACGGGTGGACGGCTGGAATCAAGAAGTTTTTGAGGGATGGGAGGTTCATAAATCCGCGTGGTTGTTGGGCTGGCGGTGATTTTTATGTTTGACGGAAAAGGATGGCAGCCGCTAAATCGGAGATGAAACCGCGATAAATGAGCGGGAACTCCACGAACACATTAGCAACCAACAACCGGACAACAACATGAACAAAGCTCAACTCCTCGAACTGGTGCAGAAGAACCTCGGCGGCGACACAAGCAAGCGTGCAGCAGCAGATGCACTCGATGCCGTGCTCGAATCAATCGCCAAAGGTGTGAAGAAGGACGGCAACGTCCAGCTCATCGGCTTCGGCACCTTCAAAGTCGCCAAGCGCGCCGCCCGCACCGGCCGCAACCCCAAGACTGGCGCATCCATGAAGATCAAGGCATCGAAGACCGTGCGCTTCGTCGCCTCCTCCTCTCTCAAGGGTTCCCTGTAATCCAGGGCCTGCCTGTTTGAGATATAAAACCCCGCAGTGCCCGTGACCTGCGGGGGTTTTCATGCCTTCAGAGGACCGGCATCAGGGCGCAAGTGCCGCCCGCTGGAGCAGTTCGACCCCGTAATCTGCGGCGGGAATCCAGAGATCGAGAGCCGGGGTGAAGGCCGTGCGATCCACTCGAAGCCAGAGCATGGTCGGAGTGTCGTAGGAGGCGACGGCGGTCAGTGCACCTGTGCCGCTGTTGATGGCGGCGACTTCGAGATTGCCATAGCTGCTGGCGAGCAGATGGCCGCCCGCCACATTCAGAAGTGCGGGAGCCTCCGCCGTCGGCCAACTATTGATCTGTGAGAGCCGCCCCGTGGATGTGTTGTAGCCAATGCCGACGACGCCGACGGTGCCTGCCTCACGCGCCAGATACAGGCGCACGCCATCGGTGGCGGTGGCACCATGGAAGGGGGTGGCTGTGATGTAGCTGTCGAGCTGCCAGGCGCTGACACCATCGTAACCACTGGCCTGGATGACACGGGTGGCCGGGCCGCTGGAGCTGATCTGCTGGTCGCTGTTGGTGAGGATGACGGCGCCCTGTGCATCCGCCTGGGCGACACTGAGAAGCTGACCTGGGATGGAGACCGGATCACGCAGCACGGGTGTGTTTGTCCGCCAGTCGATAACCTGGAGCCAGGAGGCGAGGCGTGTGTTGTAGTTGGGATACAGGTGAATCGTCATCGCGCTGCTCAGCACCGGGCCTTTGCGGGGCTTTGGAAGCGCCTCCTGAACGGAGGTGTCATAGCTCAGGAAAATGAAGCCGCTCTGGGTGAAGGCGGTGCTAGTGCCGAGCACCATTCCATTCACGCGGACGACCTGGGCGGTGTCTGCACGTACTCCTGCGGCATCGAGTGAAACTGGGCATAGAACAGCGGCAGGAGAGCCGGGGACCGCCACTGGAGCAGGAGCTGTGGCGAGGGCGGTGTTGGTTGTGGGGAGGATGCCAGGCATGACCGTCGGCTGAATCGTGAAGATGGAGATGGGCCCCCACCAGTAATAGCTTTGATTGACCGGGAGGTGCCAGACGAGCTTATGATCGTCCACCCAGAGCGGCTTCACGGCATCAAGCCTGAGTTCCCAGGAGTTCAGGCCGGTGAGGTCATGCTCCACACGGCCTGCTTCCGTGATGACGGGCGGCGTGCTGGAGAGATCGAGCGCGAG
>CAYMHJ010000337.1:0-6850 GCA_964390165.1 uncultured Prosthecobacter sp. | reverse complement strand
CAAAGCGCGTGTCCGAGGCGATAACGACAGTGGGCGTGAAGCCTTCTGGCAAGGCAATGCCAGCAGCGGTGAAGGCGGCTTGGAGACGATCAGTGAGGACGGCGCGAAACATGGGCGCGCATCTTGAATGACGAATGCGGAATGTCGAATGCGGAATGGGCCTCAACAGCACACTCCACAAACTCAATCACGCACGCTGCGGACCAGTACGGCCTTCTGGGCGTGGAGGCGGTTTTCGGCCTGGTCAAAGATGACATCGGCGTACTGTTCGAGGACTTCCTCGGTGATCTCTTTGCCGCGATAGGCGGGCAGACAGTGCATGACGATGGCTTCGCTCTTCGCGAATTTCATGAGGTCGGCTCCGATCTGCCAGGGCTTGAGGATTTCGATGCGATCCGCGCTCTCGGCTTCTTTGCCCATGCTGACCCAAACATCGGTGTAGATGGCGTCGATGCCATCGACAGCGGCTTTTGGATCATCGGTGATGGTCACGGTGCTGCCGGGCACCCGCGCCATGAAGTCGGCAGCGGGCTGAAACGGCTTCGGCGCGCCAATGACGAGCTCGAAGCCGAGTCGCGCACTGGCCCAGATCCAGGAGCGGGCAACGTTGCAATCGCCATCGCCGAGGAAGGCGACTCGCCTGCCTTTCCAGGAACCGAAACGCTCGTTGATGGTCTGCAAGTCCGCGAGGATCTGGCAGGGATGCTCGTCGTCCGTGAGGGCATTGATGGTGGGGATGCCGCTGTATTGCGCGAAGTCCACCACGTCCTGCTGAGCGAAGGTACGGATGATCGCCCCATGAATCATGCGGCCCATGACACGGGCGGTGTCCTTGATGGGCTCACCACGACCAAGCTGGATGTCCGCGCCAGAGAGAAACATCGCCTGCCCGCCGAGTTCACGCACGCCGACCTCGAAGCTCACCCGGGTGCGAGTCGATGACTTCGTGAAGATGAGCGCCCACTGCTGGCCAGTGAGAACCTGCGGCGAGGCTTTGCGGTCCTTCTTTAAAGCGGCGGCGAGGGACAAGATGTTTTCGATCTCGTCAGCGGTGAGTTCTTCGATGGAAAGGAGGTGCTTCATGGGGGCGGAACTGGTCAAAGTGGGGTCAAGGAATCGTCAAAAGGGTCAAGCTGCCAGGAGCTGATCCAGGGCGGATTTGAAGGTGCTGAGTCCCTCGGCGACATGAGCTTCAGTGATGTTGAGAGGAGAGAGCCAGCGGACAACGTTCGGTCCGGCGGGCGTGACCATCATGCCGGCATCCAGCAGCTTTTGCGCAAGGTAGATGGAGGGCAGTTTGCCGCCGGACTTGGCGGCGATGGCTTCGGCGTTGAGTTCCCAACCGATGAAGAGCCCGATCTGGCGCACTTCTTTGATCAGCGGATGAATCCACGCACGACCCGCAGCGGCGATGGCGGCACCGCGTGTGCGGGCATTGGCGCAGAGGTTTTCATCGAGAATGGTGCGCAGCGTGGCGATGCCAACGGCGCACGCGAGCGGCGAGCCGCCGTAGGTGGTGCCATGCGTGCCGGGGCCGAGCAGCTTGCTGAGATCACGGCGATCATTCACCCAGAAAGAGCCGAGTGGGAATCCACTGCCGATGGCCTTGGCCCAACTGATGCCGTCGGGCTGAATCTCATCGCCAGGGATGATGCTGCGCCAGCCAGCCATTTCACCTGCACGACCGAATCCGACCTGAACTTCATCAAGCAGGAGAAGCAGATCCTTTTCCCGGCAGAGACGCTGGGCCGCGCGCAGGAACTCGGGAGTGACTGCATTCACGCCACTCTCTCCCTGGATGGGTTCGATCAGGAGGGCCACCGTCTTATCCGTAATGGCGGCTTCGAGTGCGGCGATGTCATTGAAGGTGGAATAGACGAAGCCCGGAGGCAGAGGTCCGAAACCACCGTGAATCTTCTCCTGAGCGGTGGCGGTCATCGCGCCAAAAGTGCGGCCGTGGAAGCTGCCGCTGAAGCTGATGATCTCGTATCGTCCGCCGGTCGCCTGGCCGTATTTGCGCGCGAGCTTGATCAGGCCCTCGTTCGCCTCGGCACCGCTGTTGCAAAAGAAGCACTTGCCGGGAATCTCCACGCATTCCTCGACGAGGATGCGCGCGAGTTCGGCCTGCTTGTCGATGCAATACCAGTTGGAAACATGGATGAGTGTGTTCGCCTGCTCGGTCAGTGCTTTGACGACTGGCGGCGGGCAATGCCCCAGCGGGCACACGGCCACACCTCCGGCGAAGTCGAGGTACTTCTTGCCATCGCGATCCCAGACATACGAGCCCTCACCGCGCACGGGCCACACATCGTAGCGACCGTAGTTCGGGAGGACATATTGGCTGAGCCATTCGGAGTGGGGATGGGACATGGAAGTGATCTGGAAAAAAGGGAAACGCTCGAAGGACGGCGAGCTGTGAGGATGTCCTTGGGGGTCGGCTCGGATCAAAGGTGGATCTCAGTGCCGATGCCTCGGTCCGTGAAGATCTCGAGGATGAGCGCGTGAGGGATGCGGCCGTCGATGAGATGCACCTTGCCCACGCCACCTCGGAGGGACTCCAGCGAGGAGTCCACCTTCGGGATCATGCCGCCGCTGATGATGCCTTCCGCCTTCAGGGCGGCGATGGAGGCTTCATCGAGACTTGGGATGAGTGTGCTTTCATCCTTCGGATCGCGCATCACACCGCGCACATCACTGAGGAAGATGAGCTTCGTGGCCTTCAGCCGTGTGGCGAGAGCACAGGCGGCGAGATCGGCATTCACGTTCAGCGTTTTCCCAGACTCCAGGTCACGCGCCACGGGCGAGACGACGGGCACGAATTCACCCGCCACCGCCGCTTGGATGAGTCCGAGTTTGCAGTCCGTGACCTCGCCCACCCAGCCGAGTTCGGCTTTCATGCGCTGCCCTTGGAAGACTTCCGTGCCGGGAATGCCGACAGCTTTGCCACCGAAGGCATTGATCTTCGTGACGATCTCCGGGTTGATGACTCGGGCCAGTGTCTGCTCGACGATCTTGATCGTCTCTTCATCGGTCACTCTCATGCCATTGATGAAGCGCGCCTCCAGGCCGCTATCGAGCATGGCTTTGGAGATGGCCTTGCCTCCCCCGTGGACGATGATGGGGTTTATGCCCACGGCTTCGAGGAAGACGACATCGCGCAGGAATTGATCGACAACGATGGGGTCCTCCATGGCGCTGCCGCCGACTTTGATGAGAAAGGTGCAGCCTCGGAAGCCCTGCATGTAGGGCAGAGCTTCGAGCAGGACATCAGCTTTCTGGGTCTGGGGGGAGAGATCGGTCATCGGAAAATGGGGAAGGGCGGAGCATACGCCCCCACAAGCAGCGTCAAGCTCGGTGACGGGTTTTTCTCGTCACGTCTCAGGCACTCCATCACTCATGAGAGAACGGAATCCGGCGACTTGGCTCTAAATCGCACTGCTGTGAATTGCTTAAAATGGGAGCATGGCGGCGTTTGATGTCCCATGCCAAACACCGCTCCAGTCAGACGCCGTCATTTCCTCCAGCAGTGCTCCACCGCCGTTACCGCTCTGGGTTTCCCCACGATCATTCCTTCCTCAGCCCTGGGAAAAGATGGCAGCATCGCCCCATCCAACCGTACAACGCTGGCGCTGATCGGCTGTGGTGGACGCGGCACGGATGTGGTGAAGAACTTCCTCCAGGACGAGCGTGTGCAGGTCATGGCCGTGTGTGATGTGGAGCGCGAGTCCGACCGATACAACAAGGGTATCATCAAGAAATCCGGCACCCTCGGGCGTGAGCCGACACGCCGTCTGGTGGACAGCAGTTACGGCACCAAAGGCTGTGCCACGCATGAGGACTTCCGCGAGGTGCTCGCACGTGCCGATGTGGACGCTGTGCAGATCGCCACGCCGGACCACTGGCATGCCATCATGGCCGTGGCAGCCGCCCGTGCCGGCAAACACATCTACTGTGAGAAGCCCCTGAGCCTGACCATCGCTGAAGGCCGCTTCATGAGCGACATCGTGCGCCGCAGCGGTGTCACCTGGCAGACCGGCAGCCAGCAGCGCAGTGACATCCACTTCCGCATGGCCTGCGAATATGTGCGCAACGGCAGACTGGGCAGGCTCAAACAAATCCGCGTTGGCCTGGCCAGTGACAATCGGGACAACAACGGTCACGCTTCCGAGACCTCCGCTGCGCCCGTCCCCGAGGGTCTGAACTACGACTTCTGGCTCGGACCCGCGCCTGACGCGCCATTCTGCCCTGCGCGCCTGCATTCAAACTGGCGCTGGATCTATGACTACTCCGGCGGGAACATCACCGACTTCGGAGCGCATCATCTCGACATCGTCCAGTGGGCGCTGGGTCAGGATGAAAGCGGCCCCACGGAGTTCTTCGACCTCAAGGCCGAATGGCCCGCCCCCGGTGGGCTCTACAACACCACTCCTCGATACTCCTTCGCTTATCGTTATGCAGATGGAACCCAAGTACGAGTGGCGGACAAGATGGACTTTGGCTCCGGCATCGCTTTTGAAGGAGAGGAAGGCACCCTCATCTGCTCCCGTGGCATGTTAAAGATCGAACCCGAGTCCCTGCGCAAGCCGCTGGCTGATGGAGACCTGCGCCTTTATGAGAGCAAGGACCACTTCCGCAATTTCATCGACGCACTCCGCGATGGCGTGAAGCCCGCCGCTCCCATCGAAGTTGCGCACCGCAGCATCACCATTGCCCATCTCGCCAACATCGCCCTGCGGCTTGATCGCTCGAAGCTGCAATGGAATCCCGCCACGGAGCAGGTGGTGAATGATCTCGAAGCACAGGCCATGCTCACCCGCCAAATGCGCAGCCCCTGGACGCTTGTATAGGTCCTTCCGCGCTAATGATTCAGTTCGGGGTAGTCCCTCATCTGGATGAGTTTGATGCCGTAGCGCTCAGCGATGAGCGGTGACTCGGACTCGGGATAGATGTCACGGAAATAGACTTCTTTGATGCCGTAGGCACAGAGCATCTGCATGCAACTCGTGCAGGGCATGGTAGTGCAGGCGAGGAGCCTCGCAGCGCCGCGTGTGAATAGGCTGCACAGATTCACCTCGGCATGAAGCATGTATTTTCGCCGTGCCTCGCGGTCATCCCAGAAGCCTTCGGGGGCGTTATAGCCGGGAGCGAGCCCGTTGTAGGCGGTGCCGATGACCCGGTTGTCAAAGTCGAGGGCGACGGCACCGACTTTCCGATAAGGGTCTTCCGAGCGCAGGCTGGCGACATGCGCGAGTGCCATGGCATACTCAGGAATGCTGAGGCGGTTCGAGTTCATGATGGGTCAGTCCTCCTCTTCGTCGGTATGCTTGCCACCAACGAGGATGCCGCGCTGCGTGGTGGCGACGAAGTCGGTGAAGTGGGTGGCCTCGGAAGTGAGTTCGCCCGCGCGGAGTTCCTCGACAGCCTGCGCGTTGTTCAAGCCGCTGCGATAGACTTTGCGGAATGCCTGACGCAGAGCGCGCACCTGCTCACGGGTGAAGCCGGCGCGCTGAAGCCCGACGATGTTGAGTCCGCGGGCACGCGCGGGATTGCCGTCAGCGGTGCAGTAGGGCGGCACGTCCTGGACGACCTTGGAACAGCCGCCGATGATGGCGCGGGTGCCGATGCGGCAGAACTGATGCACGGCGCTGAGCCCACCGAGGATGACATGATCCTCCACGGTGACGTGACCGGCGAGGGTGCCGTTGTTGGAGAAGATGACGTGGTTCCCGACAGTGCAGTCGTGGGCGATGTGGACGTAGGAAAGGAAGCTGTTGTGGCTTCCGATGGTGGTTCTGTCCCCCGGCGCGGTGGCGCGGTGGACGGTGCAGAACTCGCGGAAGATATTTTCATCCCCAACCTCGAGCCAGGTGGGCTCGCCCTTGTACTTCAAGTCCTGCGTCTGCTGACCAATGGAGCCGTAGGCGTAGAATTTGTTGCCTTTTCCAATCCTGGACGGCCCCATGATCGTGACATGGTGCTGGAGCCAGCAGCCATCGCCGATGACGACATCCGCGCCGATGATGCAATAGGGACCGATGGTGACATCCGCACCAATCCGGGCGCTGGGGTCGATGATGGCAGTGGGATGGATCACAAGGAATGACGAAGGAGAGAATGACAAAAATGAGCCGCGAAATCAGCGATCGACGACGCTGAACATGAGTTCGGCTTCGGAGACGACCTGGCCGTTGACGGTGCAGCGCCCCACGGCCTGGGCCACGCTGCGCTTGGTTTTGATGATCTCGGTCTCAATGATAAGCGTGTCGCCAGGAATGACTGGCTTGCGCCACTTCACTTTATCCGCGCTGAGGAAGTAGCCGATCTTCCCCTGATGGGCCGGCATGCGCATGAGCACGATGCTGGCCACCTGGGCCATGGCTTCAAGCTGGAGCACGCCCGGCATGACGGGATGACCTGGGAAGTGGCCCTGGAAGAAGGGTTCGTTGATGGTGACGTTCTTCACGCCGGTGCATTTGGTGTCGCCTTCGAGATTAATGATGCGGTCGATGAGCAGGAAGGGATAGCGATGCGGGATGATCTTCATCACCTCGGTGACATTCAGCACAGCCTCACCACTCGGAATGGCAAGCGGCGGCGGCACCATGGCGCGCATGGCCTTGTATTGAGAGTCGATGGCACGGGCGAGTTCGGTGTTCGGTCCGTGTCCGGGGCGCACAGCGATGACGTGGCCGGTGATGCGGCGCCCGCAAAGCATGAGATCACCGATGATGTCGAGGATCTTGTGGCGGACGAATTCGTTGTCGTAGCGCAGCGGCTGCTTGGAGAGAAGCGTGTCGCCACGAACGACGACCGCCGCCTCCAGGGTGCCGCCCTTGATGAGGCCCTTCTC
>CAYMHJ010000336.1:0-6858 GCA_964390165.1 uncultured Prosthecobacter sp. | reverse complement strand
AAACCATGAACTTCGCCCGCATCTTCGTGGACCGGCCGATCTTTGCGGCCGTGCTCAGCATCGTCATCACGATGCTCGGCGCTTTGGCCTACTTTTCGTTGCCGGTGGCGCAGTATCCCGAGGTCATCCCGCCCACCGTTGTCGTTTCCGCGACGTATCCCGGTGCCGATGCCCGCACGCTCGCCGAGACCGTCTCCACGCCCCTGGAGCAGGAGATCAATGGCGTCGAGGACATGATCTATCTCTCGTCCTCATCGACGAGCGATGGTCGCGTGCAAATCACCGTCACCTTCCGTCTCGGCACGGATTTGGACAAGGCGCAGGTGCTCGTGCAAAACCGTGTGAACGCAGCTGTAGCCCGGCTTCCCGAAGAAGTGCGTCGTCTCGGCGTCATCGTGAACAAACGCTCGCCCGATCTCACGCTCGCCGCGCAGTTTTACAGCCCCGATGGCTCTCGCGAGGTCGATTACCTCAGCAACTACGTCACGCTGCAGATTCAAAACGAGATCGCCCGCATCCCCGGTGTCGCAGAGGCCTCCTCGCTTGGCGGTTTGGATTACTCGATGCGTGTGTGGCTCGATCCTGAAAAAGTCGCCGGCGTCGGACTCACCGCCGGTGATGTCGTGCGGGCCATCCGCGAGCAAAATGTGCAAGTCGCCGCCGGATCGCTCGGCCAGCCACCGGCGGCGGAAGGCTTGGAGTTTCAATACACCCTCACCGCGCCGGGTCGTTTGAAGAAAGCCGAGGAGTTTGGCGACATCGTGCTCAAAACCGGCACGCAGGGTGATGTCGTGCGCCTGCGCGATGTCGCACGCATCGAGCTCGGCTCCCGCGACTACTCCAGCAAGACTTACATGGACGGCTACAATGCCGTCTCGCTCCGCGTGTTCCAGCTCCCAGGCAGCAACGCCATTCAAACTGCCGACGCCGTCTATGCACGCCTTGCGCAACTCAAGGAGCGCTTCCCGCCCGGCATCGATTACCGCATCAACTACGACACGACGAAGTTCGTCCGTGCCTCGATCAAATCCGTGCTCACCACGCTCGTCGAGGCCGTGCTGCTCGTCGTTTTCGTGGTCATTCTTTTCCTGCAAAGCTGGCGTGCCTCCATCATCCCGCTGCTCGCCGTTCCGGTGTCGCTCATCGGCACGCTGGCCGTCATGCAGGCCTTCGGTTTCTCGCTGAACAACCTGAGCCTCTTCGGCCTCGTGCTCGCCATCGGCATCGTCGTCGATGACGCCATCGTCGTGGTCGAAAACGTCGAGCGAAACATCGCCAAAGGTCTCGCGCCGCGCGAGGCCGCCATCCAGGCCATGAAGGAGGTCAGCGGCGCCGTCGTCGCCGTCGCGTTGGTGCTTAGCGCCGTGTTTGTACCCACCGCCTTCGTCAGCGGCATCACCGGGCAGTTTTACAAGCAGTTCGCGCTCACCATCGCCGTCTCCACGGTCATCTCGGCCTTCAATTCGCTCACGCTCAGTCCCGCTTTGTGCGCCATCCTGCTGCAACCGCATGGTGCGAAGACCGACTGGCTCACGAAGCTCATCAATCTGCTCTTCGGCTGGTTCTTCCGCCTCTTTAACAAAGTCTTCGACTTCAGCTCCAGCCTCTACGCCGGACTCGTGCGCAAGCTCATCCGCCTCGCGCTGCTCGTCATCCTTGGTTACGGCGGATTGCTCTTCCTCACGCAAAAAGTCTTCAATACCGTCCCAGGAGGCTACATTCCGGCACAGGACATGGGCTATGCCATCGTGTTCGTGCAGCTGCCCGATGCCTCCGCCTTCGACCGCACCGACGCCGTCGTGCGCAAGATGGACCTCATGGCGCAGCAGATTCCCGGCATCGCGCACACCTTCGCCATCTCGGGATACTCCTCCGTGCTTCAGGCGAACCAGCCCAACGTCGGCGCGGCCTTCCTCGTCTTCGATGAGTTCGACAAACGCACCTCGCCCGAGATGAAGGGCGACCGTTTGCTCGCCAGCATCCGCGAAAAATTCGCCACCATTCAGGAAGGCCGAGTGCTCGTGCTGCCGCCGCCACCGCTGCGTGGTCTCGGCAATGCCGGCGGCTTCAAAATCCAGGTGCAGGACCTCAACAACGCCGGGCTCGACGCCCTCGAAGCCGCCACACAAAAGCTCCTTGCCGCCGCGCAAAACGAACCGGGTCTCATCTCGCTCGTCACCGGCTTCCGCGCCCGCACGCCGCAATTCAAACTCGAGATCAACCGCGCCCAGGCGAAGACAATGGGCGTCTCGCTCGCCGATTTGAATGAAGCGCTGCAGGTTTATCTCGGCTCCGTCTATGTGAATGACTTCAATTTGTTCGGCCGCACCTATCAGGTCACCGCGCAGGCCGATCATGAGTTTCGCAAAGATCCCGCCGACGTCTCCCGCATCAAGATTCGCAATCAAAACGGCGACATGGTTCCGCTCGGTGCCTTGGTAAAAGTCATCAAGACCGGCGGAGCCGACCGCGTGCAACGCTACAATCTCTACTACTCCGCCGACATCAACGGCAACACGCTGCCCGGCATCAGCTCCAGCCAAATGATCGAAAAGATCGAGCGCCTCGCCAAAGAGCACTTGCCCACCGGATTCGCCATCGAGTGGACTGATCTCACCTACCAGCAGATCCTCGCCGGAGATACGCTCATGTACATTTTCCCGCTGTGCGTCATCTTCGTCTTCCTCGTGCTGTCCGCGCAATACGAGAGCTGGAGCATGCCCATCGCCATCATCTTGATCGTGCCCATGTGTCTCCTCTCCGCCATCGGCGGTGTGTGGCTGCGTGGGCTGGATAACAATATATTCACGCAAATTGGACTCGTCGTGCTCGTCGGCCTCGCCGCCAAGAACGCCATCCTCATCGTCGAGTTCGCCAAACAGCTTCAGGATCAGGGCATGGACCGCGTGAAAGCCGCTGTCGAAGCCAGCCGCCTGCGTCTGCGCCCCATCTTGATGACTAGCTTCGCATTCATCCTCGGCGTGCTTCCCCTCGTGCTCGCCACCGGAGCCGGTGCCGAAATGCGCCAGGCCCTTGGCACCGCCGTCTTCTACGGCATGATTGGCGTCACCATCTTCGGCCTGCTTTTCACCCCCGTCTTCTACGTCATCCTCCGCGCCATCGTCGAACGTCGGCAGGCCAAACCTCTTCCTTCCACCACTCATGCAGCTCATTAAAACACTTCCGCTGCTTCTTTGCCTGCTCTCCAGTTGCACCGTCGGCCCCAAATTCCTCCAGCCGCAGCCGAAAATGCCTGCGGACTACGCCTCCAAGTCCTCCAACGCCACCGCTGTCTCACCCACTTGGTGGCGCAAACTCAATGACAGCACGCTGAACAGCCTCATCGCGCAAGCTACCGAGCAAAACAAAGACCTCGCTGTCGCCAAGTCGCGACTGCTTGAGGCCCGTGCCTTGTGGCGCGAGGCGCAGTTCGACTTCGCGCCCACCGTCACCGCCAGCGGCACTTATGACACGACCCTGCTCGGCAACTCCATGAATGCCGCCTTTCGAGGCCGTACCGTCGATACCTGGCGCACCGGTTTCGATGCCGATTACGAACTCGACCTTTTCGGGCGGGTGCGCAGCTCCGTGAAGGCCGCCAAAGCCACTAGCGCTGCCGCAGAAGCCAACGTGCAGGACATGCTCATCACGCTCCAAGCCGAGGTCACCATCAATTACCTCGAACTTCGCGGTGCCCAGGCTCAACTCAACGTCGCCCGTGAAAACGCGGGCAATCAATCCGAAGCCCTGCGCATCGCCGAAGCCTCTCTCAAAGGAGGACGCGGCACGCAGCTCGATGTCGCACGCGCCAACGCCCTTTTGAACGCGACCCAGGCCCAAATTCCCACTTACGAGGAAAGCGTCGCCAAGGCCATCCATCGCATCGCCGTGCTTTGTGGCTGCAATCCCTCCGAGCTACGCTCACAGCTTCAAAAAGCACTCAAACAGCCCGCCGTGCCCGCCAGCGTCGCCATCGCCAAACCCGCCGAATTGTTGCGCCTTCGTCCGGACATTCGCATCGTCGAAAACGCCCTCGCCGCTGAGACCGCGCGAGTCGGTATCGCCACTGCCGATCTCTTCCCGCGCGTCACCTTCGGCGGACGCCTCAATCTCGAAGGCCAGACCCTCGCCAGCCTCGGCCAATACGGCTCCAATGCCTACAGCTTCGGTCCGCGCATCAGTTGGGCCTTCCTCAATCTCGGTCGCGTGCGCCAGCAGATCAAAGCCGCCGGTCATCGTGCCGATGCCGCGCTCTCGACCTATGAGCAAACCGTCCTCCTCGCCCTCGAAGAAGTCGAAAACGCCCTCACCAGCTACGACCGCGAGCGCCAGCGCCTCCGCCACCTCGAAGCCAGCGCCGCCAGTGCCCGCGAAGCCGCCACTTTGGCAAGACAACGCTACCAAGACGGCGTCGCCGACTTCCTCACCGTCCTCGACGCCGAACGCGTCGCCCTCAGCGCCCAAAACGACATCGTCCTCAGCCGCACAAGAGCCACCGCCGCCTGGGTGAGGATTTACAAAGCCATGGGTGGAGGAAACTGAAACAGCAAGTCCACACCCCAGCCCGCGTTATGAGTGGCATGAACCGCCGCTTCTTCACGCTCCTCGGGCTCTATGCTCTCATTTCCCCAGTCCACGCGGAACCGCCAAGCGGGCTGCGCGTTGCCACCGCAGGGCACAGTTTTCATGTGTGGATGCCCGGTCTTCTCAACGGCCTCGTGAAGGACGCTGGCATCATCGGCCACCAGCAGGTCGCCCTCTCCTCCATCGGCGGATCGCGCACCATTCAGCATTGGGATGCACAGGGCGAGAAACAAAAGATCAAACCCGTGCTCATGGAGGGCAAAGCGGACGTGCTCACCCTCTCGCCCATCTTTCTGCCGGACGCTGGCATCGAAAACTTCGTCAAACTCGGCCTCCAGCACAATCCGGCGCTCCGCATCACCGTGCAGGAATTCTGGATGACCTTTGATGACGGCTCGCTCTGGGGAAAGCCCCTCAATGGCAAGGTCATCGACCGCGACAGCAAAACGATGTCCGACCTCCACGCCGCGCACGACAACTACTTCAAGGGCATGGACGACCATGTGCGCGAGCTGAACGAGAAGTATGCCAAGGACAAGCCAGCTGTCTTCGTCGTGCCCGTCGGCCAGGCGGTGATGGAGCTGCGCCGCTATATAATCGAAGGCAAGGCACCAGGCCTCGCGAAGCAGAGCGATCTTTTCACCGACCCCATCGGCCATCCGCGCTATCATGTGAAGGCGCTGGCCGCCTATTGTCACTATGCCGTCATCTACGGTCGCAGTCCCGTCGGCCTGCCCATGCCCGCCACCATCGCCAAACTGCCTGAGGCGGAGAAGCTCAACGCGCTGCTGCAAAAGCTCGCCTGGGACGCCGTGACCGTACATCCGCTCAGCGGTGTAAAGTAACCGTCATCGTTTGATGAAGCCCTTCGTTCCGCTCTTTGGCTTTGTCCTGCTGTCATGTGCGGTGGCGGATGAGGCGTCCATCCGTGCTGCCATCGCCAAATCTCTGCCATTGATCGAAAACAGCTCCAAAATCGCCATCGAGGAGCGCTCGAACTGCTTCACCTGCCATCACACCGGCCTGCCTGTGATGACCTTCATCACCGCACGCGAGCTTGGTTTTCAAATCGACGCCGCGAATCTGCAAACACAGCTCGATTTTACCGCGCGCTTCCTCGCCAAAGGCCGCGAGAACTACCTGCAAGGCAAAGGCCAGGGCGGACAAGCGTTCACCGCTGGCTCGGCCTTGTGGACGCTGAAACTCGGCGGCCGAAAAGCAGATGCGGCAACCGAGGCCGTTGTCCGTTACTTGGTCGGTCATCAGAAAGAACTGCGTCACTGGAAACCGCCCTCCATTCGTCCGCCAAGCGAGGAAAGCCCCTTCAGTGCCACGTTTTTCGCCATCGAGGGTTTGAATGCCTATCAATCCGACACGCAGCGTCCAGCCTGTGATGAACGACACGTCAACGCTAGACAATGGCTGGAGAAAACACGGCCTCAAACCACCGAAGACCGCGTTTTTCGCCTGTGGGCGCTTCATTCCACGCAAAGTGACCTTCAAGCCGCTGCGCGTGATCTGCTGCAAACACAGCGCGATGACGGCGGATGGTCGCAACTGCCCGACATGGCCTCCGACGCCTACGCCACCGGCACTGTGCTCGTGGCGCTGCATCGCACTGGCAGCGTGAAAGCAGATGATCCAGCGTATCAGCGTGGAGTGAGCTGGCTCATGAAACACCAGCTCGCCGACGGCTCGTGGCATGTCGTTTCAAGGGCGAAGCCGTTTCAAAAATACTTCGAGTCCGGCTACCCACACGGCAAAGACCAGTTCATCTCCATCACCGCCGCCTGCTGGGCCACCACGGCTCTGGCGCTCGCATTGCCTCCAGCGCAATAGCCACACCGGGGACCGCGTAGTGCTCACATGAGGAACACTCTTTTTCTTTGCCTGCTACTTCCTGCGTTTTCCTTCGCCGCGCCTCCTGAACCGACGCTCACTCCCACGCTGCGCGCGGTCGATTTGAACCTCGGTGAGTCCGTGGAGGTCACTTTGGCTGATCAAAGCCTCGCGAACGTCAAACTGCTGAAACTCGACGAAAAAGCAGACTCGATGGCGAAGGCCGTGCGCGAGGCGAAAGTGCTCGTCGAGATCAATGGCGAACAGCAATGGCTCACGAGCGCGAATTACAACCTCCCGCAGCTCATTGGTGGTGTGCAGATCGACTGCCCGATCACGCGCGGCTACAACGCGAACAGCGGCCATGACTCCTGGGGTCTCGAAAAGGATGTGCGGCTGCGTCTTTGGCCCAAAGGCTCACCGTGGATCGAGCCT
>CAYMHJ010000335.1:0-6901 GCA_964390165.1 uncultured Prosthecobacter sp. | reverse complement strand
TGAACAACATCTTTGTCGGCGGCCCTGACCCAGACCGCTTCGGCAGAGGTGACTCCGGCATCCGCCGCCTGGGCCTGCGCCGTGATGATGAAAGCTTCCGCCGCGACTGGATCGATAACCGTGGCGAAAGGCCGGACGGTTTCCGCAGTCTTTCCCGCATTGAACGTGGCAATCTCGTCGTCGCCGCTCCATCCGTGAGGCGCGATGCTACCCCTGGCATCCCTTCACGCGTCCGCGAAAGTCTGGCACGTCCTGAAATCGACCGTGGCTGGCGTGGTATCAGCGACAGTCGTGGCGCTGAGAGCCTGCGTGAGCGTCATCGTGACGAGCTGGCCAGAGTCAGCCGTGGCAATCTGCCCGAGAGAACGCCTGAACTGATCACCAGCAAGGTGCCGCCTCCAGCCGTTGGCCGTGTTTTGCGCCCTGAAGAGCGACGGGGCTCCGGCCTGCCCACGGACCCACGCCGCAGCAGTGAGGAAGTCCGCAAGGCCGTGCCACTCGTCCGCAATCCGAATGACATGCCACGCCCTGAAGTCGGCAGATCGGGCAATGAAGAAGATCGACGCCGGGTCGGTCCGCCAAGCCTGCCAGGCTCAAGCTCCGGGAAAATCCGGCCAACTTCACCGGCAAAGAATGTGCCGCCGAAAGCGATGCCTGTTCTCCCAGGCAGTCGTCCAAGCCTGCCAGGACGGTCGCCCGAAGTGCGTCGCCCGGAGATGCCTGCATCGCCATTCAGCCCGCCCACAGCGCGCCCGATGCCAGAATCTAGGCCGGACGTGCTGACGCCACGCTCTTTTCCAGAAAGAGGGCGTGAGTTCCGCCCAGGTATTCCTGAGCCGCGCGCCACGCCATCGCAACCACAGCGAGTGATACCGCAGGCGAGGCCGCAGATCACGCCCTCACGCCCAACACCACAGGTGAAACCCGCTGCGCCACAGATCCGCCCGCCCTCACTGCCACAGCGCAGCACACCACTGGTTCGTCCTAAAAGCCCGCCATTACGTTCAATGCCGCAGGTGAAACCCTCTGCGCCACAAGCACGCCCACAACCTCAGATCAGGCCAACGGTTCCGGCTTCACGTCCGCAACCCAAGGTCAGCCCCAAAGCCCCGCAGTTGCGACCTGGCGTTGCTCCTTATCAGCGCTCTGCCTCTCCAACATCGAAGCCTGGAGACAGGCGCAGGGAGCGCTGAAATCGCGTGCAATGAAGTATAATTCGCGAGATCAAACTTCTACGGTCCATTTCCTTCATGCCAAAGGGCGCTCACTGTAATAGTCTGAGTGCTGCAAAGAACGCGTCCATCTTCTTGAGCGTGTCCTCATGCAGGGCAGGATCTTTGAACATGTAGGTGTGGATGGCTCCTGGAGGTGAGACAAAGTCGATGCGATTCCCTGCTTTCTTCATGGCATCGGCGAAAACGCGAGCACCTAGAATCGGCGTGGTAGTGTCGACATCGCCATGAAAGAGCAGCGTTGGCGGCAGACCAGCGCGGACTTGATGGGCGGGGGACAGCTCCTGCCAGCGCTCGCCGATCTTGGCATTGCCGTAGCCTTCCAGTGAGGTGTCGATGACCGGCGAGAACAGCACCAGTGCGTTCGGATGGCAGGACACGTCGAGCTTTTCATCCACGTGATCCACACCGTCAAACATGGCTGTCGCGGCGGCGAGATTGCCGCCTGCGGAGGCACCGTTCGCGATGATCTTCTCTGGATCAATGCCAAGCTCCGCCGCATGAGCGCGCACATAGCGCAGGGCGGCCCGCGCATCCTTCACGCATTCGAACACCGTCACCGGTGTTTTTGCCTTGTAGAGGCGGTATTGCACGCTGATCGCCACCATGTCGAGCTTCGCGCAATGATCGGCAAAGACATACATGGAGCGCGGTGATCCGCTGGTCCAGCCGCCGCCGTGAATGGCGACGAAGCAGGCGCGCTTGTCACCTTTCTTCAAATCGGCTGGCTCGAAGATGTCGAGAGCCAGCTCACGATCTCCTACCTTCTTGTAAACCACACGACGTGTCGGTTCCAGTTTCGCCGAGATGGCGGTGGTGAAGGCCGGGACCCTCGCGGCGGGCGCGGCGATCTTTTGCAACTGGGCCTTTGTCGGCAGCTTGCCGAGCGCGTCTTCCTTGATCGTCAAATGCAGCACCTGCTGCCAGCGGTGCGGCATGAAGAGGTGCATGACGCCGTTTTCGGTGAAGGCGTCAATGTAGGAACACTGTAAGTTGAAGCCGCTGACCTTGTGAACCGGCGCGGCGGCGTTCGCGAGCACAAACCGCGGCTCGCTCCAGGTGTGGCCTTCGTCGGTGGAGAGCGAGGCCCAGACTTCGCTGCGCATCTTCATCAGCTCGGCCTTGTCACTGAGTTCGCCATGATGGGTCGAAGGGACTTTGTTGTGATGGAAGGCGACGAGTGTCTTGCCATCCGACAATGGGAACAGCATCGGAGGCGCATCGGGATGCACCAACGTGCTGGGCGTGGGTTCGGTCCAGTTTTTGCCATCGTCCTTGCTCCACGCGGTGAAAAGATGCCCCTGCGGTGTGCGTGACATGAACATCACGCGGCCACCGCCGAGATTCATCGGGCGGCCTTCGTCCATGCGGTTAAACCCTTCGGCGAACCAGCCTTTAGGACGCGCATTCGGCAGCACGGTCCAGGATTTGCCCTGATCCTCGGAGCGCAGCAGGTATTGCTGCGTGGTGAAGGGCTTCTTCGACCAGTCGGCGAGATGTGATCCGAGGAGCCAGGTGCCCGCATCCGTCTCGGTCATGCGCATGACCGACATGCCCATGAAGTTCGAATCATTCACCGGCTCGATGAGATGCACGTCGGACCAGGTGTGTCCGTCATCATCTGAAGTGCGCCAGCCGATGGGCGCATTCTCACGCTTGCCTTTCTCCCACGTCCACTTGCCTGGAATCGGCTGCGTGCCGAAGCAGTGGATGCGCTGAGTGCCGCGTGGGATCAGCGGAATGAATCCATGCTGTCCATACGGGATGTCATAGGCCATGGCGGGCTTGCTCCAGGTCTTGCCTTTGTCCGTGGAGCGGCAGGCCATCATCGAGTTGATCTTCTCGCCCTTGCTCTTCGCGTAATGATCGCCCTCCGGGAACATGAGCAAGAAATCGCCCTTCGGCGTGATCGTGGCCCGTGTTTCAAGGATGCGCGTCTGCGTGCGATGCACGACCTGGCCTTTGATGGCCTCCACCAGGAGCAATCCCATCTGCTTGTCGATCACAAGCCCCTTCGGTAGCGATTTGGCACTCAAGTCGATGCCATTCACCGTCACCGTGTCCATCAGCGGCAGCGATTCGAGGGCGCTTGCAGTCGAAATGGCAAGCAGGAGGCAAAAGGCAGTGAGCTTCATAACTTCAAGACGCGGCTGAGGGTGGCATGTTGCCTGGTCATCAGAGATGACCACTACTTCACGAGCCGCGCGAAGTTACGGATCACGACGCGCACGTTTTCGCCACTGCACTTGCGCTCGGACGTGGCGTGTTCGGTCCAGTAGGCGGACGAGGAAAAGACTTTGCGCTGCTGAAGCGTGACAGCGGCTTCATCGAAGTTCTTGGCGGGCGCATCGAGATACGCGGCCATTTTCAGGAGGAGGTCGCGCACCCTACTTCCATCGCAGTTCCGGCCTTTCTGCGTGTTCACGAGCCAGTAGTCGCCGGAATCGATGATTCGCAACTCGACGAGCTTTTTCACATCAGCGGCGGTTTGCTCTTTTGTGTCCGCCGCAGATGCGACGGGGACTTTGGGTTTTTCGAGGATTTGTTTCTCCTTCAGCAAAACTCCGCGCAAGGCCGCATACGGCACGTTTTGCACGCTGACGCCCTTTTCGATGGCGATGTTCGCCGCAGCTCCCGCCGCATGCCCCACCATCATGAAGACCGGCTCCATGCGCACGCTGCCATACGCGGCATGCGATGCGGAAAGGCAGCTCACAACGAGCAGATTCTCGCATTCGCCCTTCTTGGGCCTCATGGAGCGGTAACTGATCGGAAACGGAGTGACACCGCCGACGATGAAACCGCGCTCGCGATGCAGCAGGCCGGTTTCATCGACGTAGAGAGTCACGCCGTGTGAATCGAGAGGATATGAGGCCAACGCGACACCATCCTCGGCATGCGGGCCGCCTTTGGCATCGTGCTCGGTGACGACGTAGTCGCTGATCATGCGGCGGGCCTCGCGGACATAAATCTGATGCGGGAAATGGCCGGTGTCGGCGAACTCATCCTTCGCGAGTCCCCATCGTTGCATTTCGGTGCGCACCTCGATGGGCAGGCGTTCATCGTGACCGAGGAACCAGAGCAGGCCGAGCGTGTAATCTTTGTGGAGTTGGAAAAGCTGCTCGCGCTTCGCGTGGTCACCCTCGGGCCACTCGTAGCTGGGGCCATAGACATCACTGCCGAACTCGCTGCCGTTGTTGGAGTCGGTTTTGCGGTTCGGCACCAGATGGAAGCTGATGCCCAGGTGACCGCCCTTGCCGCGGAGACCGACACCCGCGTGCTTGGCCGGACCGGGCCTCACGTTCTTCATCGTGGCGATGTACCGGGCGAGCAGTTCGTAGTCGAGCGGGTTGTAGCTGGCGGGCTTTTCGATGGGTACACGGTTCTCCGGCACATCGGTGAGGCAGACGCGGAAGTTGTAGCCCTGCACACGATGATCGCCGCTGCCTTTGGGTGCGGGCGGTTTGGATGCCACGCGCGGCAGCAGCCCGCTCTTGGGATCACCCGCGATCACATACGGACTGATCTTCGGGAACGGCGCTGGCGTGAAGGGAAAGGAGCCGTTGAGCGTCTCGCCATACTTCGAGTTCGGCTCACGACCGACGATGTAACTCACGCCCGACTTCGCCATCAGATCGCCTTCATAGCTGGCATCGATGAAGACCTTCGCCGAAAACTCACGCCCGCTCTCCATGACGATCTTGACGATTCTTTGACCGTCCTTGACCACGCCCTTCTTCAAATCCAGCCGCTCGCCGAACACAACCTGCACACCGGCCTCGCGCACCATGTCATCGAAAACCGCCTTCGCCGCGCGAGGCTCAAAGAGGAACGCGGCCTTGATCTCCTCCATGCGCGGCCCGTCCACGCCCCAGATCTTCGGCAGCCAAGCGAGGTAGTCCTCGCGCTTTTGAAACTTCCAGTTCTCCCGCTTGAGGTAGAACTGATACACGCGCTGATAAAACTCCCGCGACAAGCCGCCGATGGTGTCCGTGGAGCCGTTGTCTGTCATGCCAAGCCCACCGCTGCTCATGCCGCCGAGGCGCTGAGTGGATTCGATCAGCACCGTTTTCTGGCCAAGGCGTGCTGCTTCAACCGCAGCTATCACGCCGCCTGACGTGCCGCCGTAGATGCAAACATCGGTGGTGGTGAGTTCCGCAGCGGTCAAAGACGCACCGAGGAGAAGGAAGGTGAGCAGGTGCTTCATGACTTTCATTTGGGCAACAGTTGCACGGCATCTGCGCCGGTAATGCCGTCAGTGTTGTCGTTGCGGATGGAAATCACAGCGGGCGTGTCTTTGTCGAACCGGAAAGCGCCGAGGCTGATGAAAAGATCGTCTTGGGGCGGCTTCCGCTTTTGATTCACCGTGGCAGCAGCGGTGCCATCGGCGTGCTGGATGCTCACGGGCACATTACTGGCGCGATTCGGCGCAGCCGCATACGACACACGCACTTCGTAGCTGGCAGTGGCTGGCACTTGAAGCTTGTAGGTGATGCTCAGCTTGCCTTTCTCGGCGTTCGCATCGTGGACACTCGCGCCATCGACGGGATTGCCATAGGTGCTGCCAGTCCAGTGGCCAGTCTGCGTGGCTTGAGAGTCGTCCATGACGATGCCTGGCAGCTTTGCGGAGCGCGGCATGTTCGCGAGTTCGGGGAGTTCGAGCACGGCCTTCTGTGTGAGCAATTTTTCGCGCAGTGCTTTCACATCAATGCCCTGCACGCTGGATTTGCCATGAATTGCCTGCACGGCAGCGAGACCGCAGGCATGACCGAGGGCCATGTAAACGGGTTCCATGCGCAGCGAGCAATACGCGATGTGGCTGGCGGACAGGCACACGGGCACGAGCAGGTTTTCGCATTCGGCGCGCTTTGGCGTGAGGCTGCGATAGGCGATCTGATACGGCAGTGCAGGTGTGTCCTGAAAGCTGCCCTCATCACGCACGGTGCCGTCTTCGGCGAGGATGCGCTGCACGATGTGGCAGTCGATGAGGAAGGAGCCCATGCCGACGCCATCCTCTTTGAAGATGTCGGTTTGCAGATCCTTTTGCACCATGACGTGTTCGCCGATCATGCGGCGGCCTTCGCGAATGTAGAGCGCGTAGGGCCAGTGATTGTTGTCGGCGAACTCATCTTTGCACAGGCCCCAGCTCAGCGCCTGGTCGCGCAGGCTCTGCGGCACGCGTTCATCGTGACCGAGGAACCAGAACATGCCCTGCGTGAAGTCGATGTGATCCTGCCAGATGCGCGCACGCGTGGCAGCATCACCATCGGGATAGTCGAAGTTGGCGCCGGGATAGTCGGTGGAAAACAGACCCTGCGCATTGAGGTCGTATTTGCCGTGCGAAGTCAGGCCGATGTGGAAGAGGCGTCCAAAACGCACGCCTGGAAAAGCCTGGATCAAACGCAGCAGCAGCTCGTAGCGCGAAGCCTCGTAATTCGCGGGCTTCGGAAACGGCACGAAGATGTCCGGCCGCTGGGTGACGCAGATGCGGAAGTTGTAAGCCTGCGTGCGGTGATCCGCATCACCCGGCTGGAGTTTGGATGCGGGGAACACGCCAAAGATCGGTTTCCCATCGGCACCGAGGCCTGAGATGCTCGCGGGTGTGCCGTGGATGTAGGCCGGCCCTTTGCCACCGATGCTCGGGCAGTCGCTCTCCATCACCTCCACGG
>CAYMHJ010000334.1:0-6920 GCA_964390165.1 uncultured Prosthecobacter sp. | reverse complement strand
TCACCAACGTCAATGACAAAGGCCTCTGGGCACAACACGCCACGAACGGGCTCGTCCTCGTCGCAAGAGAAGGCAGCGAGGCTCCTGGAGTGGCCGGCAGCACCTTCTTCAGACTGACTCAGATCGCCTTGCCCGGCACCGCGCAGCCGATGTTCCAAGCCTCCATGACGGCTGGAACTGGTGGTGTGACCACGGCCAATGACACCGGTCTCTGGGTGATCAACGAAGGCGGTGAAGTGAAGCTCGCGGTGCGTGAAGGCGATGTGATCAATGTGGCCGGCACAGACCGCACGGTGACAGCCATCACGGCGCTGCTCAACGGCACGACCACAGGCGGAGCCCTGGGCCGCCGAGTGTTCCTCGAAGACGGTCAACTGACCCTCCTGCTGACCTTCAGCGGCGGCATCCAGGCGAATGCCAAGGTCGTGGTGCCGTAAGCAGCGCAGCCGGAGCGTATAGCCCCTTCTTCTCCACGATCATCGACTCCCACGGGCGACCGTGCTGGTTGTGCACACATAGTCGGAGAGGAAGGGAAAACGCATCAGACCGGGCAAAGCCGGAGCCATCTGCTGACTCAGACGCCTCCAGACCCACGCGGATGGCCTGATGTTTCGGTCCATCAAGCCATTCCATGGAGGCAATGTCATCACAAAGGTAAAAAACATGGCACCCGATGCGCCAAAAGCGGAATGTTCTGAGGCGAATCTGGGAGCCGATGCCGCATCTCTGCCACCTGATTGAGCGGGATCTCTTACCGACCATCAACGTTGTCCACCCGAACTCCGACTCTCTGAGTCTTGGCGCGATCACCATTGATGTCGGCCATCCCAGCTGCTTCATCCTCTCCGGTCACGGCACACTCCATGATTGCAGTTTTTCGGTCTCCTGCTCAAATAGCGCGCTTTTCTGCCAACCAACCTGCATGACCCCAGCCACACCCGTCCCAGCTCCGAGTAAGCGTCGTGTGTTTGCGTCCCGACTTCTCAGCACCCTGATTCTGTGGGCCATCATCGCTGGAGCAGTGCAGTGGAACAGCCATTGGGTCATCGTGCTGCTTACCGGCTTCTTCGGCGTGGCGGGTGCCTTTGAATACTACCGCCTGCTGCGGCTGGATGATCAGGCGCGCGGCTTCAATTTGCTCGGCCTCTGCATCTGTCTCGGCTACTGGATCACGATGACCTGGTGGGTGATGCAGCACAAGTCAGCCGCCCCGATGTGGCTGGAACTCGCGGCGCTCACGGCGGCCGTGCATGGATCATTCCTTCTATGCTATCGACATCAGCTTGAAGGCATAGTCACGCTTCAGCGCATATTCCATGCGGTATTTGGTGTGGTGTACACCGTCATCTTCTTCGGCTTCATCGTGCGGCTCATGTATTTCAAACCGGACGGCAACAGCATGACGGGTCTTTTTCTCGTCATCTACCTCATCGTGGTGACGAAGTTCAGCGACATGGGCGCGTATGCCGTGGGCGTGCTATTCGGGAAGCACAAGATGATCCCGCACATTAGCCCGGCGAAGTCCTGGGAAGGTCTTGTCGGAGCCTTCCTCGGTTCCTTTGGTGCAGCCGCGATCCTGATCTGGCTGGCGGGGCCAAAGCTCGCGCCCTTGAACTGGCTTAATGGCCTGCTGCTCGCTCCGGTGATCTGCGCCACGGCGGTGTCGGGCGACCTCGCGGAGTCCGTGCTGAAGCGCTGCGTCTCCATCAAGGACAGCGGGCACAAGTTCCCCGGCATTGGTGGCATCCTCGACCTCACGGACAGTCTGCTTTTCACGGCACCTGTGTTTTATTTTTATCTGGAGATCATCACGGCCTGAGGCAGAGAGCGTAGCGCCAAGAGCCAAGAGTAAGAACCGAGAATCAAACACGATGACTGCCAGCAACCCGGCTTTACTCTCTGCTCTCAGACCTATGCCCTCTGTTAAGCGGCGCAAAGTTCTCCTGCTCGGCTCCACAGGCTCCATCGGCACCAGCGCGCTGAAGGTGGCGCAGGACATTCCCGAGCGGATGGAGATCGTCGGCCTCGCAGCGCAGCGCAGTGTCGAGGCTCTCTTGGCTCAGGTGCGCGAGACAGGTGTGAAGCAGGTGGCTTTGACTGACGAGGCTGCGGCGGCAAAGGCGCGCACGCTTCTGCCATCGGATGTCACTTTGCACGTCGGGGCCAGCGGACTCGTCGATCTCGTCCGCGCGAGTGATGCGAACATGGTGCTAGTGGCCATCGTCGGTGTGGCGGGGCTGGCGCCTGCGCTTGCGGCGATTGAAGAAGGCAAACACCTCGCCGTGGCGAGCAAAGAAATCCTCGTCATGGCAGGCGAAGCTGTGACAGAGGCCGCGCGCCGCAAAGGTGTGGACATCCTGCCCGTGGACAGTGAGCACAACGCCATCTTCCAGTGCCTGGAGGGCCACCGCGACAATGCCGTGCGCCGCATCCTGCTCACTGCGAGTGGCGGTCCCTTCCGCCAGCTTCCTGCCGATCAACTTCCGCACGTCAATCTGGCGCAGGCTTTGAAACATCCGACCTGGACCATGGGCCGGAAGATCACCATCGACTCCGCCACGCTCTTCAACAAAGGCCTGGAGATGATCGAGGCGCGCTGGCTTTTCGATGTGCCGATGAGCCGCATCGAGGTCGTCGTGCATCCGCAGAGCATCGTCCACAGCATGGTTGAGTTTGAGGATCACAGCGTCATCGCCCAGCTCAGCCACAGCGACATGTGCTTCCCCATTCAGTATGCCGTCACCTGGCCGGATCGTGTGCCGAACAACCTGCGTCCGCTCGACTTCGCCAAACTCGCGTCTCTGACCTTCGAGGCACCGCGCACGCAGGATTTCCCAGCGCTTGATCTCGCCCGTCAGGCGGGTGAGGTCGGCGGAACCTTGCCCGCTGTATTAAATGCGGCCAACGAGGTGGCAGTGGAGGCTTTCCTGAATGAGCGCACTTCCTTCCCCGCCATCTGGCAAACCGTCGCGCGAGTGATGGAGAAGCACTCGGTCATCCAGCATCCTGATTTGGGAACATTGATCGAGGCTGATGCCTGGGCTCGGCGTGAGGCGGCGGTAGGCTGAATGCAGTAGCGCTTATTTGGAAAATCTCATATTGGCTGATAATCACACTCATGCCGAAATGTCGCTCCTTCGCCGTCTTCTCCGCGTGATTTTTCTCCTCCTGCTCCTGCCTGTCCTGCTGCTGCTGGGCTGTCAGTCGAGGATCATTTATTATCCTCGGGCTTATGACGTCGGCAGCATGAGGACGCTGGCGAAGCATCGTGGAGAGCGGATCGAGTATGCGACGGGTCAGGGAGGACAGGTGGCGTATTACATTCCGGCCCGGGATGGTTCCTCGGGCACGATCTGGATTTGCTTTGCGGGGAATGGCTCCGTGGCGCTGGACTGGCTGTCGATGCTGCCGGAGTGGGACGCGTCTTTTAGTTATCTGCTGGTGGACTATCCAGGCTATGGCGGATGCTCAGGCAAGCCGAACCCGAAGTCGATTCGTGAGTCATCCCAGGCGGCTGTGCTGGCTCTGGCGGCGCATTTGAAGACCACGTCCGAGGTGCTGCGCCCCAGGCTGGCCGTGCTGGGGCACTCCATCGGCTGCGCGGCGGGGCTGATGGCGGCAGAGGATCAGGGGGTGAAGCGCGTGGTGCTGATCTCTCCCTTTACGACCATGACGGAGATGGGGAGGCGGGTGCTTGGCTGGCCGCTCTGCCATCTGAATCTGCACCGCTTTGACAACCGCAGGCATCTGGCCGCCGTGGTGAAGCATGGCGCGCGAGTGACGATCTTCCACGGCACGGCGGATAAGATCATCCCCATCTCCATGAGCCGTGAACTGGCGGCGGCACATCCTGAAGCTGTGACGCTGCATGAGGCGGCTGGGCAGGATCATAACTTCATCCTCGGCAACTGCTCGGCGAAGATCGCGGCGGCCATGTCGGCACATTGAAGTCCGCTTTGCAATCAGTCTGCGTCCGCTACTTTGCAGGGCATGTTTTCCAAACTCCTCGGCCTTTTCCTCCTCACATCCACCATTGCCAGTGCGGCGGTCTCACTTTCTCAGGCGCAGCTTCAGCGGGTTGGACAGCGCATCTGGCAGAATGAATGCGCAGGCACGGTGGCGGGGCTGACGAGCTGGAATGCGGGGGAGGACTTTGCTTCGCTGGGCATCGGCCATTTCATCTGGTATCCGGCAGGTAAGCGCGGGCCATTTGAAGAGAGCTTTCCACCGCTGGCCGCCTTTCTCGAATCCCGTGGGGTGAAGATGCCCGCCTGGACGAAAGGCCCCTGCCCGTGGATCACGAGGGCTTCCTTTGAAGCCGAAAAGGGCGGAGCCAGGCAAAAGGAACTGCGAACGACGCTCTCAAAGACAGTGTCTCTGCAAACCGAGTTCATCCTCGCCAGGCTGCAACGTGCGCTGCCAAAGATGCTGGCTGAAACAAAACAGAAAAAGCGCGTGCAGGTGAATTTCTCCGGTCTTTCCGCCACGCCTGAAGGTGCCTTCTGTCTCATCGACTATGTGAACTTCAAAGGCGAAGGCACTGCGAAAGCCGAGCGCTACGCCGGTCAGGGCTGGGGCCTGCTGCAAGTGCTGGAGGGGATGGCCGCGCCCACTGCCGCAGCATTTGCCGTCTCTGCCAAAGCAGTGCTAAGCCGCCGTGTGCAAAATGCCCCTGCCGCACGGAAGGAGCAGCGCTGGCTCAACGGATGGCACAACCGCTGCGACGGTTATCTGCGGAAGTTCTAGGCCCGACTCCATGAGCTCTTGATCTCAGTTGGCTGCGGATACGCTCTTTAGTCTCTCGCCACGGAGTCGCGGTCAGCATTCGCCAGTTCATCCATTCGTGCGTGTAGCGCGGTGACTGTTTCTGGAAGCTTTGCGGCGAGGTCAGTGGCTTCATTGGGATCTTGAGCGAGGTCGTAGAGTTCGGTGGTTTCGCTGGCAGGGGGGGCGCCTTTCTTCGCGGCGCCTTTGCGGGTCACGATGAGCTTCCAATCGCCATCACGCACAGCGCGGGCGTTGAAGCCGGGGCCGGTGGTGTAGATCGCACGCGGCTTCACCGGCTCTACTCCGCTGAGCTGCGGCCAGAGATTGATGCCGTCCCATTTTAAATCCTGGGTCGGCTTTGCGTCGGCGAGCGCGCAGAGCGTGGGCATCCAGTCGGTGATCTGCGCGACGCCCGCGAAGCTGCCGGGCTTCACCTTCGCGGGCCATGACAGCAGCGTGGGCACGCGGGTGCCGCCTTCATACACGCTGCCCTTCTGGCCACGCAGCGGCAGATTGTTGCCGGGGAGTTTGCCGTTGGGGCAGTTGTCGTCGGGATACTTGAGGTCATTGTTCTCCGAGGTACTACCACCGTTGTCGCTGGTGAAAACGAGGAGCGTGTTCTCGCGGCGGCCTTTCTTCTCCAGCGCGGTGATGATGCGGCCCACGGCATCATCGAGATGCATCACCGAGGCTGCGTAGTGACGCGCCACATCGCCAGTGATTCCGGCGGGCACGCGTGCGACCCACTCCGCAGGTTCCTTCACCGGCAGATGCACTGCGGTGAAAGGCGCGTAGAGGAAAAAGGGCGCGTCGCCGCGCGACTCGATCCATTTCACCGCCTCCGATGCGATGAGATCAGTGACGTGGCCTTCCTCCTCGATGAGCTTTTCATCCCGATGCCAGGTGACGGAAAAAGGTCCCTGCTTGTAGCGATGATTCCACGGGCTCACGCCGCCCGCGAGCGAACCATAAGAATGATCAAATCCGAAGTGATTCGGCCCCTCCTCGGGCTTGGAACCAAGGTGCCACTTGCCCGTGAGACAGGTGTCGTAGCCTGCGGTCTTCAGTGCGCGCGGCAGCGTGACGGTGTCCCACGGCAGCGCGCGCGTATTCGTCGGTGTGGTCACGCCAAAGCGGCTCCAACAGCGGCCTGTCATCAGCCCCGTGCGTGTGGGGCTGCAAACCGGCGCGACGTAGTGCTGCGTGAGTTCGACTCCCTCGCTTTTCAGTCGATCAAGATGAGGCGTGGGCGCATTGCCACCGTGAAAGGCCACATCCGCCCAGCCGAGGTCGTCGGCGATGATGAAGACGATGTTTGGCTTGGGTTCGGCCGCGTGGAGTGCAGCTAACGGTGAGAGAAGCAGAGAAAAAACGAGTGAGATGTGTTTCATGCCAGGAGCGTTGGCATCGCATAACGCCCAGTCTTCAGCCGTCTTGCGCTCACTGCCAGCTATGCGCGTCAGCAGAAAAGGGAAGCGCATCGTCGAGGTCGGCAATGCCGTCTGCGTCGGCGTCATCGGGCTTCAGACGTTTCCACGCGGGCGCGGGCTGGTCTTTGATTGCATTCCAGAGCGCGTTGGCAAACTCACCGCGCGTGAGCTTGTCGCCAGAGAGAAGATTGAAGTCATAACCGGTGCATCGTTTCAACACTTCATCACGCCACTCTTTCGTCGCTGGAGCATCAGGTTGGAAGTCCACCTCGTTTCGTGCAGCCGGAATCAAGCCGCGAGCACTCAAACGATTGATCGCCACAAACGCAACGTGATCGGCGGGGATGTCGCGCCAGGGCCAGAGCAGCATGGGCGTGCCCTCCGTGCCGCCGCAGAGCGCGTGCTGGATTTCTTCGAGGCGTTCGCGGTTCCAGGCCATGTCACGCGGCTGCTTTTGTTGCTTCAAACAAAGCGCGGCGACTGCTGCGGCGGCCTGGCCGATGTGCACACGATGATCGTGAAGTCGAATCGCGGAACTGACGATGCTGCTAAAGCCTACATTGCCCTGCGCACCGATCAGGCCGTCCATCTTCACGGGAATGAGGCTGCGCAGCGGGAAGACGCTGCGCTCGCTGAGGTTGTGCACGCCGCGGCCGGGCTTCTCATAGTGCGTCCATGGGCCGGCATCGCCCTCGCTCTTCAAATAAGCGCGGCCGGTGTCGT
>CAYMHJ010000333.1:0-6929 GCA_964390165.1 uncultured Prosthecobacter sp. | reverse complement strand
ACACGCGGCACGGACGAATACCACGCCATCCAGTGCAAATGCTACGACGAGCACCGCCGCATCATGCGGCGGGACAATTCAAATCTTCCAGTGCAGTTTATATGCAGCTTCAGCCATTGATGCAGTTCTGCCTGCAATCTCATCAGGTCCCCAGTCTGATGCCTTCTTCAGATCGTCTGATAAAGCGACCCCTGCCTCCACCAGTATCTGCACTTTATCACTGAATGGTCGATCCCGCAGCCGCTCATTCAATGCGCTCGGAATCAATAGAAGGTTTCCCATTTGCCCACAGATCTTGTCTTGCCCCTTCATCGCTGACTGGGATGCCAGATGCTCAATCGTCATGTTTTGAGTGTCCGGGATGACTGCCTGGTGATCGGCGGCAGCAAAGCGCCCCAGCACATATCTGGCAAGGTGCCGCTGCTTACTCATTCTCTCGGTGTAAATCAGATCCGTGAAATGAAGCGCGAATTCATCCATGGATGGCCGCTTGGCTCTAAGCTTCTCCACTAAATCATTGAGAACTTCCTGAATCTCCTTCGCGTCTTTAGCTTCCTCCATCCGTCGCCCAGCAGTGGCATACATCGTGTAGATCCCCCCAGACGAACGCTGAGACGTAACTGCGGTAAACAGGAAATGAAAGTTCTCGATCGCGGCTACTACTGACTGGAACTTGCCATACTTAAGGCGACCCACTTTGTAAGCGCGAGCGAGAGCGAGAAGGCATGGTGAATGCTGTGTAACTTTGAACAGCCTGAGTCCAGCAACGCTGGTGGCAATTTGTATCTCCTGCTTTGCCCAAGATTCGGGAAGTGGATCGTGAATTGCACGATATAGAACTGCGTCGTTTGAAAGATTGTCGAGGAACTGACTGGCATCACGCTGACCCACCTTCTTTCTCAGGGTGCGAAACACGCTTCGAGCTGGCAGGAAGGGAAAACGTGAGAGCCAGAAATGATGAATGAACGTGTCCACCTCCAAGTCGGCTTTGCTACCTTCGAGCAGGCTGACGAGGTTCTGCCACTTGATCTTGAACTGATCGACGTTTGCGTTCGCCGTCCGGTTATGTTTTGCGAGGTGATTCTTCACCAAGTCGGCGAGAGCTAGGTTCTTCCCTCTGGTATTTAGGGTCTCGAAGATGACATATGCATCATCTTCGTTCTCAAGCGTCACCACGATAACTTTCAGCCCAAGCACAGCATCACGAATCGAAAGCAGCTTCGTGAGTTTGCGCTCGGCTTTGGCCTGCATGGGGATGCTCGGATCACTGTCTATCGCAGACAGCGTGTCCGACATGTTTTGGGTCAACAGGTTGTATGCATCGACCAACGCCACCTCCTCGCTAATCTTTTTGGGAGGAAGTTCGGGGCGCCCCCATTTCTGAACATGCTCTTGGAAGAATGGGAACGAGGTTTCAGTCGCAAGTGTGTATTCAGGTTTGTTGTCGATGTTTTCTCGCTCGATCATGCGTTGGACCCCTCGCGCGAGTTCCTCGTGTCCGGTCGAGCGCAGTGCATTGCGAAGGGCCGCCAGAAAGACTATGATCGTCGTCAGCCGTTGCTGACCATCGACCACTCCAAAGCGCTGTGGCTTGTCCTTGTAGACCACCATCGAGCCGAGGAAATAGTCATCCGACTGCACTCCGACGACATCGTCCCAGAAGTCCTGCACATTCTCTCTTGGCCACGAATATGGACGCTGAAACCGAGGGATATGGAAGTAGCTGCCCGCGAAAAGGTCGCGAATCTCGTGGTCCTTGGAGTCAATCTTCATGTTCACCCTATGCTGAAGCGTCTCTGACCCGACGCAAGAACCAGAATCTCGTGTGGAAACGTTGATGACACGCCGCCGAGGTGCGCCACACTGGGCGGGTGATTGAACGCCATTTTGAAGTGCCTTTTGTGTCGCGACTGGCTCTGCGGGAAAAACAAATCCAGCAGAACTACCGTCCCGTCATTGCCGTGCACAAATGGTTCGCTCGAAGGCCTGGGACTCTTTTCCGCTCGCTGATTCTGTCTGAGTTTGCCGAGCAGCCAGTCCACCAGACCTTCTATCAGAGCCAGAAAATGCCGGAGATGCGAGTCTTCGATCCTTTCATGGGTGGCGGAACAACAATGATGGAGGCGAATCGTATCGGGTGCGCTGTGGCTGGCACGGATGTGAATCCGATGGCTTGGTGGATTGTGCGGCAGGAACTTCTGGAATTGGATGTGGCTGCATACCACAAGACAGCGCAACAACTTCGTGCCCACTTGGAAAAGGAGATCGGTCATCTCTACCGCACTCGATGCCTGCGTTGCGGGAGCGATGAAGCTCGTGCGAAGTACTTCTTGTGGGTGAAGACGGCTCATTGCGGACACTGCGGCAAAGACACCGACCTGTTTCCGAACTTCCTGATCTCTGAAGACGTCCGGCACCCAGCGAACGTGTTCGTCTGTGGATGTTGCGGTGAGTTGTTTGAAACAGCGGACCGAAAGAACCCAGGTCCGTGCCCGCACTGCAAGAGCGAGCTGCCCTTGAAGCACACGGCGAAGAGAAACAAGACCTCGTGCAAGCATTGCGATCATCCTGTCCGATACCCTGACGATTCGGTGCCCGCTCATCGTCTGTTTGCGCTCGAATATCACTGCGAATCGTGCGGTTCGCAGTCTGTCGCGGGCAGTGGCAAGGGTCGATTGTTCAAGAAGCCGGATGCAGCCGATCTTGCACACTTTGAAGAAGCCGATCAAAAGCTGCGGGCGCTACGTCCGAAGTTCATTCCTGAGGATGACATCCCGGATGGAGATGAGACCGCACGTCTCCATCGTTGGGGCTACAAGCGCTATCGGGAACTGTTTAACTCGCGGCAACTGTTGGGGCTGGAACTTAGCTGCCGATGGATCTCCTCCGTGAAGAACGAGCGCATACGAGAAGCGCTGGCAACCAACCTTTCCGACCTGACTCGCTACCAAAACATGCTGTGCCGCTACGACAGCATGGCGCTGAAGTCCCTCGACATCTTCTCGGTGCATGGCTTCCCCGTCGGCCTGATCCAGTGCGAGTCCAACCTGCTGGGAATCGCGGGCCGCAAAGGTGCGCCCGTGGGCAGTGGTGGATGGCTCAACATCGTGGAGAAGTTTGCCAAGGCGAAGCGCTACTGCGGAGCGCCGTTTGAGATCCGCCACGATGGCATGCGCAAAGTGGAAGTGCCGATGCCGGGTGAGTGGATTGGGACTTGGCGCAATGGAACGCATCCTCCTGAACAACGCGAAGTGCTGCTCCTATGCGCTGATTCCGCCTCTGCCAAGATCGGGGGAGAGAAGTTTGACGCAGTGTTCACCGACCCTCCATACTTTGGCAATGTGCAATACGCTGAGCTGATGGACTTCTGTTATGTGTGGCTGCGCAAACTGCTGGGGGACTCTGTGCCTGAGTTTGCAAAAGCTTCCACGCGTCATCACAACGAACTCACAGGCAACGCTAACATGGGGCGAGGTCTGGATCATTTCACCGAAGGCCTCTCCGACACGATCAAACGATCCGCCAAGAGGCTCAAAGCTGGCCGCCCGCTTGCCTTCACGTATCACCACAATCAGCTCGAAGCCTACCTGCCGCTGGCAGTCGCCATCTTGGATGCAGAGCTTGTGTGCTCTGCCTCGCTTCCATGCCCAGCTGAAATGGGGGCATCGATTCACATCAACGGCACGGGGTCATCGGTCATCGACACCGTGTTCGTTTGTCGGACGACAGGCAGGTTTCCAAAACGATGGCTTGCAGATGATGCGACTGGTCTGGCGGCTGTAGTGCGGAGAGACATTGAGATGCTTGGCGACGGAGGATTGAAAGCCACCCAAGGCGACATCCGCTGCATCTGCTGCGGGCACTTAACTCGGTTGGCGATTTGGAATCTCCGCGCTAAGTGGGACATCAAAAAGCCAGTGATGGAGCGCATGGAAGTCATCCGTCGATGGTATGCTGGCTTCGGTGGCTTGGGAGCCGTGCTGACCGCTTTAGAAAAGGACTTTGCCAATGCTGAACGGTCTCAGCACTGGGCTCCTGACGGCATCCTCCAAGAAACCTATGAACCCAATGATGAAGTATCCTTTTGAAGCAGATTTTAGCGAGATCGCCGCTGCGCCAGAGCCATTCATCACGGCTGTGTTCTCGAGCCTTGCCTCCGAGTTTCTCACGATGCCCAAAGGAGACGGATTCGTGGAATATCCAGCTTTCGAGGCAGGCTATGAGGCTCTCAAAATGGCTACCGGTGGCTTTGCCCTACTAAATCGCGCTCAAGTGCTCCCGGCTGTGTTGGAGACCCCCATCTGCCTGATCGTGCTTCGCTCCATGCTCGGCTTCACACCTCCTGAGTGGGCCTACTTGGCCGCCCAAAAGGTCGGTCCTGAGTTGAATCAAGGCTTCGCACGCACGCTGGACCGCAAAGTGCGCCTCTCGCCCCTCAAGCCGCTCAAACCGAGCACTGAGCAGCTTCGACGCATCGAAGCGATGGTCGAGGTCGCCTGTGAGTTGCTGAATCAAGGCTGCCCGGAAGTGCGCGACCATCAACTGCATCGCCTAAACAAAGCAGACACCGTTGGCGGGCTGCCTGCGCTCCGAAACATGGCCACCATCGGCACGCCCTACGCGATGCTGCTCTATGAACGCTTCCTTGGCCGACCATTCGCAGGTCATCGAGACTCGGTGAGCGAGCTTGTCGGTGATGGCCTGGAGAATGCCATTGAGGAACAACTTGTGAATGCAGGCATCAGCTTCCGAAAGACGAAGCGGGCCGAGAAGATAGCCGACTTCGACCAAGCTCCCGATTTCATGATTCCCAGCGAGTTTAATCCCAAGGTCGTGATTGAAGCCAAAATCACCGAAGACGACGGAACGGCCCGCGACAAGGTAACCCGAGTACAGCATCTCGAATCAATTAGCCGCCGTGGCGTGGCCTCAGACGCTCCAGCCAAGTTTCAAGTCATAGCGTGCATCGCAGGTCGAGGCTTTGGAGTCCGCAAAGAAGACATGCGCAAACTGATCGAAGCCACTCGCGGCAAGGTCTTTACGCCAAAGACACTTCATCGCTTAGTGGAGTGTTCAGCATTGTCGCAGTTCGCCACGCGACTTGGTTCATGAGTCCACTGGATTACATCCTTAAAGCTGGCCACCGCCTGAGCTCCCCCGACTACCGCAGCCGCTACGCCGACAACCTCGGCAAGGAACTCCCCCGCATCCCCGCCGTGAAGCGCTTCGCCGATTTCATGGCCTTCTCCCAAGCCGGCCGCGACCTCGCCCACTGGCACCTGAATTATGAGACGGTGCCGTGTTATGAGGGGGTGACGATTGAAAGTAGCATGGGCTTTCTAGCCCGTGGTGACTCCGCCAAATCACAGACTAGAAAGTCTATGCTACCACCCGAGCACTACCGCGTGGAGAAGATGAAATTCGCCAAAACCCGCGACCCCGAGACCAACAAGTCCATCAACGACAAGACCACCGTCTTCTACAACGCCCACATCACCCTCCGCGACATCCCCGAAGAAGCCTACGCCTACATCGTGAACGGCAAGCCCGCCCTCGAATGGGTCATGGAACGCCAATGCGTCAAGCCAGACCCCGACAGCGGCATCCTCAACGACGCCAACCTCTGGGCCACCGAAACCATGAACAACCCGAAGTACCCCCTCGAACTCTTCCTCCGCGTCATCACCGTGAGCCTGGAGACGATGAAGATCGTGGACGGGCTGCCGGTGTTGGATATTTGAGAGCACTGACGCATGAGCAACGGCTGTCTCTCTCTCCTGACCTTCGGCTTGCTCGGTCGTGGCAAAGCCGCGTCCCAGCGCGCCGCTGAATATCCGTATGGCTTGAGGGACGAATTCCTCTCCGCCGCCGAAATCTCCTTTTACCATGTGCTGCGCAGCACGCTGGCTCTGGACGTGACCATCGTGATCAAGCCACGGCTCAGCGACATTCTCTTTGTCCGCCAACCGCACATCAACAAGGGCGCACTTGGCCGCATCGACCGCAAGCATGTGGATTTCCTGCTGTGTGAGACAGCCACCATGACACCGCGTCTCGTGGTGGAGCTGGATGACAGCAGCCACCAGAAGCAGAAGACGCAGGAGCGTGATAAACTGGTGGATGGAGCCCTCAAAGCCGCAGGGCTGCCGATTCTGCATGTGAGAGCCGCGAAGGGCTATGTGCCGCAGGAGTTGTTCAAGCAAATCCAGCAGGCCATCGGCGTGCCGCCAGCCTAAGATGATCTCACGACGATGAAGAAGAGCTCTTTTACCGCCACCCATTTGAACTGGCCGCCGTGGCATTGGGATTCCGAAACCGGTTTTCGTGGTGAGATGGCCGAGATGCTCAACGAAGAACTGGGCCGCAGTCCGGGACAGACCCACATCCCGCCCGCGATCCTGGCCCGCGAGGTTCTCCTGAAGTCGTTTCCCTCCGCTGTCATCACCGACTTCGTGAGTCATCCTCTCCCGCCGATCCATCCCAGCCAAGGTGTGCCATAACCGCCGCCTCATTCGGGAAACGGCGTCAGGCTGCAACCGCTTGACTGACAGGACCTTTTCCTGACGTGGATTCTGAACAAGCCCGCCGTGCGGAAGCGGCGCAGCAGGTCGAGCTGGCGCTCGCCCATCGTGTCCCGTTGGCCGCTGGTGAGCCGCCCGCGCTCAGCAGCCTTTTGGCAGAATGATGGAGGGCAGAATGATTTTCTGAATCGCGATGCTTCTGCCCATCGGGTGCCCGGCGCTCGAAAGCGGGGCAGGCCCTCGATGGCCTTACGGTGCGTAGGCGCACTCGCCAGAGTGCGGGGGCGGATGGGAAGGCGCGGGCGATTCCTGGAAACCCTCGTTCTGGCGAACGAGCCTACGGCGCCTACGCGGCGACGACGGCAGCGCGGGCGTTTTCCTCGGCGCCGGTTTTTTCGAGGTAGTAGT
>CAYMHJ010000332.1:0-6930 GCA_964390165.1 uncultured Prosthecobacter sp. | reverse complement strand
AACATGGCCCACGGACACGGCTCAAAGCATCGCACCATCGAGACGGATAATCTCGTCATGGGTTTCCAGATCGCCCCCATGATCGACGTGGTCTTCGTGATCATGCTCTTCTTCATGGTCATGGCTGGCGCGGTCAAAGTGGAGCGCGAACTCAAGACGCAGCTTCCAGGCATCGGTACACCTGCCCTCAGCAATGAGGATACTCCACCTGACGAAATCATCGTTACCGTTGAGGAGTCAAACATCGTCACGCTCAATGAAGAGGAGTTTGACACACCCGAAAACAAAAGCCTTCCCATCTTCACAGCCACTCTGATGCGCCTGAAGCAGGAGGCTGACAGCCGCAATGCCAAGGTCATGGTCACCATCCAGGCTGAAGAGCAGGCCCGCTATGAGCGCGTCATCGACGTGCTCAACGCCATGGCCAAGGCCCGCATCGGCAACGTCACATTCACCGTCGGTGGTGAGGAATTCTAGCCTTTAGCCCAAAGGCTGTTGCTCCATCGTTTCAAGCCTGGGACTTGATCGTCACAGGCTTTTTCATGTCGTCGTCTGGTGGAGATAGACGCTGAAACGCGCGTCTTGCGATGGATTGTCCCAATGCTGGACTCACCAGCGCAGTACAGATGCCGCCCAGGTGAAGCCGCCGCCAAAGGCGACGAGCAGTACGATATCCCCACGCTTTAGGCGGCCCTGGCGGTTGGCTTCATCGAGTGCCACGGGGATGGTGGCGGCGCTCGTGTTACCATATTTATCCACATTCATAAATGTCTTCTCTTCGGGCAAACCCAGCCGGTCGGCGATGGCGGTGATGATGCGCGCATTGGCCTGATGCGGGATGACGAGGGTGATGTCTTCTTTGGTCAGGCCAGCCATCTTCAGAGCTTCCTCAGCCGCAGCGCTCATGCGGGTGACGGCGTGCTTGAAGGTTTCGCGGCCTTCCATGTGGACGGTGTTGAGCCGCTGATCGACGTTTTCAGGCGTGGTGGGGCAGGCGCTGCCGCCGCCGGGTACTTTGAGGAGATCGACGAGATTGCCGTCGCTGCCCATGACGGTGCTGAGCACACGGCCGGGGGCATCTTCAGCATCGGTTGCGCGGATGACCACGGCCCCGGCACCATCACCAAAGAGCACGCAGGTGTTGCGGTCCTTCCAGTTCACGAGGCTGCTGAGCTTCTCCGCACCGATGACCAGTGCAGTCTGGCGGGTGCCCGCATTGAGGAAGTGGCGGGCGACTTGCAGGGCATAGACAAAGCCGGAGCAGGCGGCACTGATGTCAAAACACACTGCTTTGCTCGCGCCGATCTTCCTTTGAATGATGCAGGCGGTGCTGGGGAAAAACATGTCCGGCGTGACGGTGGCGCAGACGATCAGGTCGATTTCATCGGTCTTCACGCCTGCGTTTTCCATGGCGCGGCGGCAGGCCTCGCTGGCGAGGTCGCTCGTGGCTTGATCATCCGCGGCGATGCGGCGTTCGCGGATGCCAGTGCGGGAGGTGATCCATTCGTCGGAAGTCTCGACGATCTTGGAGAGGTCGTCGTTCGTCAGCACTTTCTCCGGCATGTAGCTGCCGGTGCCGATGATGGAGGAGACGCAGGGTTGGGACATAAAATGACTTGGTGGACGGGTACTATGCCTCGTCCTGGGAGTGGTTGTCGAGATGAGTCGTGATGGCTTCCTCGATGTGAGGATTGATGCCGTGGGAAATAGATTCGCAGGCCATGCGCAGGGCGTTTTTCATGGCGTAGGGGCTGGCGCTTCCATGGGAGATGATGGTGATGCCGTTGAGGCCGAGCAGGGGCATGCCGCCGTATTCGTCGGCACTGGTGCGCTTGTGCACGTTTTTGAAGGCGGGCTTCGCCAACATGCCTCCGATCTTGGTTCGCGCGGTGGACATGATCTCGCCTTTGATCATGGAGAACATGGCGTGGGCCAGAGCCTCGGAAGTCTTGAGGATGATGTTTCCAGTGAAGCCATCGCAGACGACGACATCAGGCGGGTTTTCCCAGAGGTCGTGACCTTCGACATTCCCGATGAAGTTGATGCCGGGTGTCTTCTTCAATAGCTTGCCGGTTTCTTTGCAGAGAGCGTTGCCTTTCTCTTCCTCGGTGCCGTTGGACATGAGGCCAACGCGTGGATTGTTGCGCCCCAGTACGTGTTTTGCATAAGCGCTGCCCATGATGGCGTTTTGCACGAGATGCTCGGGCAGGCTGTCAGGGTTCGCGCCAGCGTCGATGAGCACCCAGTGCTGGCTGGTGCTCGGCATGATGGCGGCGATGGCGGGGCGCTCGATGTGCGGGAGTGTGCGCAGCTTGATCAGGCTGGCGGTCACGGCGGCCCCGGTGTGTCCGGCACTGACGACGGCATCGGCTTTGCCCTCCTTCACGAGATCGACGGCGCGGGTGATGGAGCTGTCTTTCTTTTTGCGGACGGCATCGAGGCCGCTGTCATGCATATCGACGATCTGCATGGCGGAGACGATTTCCAGCTTGTCATTCGCGGGGATGCCTTGAGCCTTCATCTCGCGCTCGATCGCCTCCGGATGACCGACGAGATAGATCTTGTCGATCGGCAGAGTTTCGAGGGCCAGCTTCACACCGCCCATGGGGTTTTGCGGGGCGAAGTCGCCGCCCATCACATCCAACGCGATTTTCATGACTCGGTAGGGAGCTGATTCGAAAAAGGATCAATGCAGGAAGTGGCGGTGACCGGTGAAGATCATGGCCATCTTGCGTTCATCGGCAGCGGCGACGACTTCCTCGTCGCGCACCGAACCGCCAGGCTGGATGGCGGCAGTGGCTCCGGCTTCGGAGCAGGCGATAAGTCCATCAGCGAAAGGGAACATGGCGTCTGAGGCGACAACGCTGCCACCGAGGGAAAGTCCGGCCTCCTTGGCCTTCCAAATAGCGATACGACAGCTATCGACGCGGCTCATTTGTCCGGCACCGATTCCGAGTGTGCGGTCATGAGAGGCGAAGACGATGGCGTTCGACTTCACATGCTTCACCACGCGCCAGGCGAAACGCATGGCTTCGATCTCATCGCGGGTCGGCGGGCGTTTGGTCTTCACTTTGCTTTCGAGATCTTCGAGTCCGAGCGCACGGGGATCACTGTCCATCACCATGAGTCCACCAGGAGCGCTGCGGATGATCGGCTGGGCCAGGGCTTCGGCCACGCTTGGCAGCATCTGGATGAGGCGGAGATTTTTCTTCTTCTGCAAAAGCGCGCGCGCATCGGCATCGTAGTCAGGGGCGATGATGACATCCGTGAAAATCTCAGAGATGATTTTGGCGAGGCCGAGAGTCATGCTGCGATTGATGACGATGACGCCACCGAAGGGGGCCTGCTTGTCAGTCTCGAAAGCCTTTGTCCAGGCTTCGCGCAGGTCTTCATCGGCACAGCCGACACCGCAGGGGTTCGTGTGCTTCAGGATGGAGACGCAGGGGCGGCGGAACTCCTGGATGAGTCCAGCGGCAGCCTGGATGTCGAGCACGTTCGTGTAGCTCAGATCTTTGCCGTGGAGCTGGGTGAAGTAGTCGCTAAAGTTGCCGTAAAGGGCGGTCTTCTGGTGCGGATTGTCACCGTAGCGCAGCTCGCTGTGCAGTGGCAGACTGATGGAGAAGGTTTTCTGTGTGACCTGCTCCTTATTCAGAAAGCTGGCGATGGCGGCATCGTAGCTGGAGGTGCGCTGAAAGACTTTGCACGCGAGGCGTTCACGAGTTGCGAGCTTGGTTTCGCCGCCATTCTCCTTCATTTCTGCCAGCACAACGGCGTAGTCGGCAGGGTCGCAGATTACGGTGACCCAGCGGTGGTTTTTCGAAGCACTGCGAAGCATGGATGGGCCGCCGATGTCGATGTTTTCGATGGCTTCTTCCAGCGTCACATCCTTCTTCGCCACGGTCTGCTCAAAGGGATACAGGTTCACGATGACGAGATCGATCTCGGGGATGCTGTGCTTCGTGGCGTTGCGCTTGTCTTCGTCATTGTCCCGGCGCTGGAGCAGGCCGCCGTGGACCTTGGGATGCAGCGTTTTCACCCGGCCATCGAACATCTCGGGGAAGCCTGTGTATTCGGAGACATCGATCACTGCCAGTCCGGCGTCCTTCAAATGCTTGGCCGTGCCGCCGGTGGAGAGAAGCTCGACACCGAGTTCGGAGAGGCCTTTGGCGAAGTCGAGCAAGCCGGATTTATCAGAGACGGAAAGGAGGGCGCGGGCGATGGGCATGTGCGGAGTGAGGGATTCGGGAGGCACGGAGTAAAGGAGTGGAATCGGGGAGAGGCAAGGGGCGCTTTTCAGCCTGGAGAATTCCCCCTCAACTTTGAAAGCCTCCACTTCACTTGCCCCATCGTAGCGCATGGGCTAAGCATCGCCTCCCCCCTCATGCGCATTCTTCATCTCACTCCCGGCACAGGCAGTTTTCACTGCGGCAGTTGTCTCCGGGACCACGCCCTGATCCGTGCCCTGCGCTCCCGCGGGCATGATGCGATCATGGCTCCGCTCTACCTTCCACTCGTCACGGATCGTGAGGTGAGCAATCCCGAGATTCCCGTGCAGGTCGGTGGCGTGTCGCTCTATCTTCAGGAAAAGATGCCCTGGCTGCGCTATGTGCCGCGCTTCCTCCTCAGTTGGCTGAACCACCCCGCGCTCCTCCGCTACGCCGGCGGTTTCATCGGCATGACGAGCCCACGCGATCTCGGGTGCATGACGCTCGGTGCCCTGGCAGGTGAAGAGGGCAATCAATGGCCCGAATGGCGTCGCGCGCTGGATTGGATCAAAAACGAGGTGAAGCCTGATGTCATCTCCCTCTCCAACGGCCTCCTGCTCGGCCTCTGCCCAGTGATCGAGCGCGATCTCGGCATCCCTGTCGTCGCTTCTTTGCAGGGCGAGGACTCCTTCCTCGACTCCCTCGTCGAGCCTTTCCGCGAACAATGTTGGGAGGCCATGCGCCGGAACGCGCAGCACGTCACCCATTTCGTCGCCGCCAGCCGTTATTACGCTGACAACATGTGCGCTCGTCTCGGTGTGCCTGCAGACAAGATGACCGTCGTCCACAATGGCCTCGAACTTACCGCCTTCGCCGCTGCCAAGCCGGACCAGAACTGGCCCACCATCGGCTATTTTGCCCGCATGATTCATGGCAAGGGCCTCACCACCCTCGTCGATGCCTACATCGAGCTGCATCGCCGTGGCACCGTGCCGCGCCTGAAGCTGAAGATCGGTGGCTCGAAGACGACGGCAGATGAAAAATACCTCGTCGGTCTGCGTGCCAAACTCAAAGCCGCTGGCTGTGAAGGCCGTGTCGAGTGGCACCCGAACATCAGTTTTACGGACAAAGTGAAGTTCTTCCGCGATCTCACCATCTTTTCCGTCCCGGCCACTTATGGTGAGGCATTCGGGCTCTACATCCTGGAGTCCATCGCCAGTGGCGTGCCCGTCGTGCAGCCACGCCATGCCGCCTTTCCCGAGCTGATTGAGATCACCCAGGGCGGCGTGCTTTGTGAGCCGGATGATGTCAAATCTCTGGCCGATGCCCTCGAATCCGCCCTCCAGGATAGCCTGTTCCGTGAGAAGCTCATCAATCAGGGCATGGCTCGCGTGCGCAGCGAGTTCAGCGCCAGCAAAATGGCCGAGGCATTCGAGGCCGTGCTCCTCGCCGCCAAAGCCTGATCTGCATTTGATGATCAAAGATGCCTGGGGCCTGCGTTTGCAGCCGCTCCATGAAACGTCTCCTCCTGCTAAGCTGTCTCCTTTCGTCCTTCGTCCTTCGGGCTTCGTCTTTCGGTGCAGAAAGCGCGCCCAACATTCTCTGGCTCACCAGTGAGGATCATGGTCCGCACATGGGGTGCTATGGAGACAAATATGCCACCACGCCGAATGTCGATGCGCTGGCCGGGAAGGGGATGCTCTTCAAGCACGCCTGGTCCAATGGACCCGTCTGCGCCGCCGCCCGCACCACCCTCATCGCGGGCATGTACCCACCCTCCACCGGTGGCGAGCACATGCGCAGCATGACCCAGATGCCGAAAGGCACGAAGATGTATCCCCAGTTCCTCCGCGAGGCCGGCTACTACTGTACGAATAACAGCAAGGAGGACTACAACCTCGCCAAGCCTGACGGCGTCTGGGATGAATCCTCCGGCAACGCACACTGGAAGAAGCGCAAGGAGGGCCAGCCCTTCTTCGCCATCTTCAATGAGACCTGCAGCCATGAGAGCCAGCTCCGCAAGCGCCCCCACAAACAGGTGCATGATCCCAAAGGTGTCCGTGTTCCCGCCTACCATCCCGACACCCCGGAGGTCCGCCAGGACTGGGCTCAATACTATGACAAAGTCACTGAGGCCGATGCCAGCGCAGGCCGCCGACTCAAGGAGATCGAGGAAGCCGGGCTCGCCGCCGACACCATCATCTTTTATTACGCCGACCACGGCAGCGGCATGCCACGAAACAAACGCTGGCCCTGCAACAGCGGCCTCCAGGTCCCCATGGTCGTCTATTTCCCTCCGAAGTGGCAGCACCTCGCCCCCAAAGAGTATGGCCCGGGCGTGAAGTCCGACCGCCTCGTCGGTTTCGTCGATCTCGCCCCCACTCTCCTCAGCCTCATCGGCGTCCAGCCGCCCGAATGGATGCAGGGTCATGCCTTCGCCGGCAAGTTCCAGACCGAGCCGCAGCCCTTCGTCTATGGCTTCCGTGGCCGCATGGACGAGCGCTACGACACCGTCCGCAGCGTCACCGACGGGCGCTTCGTCTATGTGCGGAACTTCATGCCCCACCTTTCCCAGGCCCAGCATGTCGCCTACCAGTTCCAGACTCCCTCCACCGTCGTCTGGCGGAAGCTCTTCGACTCTGGAAAGGCCACGCCCGAGCAGTCCATCTTCTGGAAAGAACCCAAGGACGCCGAAGAGCTCTACGACCTCCAGTCCCATCCCGAC
>CAYMHJ010000331.1:0-6983 GCA_964390165.1 uncultured Prosthecobacter sp. | reverse complement strand
TGGTGGGTGGATCGCCCGTGATGCGGGCGCGAACTTCGTTCCATTCGCCCACTCGCCAGAAGCTTTTCCAAGACTCGGGCAGCACGGGGCATGGGTGCGTCGGGTTGTCGTTGAGGGTGATGAGATCTGGCGAGGCTCCGAAGGTGTAATTGCGCACGCCACGGCGCTTCCAGATGCCTTCACCGAGAATGCCGCCGATGGTGCCGCCTTCGTGGTAGTCGATGAGGCATTGGTAGGCTTTGCCGTCCTCGGTGCAGCGCATGAAGAGGCCGCTGTCGGGGCCGAAGTCGTTGTTAGTTTCCAGAATGACCTCGAAGTTGCTGAACTGCTCCTCGGTGATGAGCAGGCCGCCGTTTCCGGGTGTGTCCTGCGAGCCAAAGATGGCTCCGTCCTCCACGCGCCAGTTTCCGGCCGTCTTGTGGCCGCTGGCTTTACTGTGCGGGCTTTTCGCGGTCGTTTTCCAACCCGTGAGCGTTTTGCCATCAAACAGCGTGCGCCACTCAGCGGTGTTTTGAGCCCAAAGTGGCAGCGCGAGGCTGCTGGCGAGCGTTTGGAGGAGGTGGCGTCGGTTCATGATCGTGGCGCGATGAAAATGATCCTACACCGGCATCGTCGTGCCGGGGATGGCGACGGGATACCAGCCATCGGCATCCGGTTTGACGGGCGGCTCGGTTTTCCAGGTGATATTGTCGGGCACGAGGGATTCGGTGGAGTTGAAGGCTTGATCCCAGGTGATGATCTGGCCGGTGTAGCTGGCCATGCGGCCCATGACGCCCATCATGGTGCTGTAGGCGGCGTATTCGGCATCAATGCGCACTTTGCCGGTGCGGATGTTTTCAAAGAAGGCGTCGTGCTCGAGCTGGTAGGCATCGGCTTTGTTGCGCGTGCGTTTGCCGCCGGGTGGCTCGCCTTTGATGAGGAAGCGGCCGTTCGCGGCGAGGTCGGCGATGCCTTTGGTGCCGTGGAAGTGCTCGCTGACGTCCTTCTGGCACTTGCCGCCGATCTGGCAGCACTGGCTGAGAATGCGCATGCCGTTGTCGTATTCGAACTCGACGGTGTGATGGTCGTAGATGGTGCCGTTTTCGCGTTTGTTGCGCACCTGGCGACCGCCCTGGCCGGTGGCACGCACGGGCATCTTGCCCTGCATGACCCAGTTGGCGACGTCGAGGTTGTGACAATGCTGCTCGAGGATGTGGTCACCGCTCATCCAGGTGAAGAAGTACCAATTGCGGATCTGGTAGTGCATTTCGCTCTCGCCGGGCTCACGCGGGAAACCGGGGCGCGAGGTGCCGTTCCAATACACACGACCAAACACGAGGTCGCCGATCTCGCCAGCGTGCAGTCGCTGGATCATGTCGATGTAGGCAGGATCGTAGCGGCGCTGAAAGCCGACGCAGACATTGAGATTCTTTTTCTTCGCCTCCTCAGCCGCCGCGAGCACGCGACGCACGCCCACGGCATCGACCGCGACGGGTTTTTCCATGAAAACATGCTTTCCGGCTTTGATCGCCTGCTCGAACAGAAACGGCCGCGGTCCCGGCGGCGTGGTGATGAGCACAACATCGGCGAGCTGATACACTTTCTGCCAGTCCTCGAACTGTGTGAAGACCTGATCCAGCGGCACATCGACCTGTCCTTCGTGCTTTTGCTTCAAAATATCGAGCGCGGCCTGCGCCTTGCCTTCGAGCGGATCGAGCACCGCGACGAGCTTGATCGTGGAGCCTGCATTGAGCGCCTGATTGCAAGCGCCCGTGCCGCGTCCACCACAGCCGATGAGCGCGATTTTGATGTCGCTGCTGCCACCAGAGGCAAACGCATGCGTGGCAGCAGAAATCGCCAGCCCGGAAGTGCTGGCGAGAAAAGAACGGCGCGTCGGGGTGGTCATGGCGGTCGGTGGTGGGTTGGGAAAAGGAACTGGCGGTCAGGTTGACTTTGCGGAATGTCAGGGAACTGTCCCATGCATGACACCCTTGGCCCAGAAACTCGAAGCGATCCTCCAGAGGCAGCAGCCTGTGAGTTCCGAGGTGTTTTGGGCGCAGGTGGAGTCCTTCAAGGACAAGCCGGAACAGGTGATCCCGGCATCCTCGACCAGCTTCGAGGGCTTGATCAATGGGCGGAAGCACGAGGAGAGCTTGCAGTCGGTGAATGGCTGACCACGGCGGAACGTGGAGGCGCGGAGCATTTCATCCAGCATGCGCCGGGTGAACCGCGAGTGCTGAAAATCACCTACCCGGGCCAGTTTGGCCTGCGCATGCGATTCACACTGAAGCCGGGTGTGATGCCGAAGCGGCTCGCGGATGCCATCGGGCTGATGCCTGCGACTCCGCTGGAGTATCTGGATCGTCTGGCGCTGCACAACGAGCTGTTTGGACGAAGCATGAGGTTTCACGGCCTGTTGCGCCAGGAGAAGGGCTGGAGATTCGTGGTCTCGCAGATCTTTTTGCGCGGTGAAAAGCCCTCCATCGCTCAAATTGCTGCTTTCATGGCCGAGAACGGCTTTCGGAAGCTCGGCGATGAAAACGCCTACTTTCGCCAAAGCGACCATCTGGCCGTCTTTGATGCGCATGCGCGGAACTTCGTGCTCGTGGACGGCATTCCGGTGCCCTTCGATGTCATTCCCCAATATGTCAGCGGGCGCTTTGAGGCGCTGCTGGGGCTGTGGTGAATGACATCGTGTCCGCTGCATGAGGTGATGTTCTAGAATTGCAGCAGCTCGCCCACTGGCAGCGGTTTGCCTTGCCGGATGGATTCCTCGGCGACGAGGCACAGGCCGGCGCTCCAGAGGCCGTCGAGGCCGGTGGCGATGGGCTTTTTGCCGCTGCGCACCATGTCGATGCATTGCGCGATCTCTTCACGCAGTTCGAAGACCTCACCGCTTTGCTTCGTGAGCGTCAGGTCCTCGACTTTTTCACCGTCGAAGACTTTCAGAAACGCCGTGGGTTCCAGCGTGCGATCGAGCGCGCCGCTCCAACCGGCCCAAAGTGCGCCCTTGGTGCCGCTGACCTTCACCGTTTGATGATGCTCAAAGGCGGCGAGCGTCTGTGAAACAACCGCGTAGCTGCCGTTCGCGTATTTGAACATGGCGCTGAAGTTGTCGTAAAGCGTCGGGCGCTGTGGATCGCGTGAGTTGCCGTAGGCGTAGAGTTCGACGGGGTCGCCGCTGCCTTCGAGATACCAGCGCGCGAGGTCGAAGAAGTGAATCGGCTCCTCCAGCACCCACGAGCCGACGCGGTTCTGATCGTAGCGCCAGCCGCTCGCGCCGGTGCGGTAGGGTTTGCGCAGCAATTCGACGAGCACGTATTGCGGATCGCCGATGGTGCCTGCGGCGATGATGTCCTTGATGCGGCCCCACTGCGAGGAAAGGCGCAACTCATGTCCCACGGCCAAATGCACCCCGTGATCGCGAGCACCGGCCACGATGGCTTTGCAATCCTCGAGCGTGATGGCCATCGGTTTCTCCAAAAGCACGTGTTTGCCCTTCTTGATCGCCGCGAGCGCGATTTCGCGATGCGTGTGGCTCGGCGTGGCGATGTCGATGATGTCGAAATCGGTCTTCGCGATCATTTCGAGGCTGTCCGCGAAGATCTGGGCCTCGGGATACAGTCTGCGTGCCTCTTCACGCGAAGCCTCCGAAGGCGCGGAGATGGCGACCAGTGTCGCGTCCGGGTTTCCAGCGATGGATTGGGCATGAAATTTGCCCCAAGCGCCGAATCCGGCGAGAGCGAAGCGAACAGGTGGCATAAGCGTAGAGCGAAGGGCTGAGAGCAGAGGGTTTGTATCAAAGACGCGGCGCTGTGGTCAATGGGGTGACAGGATCGACCACGCGACGGTTTTGAAGCTCGTTGATGCGGCAGGTGGGGAGTTTGGGCAGAACGTATTTCGCGAAGAGGTCGCACTCGTCGAGGTGCGGGTAGCCGCTGAGGACGAAGGCGCGCATGCCCATGTCCATGTAGCGATTCAGTTTGGCGAGAACCTGATCGGGATCACCGACGATGGCGCTGGCGCAGCCGCTGCGGGCCAGACCGATGCCGCTCCAGAGATGGTCTTCGATGTAGAGATCCTTGCTCTGAGCACGGAGTTCGTCCTGACGCTTCACTCCGGCGCTTTGGCTGTCTTGCGAGCGTGCTTTGATCTCCGCGCCCTTGGCGGCGTCGAGCTTCGAAATGAGTCGATCCGCCGCAGCGCGGGCTTCAGCTTCGGTTTCACGCACGATGACGTGGCTGCGGAAGCCGAAGTCGATCTTGCGACCATACGCGGCGGCTTTTTCGGACATCACGCGCATCGTTTCCGCGATGCGATCCTCCGTTTCGGGCCACATGAGGAAGACATCGCAATGCTTCGCGCACAAATCCTGCGCGGCAGGCGAGATACCGCCGAAATACATCAGCGGGCCACCGTTCTGCTGGTAGGGCTTCGCGGGTTCGGTGGTGGGCAGCGAGATGTCGTAAAACTTGCCTTTGAACTCATACGGCCCGTCCGTGCGCCACAGGCCTTGGAGGATCTGAATGATCTCACTGGAGCGATCGTAGCGCGTTTGATTGTCCTCTTTGATGCCGGGCATGTCGGAGGAGATGATGTTGATCGTGAGGCGACCTTTGAGGATATGATCGAGAGTGGAAAGCGCTCGTGCGAGCATCGGCGGCCACACCTCGCCCATGCGCAGTGCGACGAGGAGATTGATCTGCTGGGTCTGGGGAGCCAGAGCGGACGCAAAGGCCAGTGCATCCTGCCCAGCGATCCACCCGGAGGGCAACAGGATGTTTTGATAACCAAGCGCGTCGGCCTTCCTCACGATATCGCCACAGTGCTCGTAGCTGCTGCGGAGGCTGCCATCCGGCACGCCGAGGAACTCATAATCATCAGAGCAAATGGCGGAAAACCAGGCGACTTCACATTGGCGGCCTTCAGTGCGGATCGGGATGGGGGGCATGGCAAAGAATGTGCTGGAATGAACGCGGAAACGAGCCGCTTGCTTTATATATTGCAGTATTGGAATATGTGACAAGACTTTTGTTTCACACCGCCATGAACGCCACCTCTTCCCCGCACATCGTCATCCTCGGAGGCGGGTACAGCGGCACGCTCGCTGCGGTGAACCTCGTCCGGCTCGCACCGAAGCCGCCGCGCATCACCATCATCAATGACCATCGCCCTGCAGGTCGTGGTGTGGCCTATGGCACGCGGCGCATGGAGCATCTGCTCAATGTGGCTGCGCGAAACATGTCCGCCTTTCCCGATCAACCGGATCACTTCGTGAACTGGCTGCGCACGCGCAGCGACTTCGACCTGGTGCCGGATTACGAGCTGCGCGAGCGCTTCATTCCGCGCATGATTTACGGCGATTACCTCAAATCGCTCGCGCATCATCACCTCAGCGAGGTCAATCATGTCAAAGCCGTGGCCATCGACGTGAAAAACGAAGGCACCGTCTTGCTCGCGGACGGCAGCGAGATCAAAGCAGACCGCATCGTGCTGGCCACGGGTAATGAATCGCCTGCGGACCTGCCGGGCACAGAGTCGCTCGCTTCGCATCCCGCTTGGGCGGGCAATCCGTGGCTGCCTTGGCATGAAAAGCTGCCGCCGGACACCGGCACGATTATCTTGCTCGGCACCGGTTTGACCACTGTCGATGCCATCATCACGCTGCGTGCGCTCGGATGGCTCGGACGCATCCACGCCATCTCGAGGCATGGCTGGCTGCCCAATGCGCACTTCCGCGGCATTGAGTATCCAGACTTCCCGCCCGCCGATGTCGATCTCGCCGATCTCGGTCTCGAAAAGCTCGTCGCGCTCATGGAGCATCATTGTGCGCGTTTGCGCGAGATGGGCGCAAACCCAGCCATCATCGTGGACAAGATGCGTCCGCACACACAGCGCGTATGGCAGCGCTTCGCCTTGGAGGAAAAGAAGACCTTCGCGCGGCATCACGCGGCTCGTTGGAATGTGCTGCGGCATCGCATCGCGCCGGAAATCCACGCGCAAATCGCCAGCGCACAGCTCACCGGCCAGCTCCAGGTTCATGCGGCGAACATCGAGAGTGTGGAGAGTGCTGGAGATCGTGTGCGCGTGCTTTTGAGCAGTGGCAGGGGACTCGAAGGAGATCTCGTTCTCAACGCCACAGGCCCGCAGACACACTTCACGGCCACGAAGTCCGTCCTGCTGCAAAACCTGCTCAGTCGCGGCCTCATCGCCCCCGATGACACGGAAATGGGCATCTGCATCCAGCCTGACCACACCGTCATTGATCGAGATGGCATGCCCTCACCGCAGCTACTCGCGCTCGGGCCGCTGCTCCGCGGTACGTTTTGGGAAACCATCGCCGTGCCCGAACTGCGCGGCCAGGCCCGCCGCGTCGCGGAAACCATCCTAGGCCTCGGCGCGAGCACCGAACCGCAGCCGGTGATGATGGAATTCATGATTTGATCAGAACATTGTGCTTTGATGAAGTAGCCCATAACTCATGGCTCACCTTGGAGGGTAAGCTTCATCTCACACCATCTCCAGCACCGTCCATAGGAAGGCCCGTTCGTCGGCGGTTTCGTCGGTTCATTTGATTGTGCGCACCTTCAGATTCTTCACCACAAGCTTCCCACCATGCGGAACATAAATGCCATCAAGGGCGACAAGTCCGCCTTGAGTTTCGAGCCTGCGCAAAACGAACCCCGAGCCCGTGAACGGCAACGTGGGCCTGATCTGGTGGCCGCCGGACTTTCACAGCGCCTGCCGGTGGACAAACAGGTGCTTGCCGTTCCTGCCGCCAAATGAGAAAGGCATACACGATGATGCGACACACTCTTTTTGCCGCCCTATTGGCGATTGCCTGCACGACTGAACTTTTGGCTGCCGAGCCTGCGAAAGCAGCCGAACAAGCGCACTCGGAGATATGGAGGCGCTTCATCGACAAGTATGGCATCATGATCGACTTCGCGGACATGGACGGGAAGGTTTCGCTGCCGACACCAGAAGAGTGCAAGACAGGCAAG
>CAYMHJ010000330.1:0-7015 GCA_964390165.1 uncultured Prosthecobacter sp. | reverse complement strand
GGGAGGCGGCGGTGGCGGCGAGCGCGGTGGTGAGGAAGTGGCGGCGGTTCATGGCTGGAGGTTCAAGTTTCAGGTTTAAAGTTTCAAGTTGGGTAGCGGGAGAGAACGTGAGGAAGGCTCACTTTCCTATGCAGAAGGTGGAGAAGATGTCTCGTCGGAATGCGTTGGACCCTTTGCTCTCTTCTTGAAACCCTGACGTGACCGGACTCGTGAGCGCTTCTTTCCTTGGTGAGTATCGCAAAGCGTCGGTTCTCCACCCCGCTTCATCCCAGAGGCACTTTCCCGCCGCAGTGCGGGCAGGTTGTCACGCGTTCCGGAAACGGCGGCGGCAGTTCCACCCAGGCGCACAGCACCTCCCACATGCCTCGGCCGGTCCCCCTTCGTCCCCACTCGCCGTGGCGGATGCGCTTCGACTTCTCGTCCCAGCCCAGCTCCCCGGATTCGATCGCCGCGCGTACCTGCGCGCGGGTGGTCCAGCCGGCATCTTTGAGGAAGCTCAACACCCACCCTGGCAGCAGGCACAGGGCGTCCTTCCCGTTCTTGGCCACGTCCTGCAACCGCCGCCGCGCCTCCCTCTCCATCTGCTGGGCTCGCGATCGGCTGAACTTCATCGCGCGGGCGATCTGCGCGTAGTTCAGTCCTTGCTCGCGCAGCGCGATCACCTGCTTCTGGCGTTCGTTGAGCGGTTCGGTCAGCAGTTCCATGCGCCCCGAATCTGGAAACGCTCCTTCCCTTGTCAAAGAAAAGCCCGCGCCGGGTCCTCGTCTCACCCCACCCCAAGTGCAGCCCCAGCATCCTCTTCGTCGATCCATCCATCTGCCGAATCCCGCCCGAAGCTTGTCGCGATATGCCTGGTATCTTTCCCGGCGGGAGGTTCAAGTTTCAGCGAGGGAGTCAACCCGATGCATGGCGCATTGGGCAAAGGGTCAGACAGCGTATAGGTTCTCTCCCTCGTGTTTCACCCAATAAGCGCTCACGGCTGCGGCAGGATCGTTGTTTCGAATACCGCGCGAATACTCGGGATGGTAAACTGTTGGCTGCGGGTAGTGGACGGACGAGCCCCGTTGCATTGCGTATAGACACATCGCAGCGGAGGTCGGTTTTGGGCCGAATGGCGCGAAAGCCAGAGGCTTTTCAGGATTTCCTGCGAGCTGTCGTATGCGGTCGAATGCCGCTGACATGTCGAGTGTTTCAACCCGGAACTTCTCGAACCGCCCGTCATTGTGATCGCGTTCCAAATTGGCGACCGACTCCCACGTCCTGCGCAGTGCTGAAAGTGGCGCTGGAAAAGGGATGAGTAGTTTCATCTTCGCGTTTGGATCACCTCCAACTTGCAGGCGCAAGCTTTCGACCAAGAATCCAACACTCACCACCCACTGTGTCTCACTGGTTACGATCCCTGCGAAACCGGGCAAGACACGCCACGGCTCAATATCCTCGTAGAGCGGTTCGTCGTCTGGGGCGTAACTCGCAGGCGAGGTGTAGGTGACCAAGAGGTTCTGCACACTCGGGTTTTCTGCCAGCATGCGAAGAATCGGGAAAAAGAACCGTTTGGGAAACGACGTGATGTCCAGCACGATAGACGTGGCGGCCGCTTCCGCACGTCGCGCGAAGGCTTTGACGAGAAACAGCTCGGCCATGAGTTCCATGCGTTCAACCTGTGCCGCGTTGCCACCAAGCTGAGCGAACCGAGCGCGCCTCGCTTCCAACGCGGCTCGTGTCCTCTCCCGGTATTTGTCGGAATCAATGTCCTGAATTTCGGCGAAATGCTCACCAGCAACAACACCGCCCCCCTTCATGTGCTCCCAACTGGTCAGCGAGCGTTCTTCGGTGCCGATTACACCGACAAAACGCCATGGCTTTTGACTGCTTAATGATAGAGCCCAATCAACCGGCCCCCAAGGTCGGTATTTCATGGCTTGCTATCGGGGAAACCAGGCAACAACGGATGCTGTTCGGGTTGTTTAGGACGCGTGCGCTGCGCCCGAGACAAGGTTACTTGAGCTTTCTTCACGAGGGCAAAGAGTTCCTCCATCGACCAATAATAGGGCTCCTTCGTTTTCGCCTCAGGAAGTTGGAAACGTGGGCAAAGAATTGGATTGAGGTAGAACTTCATCCGGCGCCCCCCTTGTTTTGACTTCGAAGAATGCTCGGATGCAAACAAGGCACCATACCCAATCGCCTCCTGAATGAAGTTCCTGAGGAGTGTGACTTCGTCGTCTTCCGACTTGAATTGCGACAACTGCACCGAGATCCCATTCCCCCCTGGATAACTCATGGACAGGTCGTTCATCATGTCTGCGTTTAATCGCATTCCAAGTTTCTCGACAAAGCTCTGCCGAGCGTTCCCACCAGGCTCCTCCGGCAATTTTTTGAACCACTCGTTGCTGGCGAACAAGATTCCAGCGGCTTGTATATTCTTGTCGATTGTGCCCCCCTTCAGTAACTCCGTGCGCTTCTCCTCAGGTAAACTTGACTCATTCTTTAGAAATCCATCCCAGATCCGGTGACAGATGTGGAGGAAGACAGTGATGTTTCCGCCGCTCAGGCTGCACACATCCTTGTATCCCCACCACATGAAGCGCTGTTGATTTCGTGTCATGAGTTGTAGGACCGCTATGTCCATTCGCTCTTTCCTCCACCATGGCCGTTCCTTCCACGGTTCATCGATGGGTGGAGGGGATTCACGGTGCTGGCGTTTGGAATTTGCGCTACCTGTCTGACGTCCCCAAGCAGCAGCTAGAGCGGCGTCCAACATTCCAGCGTGTCCCGTTCGATATATCTGGCGGAGTAGTTCTCGCCATTTGTCAGACCAGCCATCTCTATCAGCAGCCACATCTAGGCCGAGAGCCCTGTCAATTTGGGCATCCGTTGCGTTCTCATTTAGTTGATAGAGACGATCCTTTGCCAGCGGATGTTTTCCGAATACAGATTTGGCAAGCTCCGGTCGCAGTTCTCGGGACACAGCCTGAAAGTAATACGCTATTCGTTTCTGGAAGGCATCAATCGCGAACTTTTCAAAGATGGTATTTGGTTTCTCACCTCGGACAAAAAGTTCGTCATCCATCTCGATTCGATGGTAGTTCCGCCGAATTTCCAACCTAGCCTCACTACCCCAGACACCCAAGAACTCTGGATTATCCCAACCATAACGCCGCGTTCCTGCGCGGTAGTGAACACGCGCATCACGGGAATAAAAAACCCGATTGAGCATTTTGCGAAAAGAAAGCAACAGCACTCGCTGCCGTTCAGTGAATGCCCGGTGCATCTCCTCGATTTGATCAACTCGGATTAGCACGGGCACCTCAGCTGCAATCATGCCGCATTGCCGGAGGCAATCCGCAGTTCGAGAGATCGGCTCACCAATATTGGTTTTGCTCCGACGGATGCTATCGGGTGGCTCTCTTTCTTGCAAATTTCCATTTACCCAGTGCCTATAAAAGCTAACACGGTCCGAAATACGCGCCTTCAGTTCTGGCATTGATTGAACTCCTTCGAGCGCACCGAACCAGCAATCTTCGGAAGCAACTGCCCTTGCGAATTGCGTTGCGAATGATGGCTTAACCATTGAATCGAACACTTCGGGCCGACTTCCGATCTTCTCGACTGATTGGATGATGTCCTCAACGACCAAGTAATTGAAGAAATCCGCAAAATAGAGAGGCAGTTCGCGCGCATCTGCATCCTCTCCCCGATCAAGCGTGACTTGAACCAGATCAGTGATTCCGCTACGCGTGAGATTGATGCCTGCTGAAATAAAAGTCCGCAACTCTTGAGGAACGGGAAAAGCATCTGCCTTTCCAGCGTCCCAATATGCGATGCGCATTTCCGGGCGGAGCAGATTGAGGATCATCGTTTTCCCGCACCCCTGTGGCCCACTCAGCACGACGTTGTTCCCTTGAAACACCGGGTGAATGGCAGTCTGCAACACTTCGGCGCTGAACAATTGGACAAAACTGTTCTCCGTCGGCGTATCGTCGGAAAGGTAGAGCTGCTGAAATGGATTGATGGTGATGTTCATGTCAGTCTCGAAAGATGCGCGGGAAGAGGGGTTCCCAAGTGCCGCTTGCGGGCTTGTGGTGGACTATTGGAAGAGTGTTGTCGGGCGTATTGGAAAATGTCGTGAGCGAGCAGCCTGTGCTTCTGTAGCCAAAAGTATCCATGTTGACCGATGCCCGTGTGGAACAGCGCGTGGCGAGGTCTTCCATTTCAACAGTGATAGGCCATCCTAGTTCTCCTTGCCGCTCGGGCCCAAGGAGGTCGCTCCGACGCAGTTCAATCACCGGACGGACGGTGAGTCTGCCGCCCGACTGTGCTTCTTCATCGCGAAGCGCCTGCACACCGTTTGGGCACAATATCAGCGGAACAAAAAGAACCGGAGATCCGAGGTTCGCGACAGCCCAGCGGAGCGCGTCAATGCATTGTGAGCCTGAGCCGACAATGTCCTCCAGTAGAACGATGCGGTTTAGAGGCGGACAGCGGCGCCTTGGGTCGAGTGGTGCAGAACTCGGATTTGCCATATAGCGGCGGACATTCTCCGCAAGCTGCGGAACCAGATTGCCCTCCCTATTTGCGAGCATCTCAAGCGTAGCGAACCCAGGGCGATGACCGACACCCTTCAAATGATTCACCTTGTAGAACTCATTGATGTCCATGCTATCCGTGATCGGACAAAACCACGTATGAAGATGGATTTCCCTCTCGACCAATTCCTAAAATGATTGCCAACCGTGTGGTTCCAATCGGGCGGGAATTTGTGAGGCCACCCAACGAGAAATCTCTCGATCCATGGCCGTGCGGTAAAGAGCCGCAAAGTCATCATGCGAAAAAAAGCTGATACGCGCCGCATATTTTAGGAGCAGCTTCTGGTCTGCCTCGGCCGCCATGTTCCCAATCCATGCAGCCAGCCTTTCGATGTAACTCGGATTGAAGACTGGATTCTCGGCGGGGAGATAGACGCGCCACTCCTTCGTCGCGTGGTAATCGAGTTGGTCCAGGATGAATCCGTATTCGGACTTGGCGGATGCGTCGCCCGTCATCTCAAAGTCCCACTTTCTAACCAGATTCCTGAGATCTTCTACGGTCATGACTTCCTCCCCAAAAGCTGTTCTACGATATCCGCAGCAAACGAGCCGAGGGGGGGCGGCACGGCATTCCCAATCACTCGATACTGCGCCTGTTCGTTTCCTTGGAAAACGTAGTGGTCAGGAAACCCCTGAATCCGTGCTGCCTCGCGAACGGTGAACCCCCGTTGTTGCGATGGATGCAGAAAGTATCTGGGTGCCCCGAATCGCGTGTCCACCGTGCAACTCGGCTTGTCCCATGCCAGTCGGCGAAACTTGCCATTAAACGTCCCGACAAGGTCGATGCCTCCGTCAACGCGCCTCAAATAGCCCTTCGCGATTAGGCCTTCCACAAGCCGGTGAAAACGAGAGCCGAGTGCCGCCTCCAACCGGGCGATCGATACGGGGTCGGCATCGCCATGGTCCCGCTGACGCTCCTGCCTCCTCAACCGCCTGAGCAATTCCAGAACTGTGCGTTCATGCTCGGTGACGCTTCCAAACACCTCGGGTATATCCCATGTCGCGACGGCATTCTGTCCCCCACGAACATTGGAAAGCTTCTGGCCCGGCTTGATTCTTTGAGCAATATGCCAGTCGCGACTGTTCTTGGTCAGTCGTTGGGGATTGTGGTTCGGCTGCTTGTCTGCCCCAGCCAGAACGGTTCGGAGTTCCCCACGACGGGCAATGGGTGCCGTGAATTGAATATCTCTGCCAGTTCGCCAAGCGAAAAACAGCACACGTCGCCTGAGCTGCGCCATGCCCAAGTCCGCCGCCTGACAGCGCATGGTATGTGTCCGGTAGCCCGCGAGGCGCATCGTAGTATCTAGCGATTTCAAATACCGTGCGTGCTCGCCAGACAAAGCACCGGAGACGTTTTCAACGACGAGAACTTTCGGCGACACTCTTCGGGCCAATGTTCCTGTCAGCGTCAGGAGATGATTTCGTTCGTCATTTACCAGTCTCTTCCCTGCCGTTGAAAACCCTTGGCAAGGCGGGCCCGCAATCAACGCATCAACTCCAAACAGCAATTGCTCGTCGGGAATACCCTGCGTCAGGTCAACGCGGTTCACAGGGCCTTCAACATTGGCAGCGAAGTTTTCGACCGCCTCAGGATCACAGTCGAACGCGCCTATTGAACGAAAGCCACGCGCGGCAAAGCCGAGGTCGAATCCCCCGCATCCGGAGAAGAGGCTGGCAAAGGTCATGGTTTCGTCATTCATGCTGAAGGTGCTGTATCCAAGCGGACGAAATGAGGACTCTGACTCGGCACGAATCCGCCTCAAAGCCGATGGCGGCGGAGATGGAGGAGTCGGAGTCAGGCTTGCTTGATGCTTTTCGGGCCATGCGGGTGATTTTGCCTATCCAAGCCGGGGAGGATGCGGAAGGCAAGCTTCAGGAATGTCGAATGCAGAATGCCGAAGGCGGAGGATTCAGCCGAAGAAATGGAAAGAGGATCCCAAAGTTGGGCGGGTTGAATGACGAGGCGGGGGCGGTGACTGGTGGGGACAGGATGCCCCGCTCCTGGAGCCTGCTGTCCGGGGACTGGGTGCAACCCGTTGATTTTCAGCCGATTACTGACTTCTGGGCGGCGGCTGACAGCGGGTACAAGGCATCTCACAGCGGGTACAAAGGCGCTGACAGTGGGTACAAGTCGGCTGACGATGCCTCCAACCGAGGTGACAGCGGGTACAAAGCATCTCACAGCGGGTACAAAGGCGCTGACAGCGGGTACAAGGCGGCTGACGATGCCTCTAACCGGGCTGACAGCGGATTCAGAGGAAGTGGCGAGGGGTTCAACTCCCCTGACGGTGACTCCAAGGCGGGGGAGACTGGATGCTGGAGACTGGATGCTGGAGACTGGATGCTGGATGCTGGATGCTGGATGTCCTACTCGTTCGTTAGCGTCACGTCGACAGCCATCGGTCTAAGCTTGCCTTTTGATTTTGACGACT
>CAYMHJ010000329.1:0-7018 GCA_964390165.1 uncultured Prosthecobacter sp. | reverse complement strand
GGACCCTGTTGCCCTTCAGAAAAGAGGTTCCTCGACGTTTTCGCCGGGCACTTCAGGCCCGCCCGGGAAGACCCCGTGTTGAGCGCCCCATTCGCAGGACCAGCCGTTCGCCTGTCGGCAGGCACCCGGCCCTTTGGAGAGGCGCATCTGCGATTCGTCCGTGCTGCTAACTCTGGCAGCGCACGCGTCCCCGTCCGCCCCCCCAATCCATCCCGGAGGGATGCCACCCAGTAGCCGCTGGTGAGCGAAGCGACACCACCGGAACCAAGCGCCCCATCCATCCACCGACCCCGGACGGGGTCGCAGCCAGCCGGCAATCCCTTTGCGCCCTTTGCGTCCTGTGTGGCCATTCAACCTCAACCGAAATCCCCAACTCGCGGGATTCAGCCACAAAGCACGCAGAGACCACAAAACCCCACCAACCCGAAGCGCGACGCCCCCAGCCAAGGCACCGCGACGCCCCGGGCACGCGACCCGATAGCCAATCCCAGCCATGACCGGACGCAATGCGGCTCCCATGGCAAAATGTTACGAATCCGGGACCAAACCGACTGCCCCTTCCTTGACGAAGAAGAGCTTTTCAAAATGCGTCTGCGAATGCCAATGGACGTCCAAAGAAACGTAATGTGCTTTAGAATAACAAGGCCACCTTCCTCTCGGGCATTGCAATCATCTCCTATTTGCGACGCGGCCTGTACCTGTAGGAAGGAGAATTCAATCGGCCATCATCCGGCTGAATGTAGAAACGCGATGAGTACCGGCCTCCGCGCATCGAATCAGTGCCAAAGTAATTCATCACATTCGCCGCTGTCACAGATGCCGCAACCTTGTACTCTCCTTGCAGCAATGCGACTGTCCCAGTAGCGCCCTTTGGTATGACAAGCTTCCTCGAATCCGGACCGCTGTACCTTACCGTAAGCTCGTATCCCGTTTGGTTCTCTACCGCAACTTCCACGACAGACCCGCCGTAGCTCAGAGGCTGTGCACGTGCAATCTCTCCATAATCGCCAGCCGCAATGGCCTTCACCTCAAGGTCAATAATCCGCTTCTCAATCCATTTTTGCTCGGGATGATCCGGGTTACGGGCAGCAAACCGCTGATAGTGATCTAACGAATCTTGCTCACGAACCCAGTTCCAGTCATTGTAAAGCTCCTGAATTCGCTGTTCAGCCTCTGAACGTAATGACGTTTCAGGATATTCCTTCAAAAACAACTGTATTGCGGTGACGGAACGCCCCCCAGCAATCCTGCGCCATTCTCCATCAGCGATGAATCTAATTTTGGCCTCGGCTAATGAGGTCTTGGTCGTCTCAGGAAACTCCGCAAGAAACTTCGCAACCTCACTCTTTGACTCTGTATTCAAGATCAGGTTCCATTGAGCATCTGCAATTTCGGAAATCCGTATCTTTGCGTCGTCAAGATGCTTCCCGTTTGGATATTCCCGAACATATCTTCGAAAAGCCTCGATCTGGTCAGTTTCCCGGGCCTGCGACCAAACTTCCGGCTCCATCAAGACGCTAATCCTCACTCTTGCCGAATCGGCGTAGGCGGAGGATGGGAAACGATTCACAAAGCCCTCGTAACTCGAGACACTATCCCTCGCCACAGACCACTGGTAATGAGGCCAAGGATGAAACACTAAAAACACTATCGCTGCAATACATGCAAGAATCCCCCACCCTCCAAGACTTAGCCCCTGCCCCTTCTGGGATGTCGCTTGATGGGTTCTTGCGCTCTCGATGGCGGCACGAACAGCGGTTCGGATATGTGGAGGAAGCTCGAAGCGCTTACCGTCCCTAATAAGGTGACCTATCTCAGCAAGCTTTTCTTGGGACAGAAACCTGTCAGTAAGCATGAAAGCAAGAGCAAGATCATCGTCGTTCACGGGCCCACATCCGCAAGCACCACACTTTTGGGCCGGGACCGACTTCAGCGCTCCGCATTTATGACAAATGGCAACCATGGTGCGTTTGGCAAAGGATTTAGTCCAACAGGTAGCCAGAATAGGCCGGGAGTAAATAGATGGAATTGTTGTGATTAGGCGACCGCTCTACCGTTTTCGCTTATTGGTTAGGTCATGGCGACATAACATAAATGATAACAGCTAGCGCAATCCTAAATGTTGTGAAGCCCTTGCCGACCGACGATGTGAAAGGCCACCTCATTTAGCGGGTCGGCGAAGAAAATACAAGAAAGACTTGCCAAGCGCAGCATACTGCATGGGTGATACAATCACTGAAACAAGCTCCCATCCGTCTTGGCCAAGCTGATTAAGGATCCGCTCGTCTTGAAGCAAGTTCTCATCTGGCGGATCACCGTCATTCCCTACGGACACTGGTTGAATTTTGTATTCGTATTTCATCTGCTGTTGAGTGGTCTAACGATTCGGATCACCGCCCGCCGCCCTTCATTGGGGTCCGATTCGGCCAACAACGCGATGGCCGGCGGCTAGCGGCAGCGGCTGTTGTAACAAGTCTTAGCCGTCGCGTCACGCCTAGACGTTCGACGCCTCCCAAGTTAATAAGCGACTGCCCCAGCACCCCCAGTCGGTCCGCCTCCAAGTAGAGCCTCGCTAGCATCCAGTGCGGGAAATCAATACTCACACGCGTGGCTTTGAGAAGAGGGCGCACGGCCTTGGTGCGGTCCAGATACGGCAGGATACCCTCCTCCCCAAAGTCGAGCAGCCTATCCAGATCCTTCGCTTTCATACGGTGCCTCATCGTTGGGCAGAGCTCGGCGCACGGGAATGAGTCAAACCCGGCCTCCACGATCGGTGCAAGACGCAACCGACACCTTCGCCTCTCCTGCGTCAGCATCGCCTTACGGGGCTTGGTTTCAATCCGGGCCAGAATGACGAATCGAAATCGTCTGCCCAGAGCTGCTGGGCCGTCACAAACTCGATCCCGTGTTTGGCTTTTTTGGCCTGGCTCTTCTCCGGATGAAAATCGAACCTCCTCGCGAGTTTCCATTTTTTTCTGCGATGTCGTCCGGGCAAACGATTCCTTGCCCGTTTGTCGCCGAACGACAGAACTGAGGGACGCGGGTTACCCAGCGCGTCCGCATTGACTATTGCCGTGGGCCGCCCGCGCTAGCGCCAGTGGTCTTATTCGGCGTGAGGATCATGATGGTCACAAGCCCATTGACTTCTTAATGGCCTCAGACGCGACATTTACGCCAATCTCGGTGGCAACATCAAGGACCCACTTGCCTGCGCTCCTCAGGTGTCGCATCGCGGCGCCTGCATCACCCTTCTGCGACGCTGCCTCGGCAGCAGCAACCTGCCCGATGGCAATGTCGTGCTCTTGCTCCGTCGCTATCTGCTTCAGCGCACGTCTCAGGGATGTCAACTCAAAGGCGAGAGTGCGCATGTCCAGTCGGCCGAGTTGTTGAACATTGACTTGATGAAAACTCAGTTCTTGTGCATGGGATCGCGGCCCCATCGCCCCGACTTGGCTGGCTGTGTAACTGTCTCCCACGTTCAGTTCCTCAATTCTGATCTGTACAGCCTGATTTCCGCCCCGCGCTCTACGGCACCGTAGATCGATCTCATTGTGGAACCTCGCGCGCGTCTCTTCAAAGACGTCATCAAATGTTTCCTTAGGCATGGGGTGTCCCAACTGGCCCAGGGCAGCCATTCTCGATCGAGTCCGCTTTGCGGGCCCGCTCATGTAGGCGTCGAACTTCTGCTTTAAGTCGCCAGCCAGATCGGTGGACGAGTGAATCTCTTTCTCATCAAGAACCCGTAGCATAGCGGCCCACACGGAACCCGCCTTGTCCCTGTAATGGTCAAAGTGCACTGCTATTCGCTTGAAGAAGGCGAATCCAGAACTTGGAACTCCGAGTCGAACAGCCCACGCCGCTACGTTGGTCAGCCTGCAATCAAGTTCCCGATTCTCGCTATCCAGCAGAGGCCGAACAAGATTGTCCATCACTGCGCTTGTTTCCGGATCGATCATAGGCTCTTAGATGCCGAACGCGAAAACAGGCCACGACTGCGGTTGGCACGCCTGATACGGGAGCATGAGGCGTGACATGCGTAGTCGTTGGATCTGGCACCTTGATCGATTTGTCCATCTCTTCGGCATGGCAGTTTGATCTGCTGGATTGTCCCTCGCTCCGAATAGGTTGCCAGCCGATGCTTTGATCGCAAACAGCAATTCGAGCTTGCTGGTACTTCCATTTTATGGGCGCAGTAAACGAGGCAGGACGGACTAAGAACTAGTAGCAAGCGCGGGGTACTGGTGACACCACGAGCAAAACCTTTCGTCGTTGTAAAGGCAAAGGCCAATTGCGGCTGGGAGACCAATAGCAAGCAAGGCGATTAATGGGCAATTGGCTTTTGCAGACGGGTATCAACGCTCACGTGTGGCTCGGACAGCCCATCGTAACTAACGAACAAGCTGATGGAACAAGTATGGCGAAAGAGGAACAAGCCACGCATCTCTCTTGCGGAAAAGCAGCCCCAGATAAATTGATCCAAAATTCGAGATCCTCACTTCCCCATGGAGCGCTGTCATCACGATGATCGGCGCGAAGGTCAGACCAACGACAATAGCGACAAAGTGCGTCAGCCATTCCCGCGCAATCAACTTCTTCGTGGACAATTGCATTTTGCCTATTGTTCGAGCCAGGCAGCCTGCCGCAACATGTCAACTTTATCGATGGGTTAGGCATCACTGGAACGGTACGTTGACTTTCCTTGTCGTGCCTGATGAACCCGGAAAGTCGTCGAAGAGGGCGCGGACGAGCACTGGCATCACGGTGGGCAAGTCGCCGGTGCTGCCAGTGGACCGAATTTCGCCCTCGTAGACACGTTCCATCTTCTGCGTGGCGCGGTACGTTGGCATTGCGAACATCAGAACACGTAGAGCCCGGTCAAACTCGGTTCGGCTGTCAACGCCACTTCCTACGACGCCCGACCTCGTTTCTTGGGTGGTCGTGGCGGAGATGCTCGCGGTATTGCCGTACGTGGAAACAGTGCCTGTCGTTGTGGATGTGCCAGTCGGTACTTGTCCAAAAATCGGATAGCTAAAGGTGACTTGCCGCCCCTGGCTGATGCTGTACTGAAAAAAGACTGCGACATCCGCAGTGGCCGTTGTTCCTTCTCGCCATCCGCGCGACTGCAAAGCTTGGCGGACTAGGTTTGCGTAGCTTTTGAATTCCAAGGATTCACCTTGATCGCGGTCTGGAACGATGACGAACGATTGAGGCGAAGCCGGCAAGACGTGAAACCGCCTCACTGTGCCTTGAAGCGTTCGACATCCGGCAAGTAGTGAAACGATGGCGAGAAGTACAAGAATGAGACGCGTATTCATGGGTGGTCCGCAGAGGTCGCTTGAATCGTGACGGCTTGCGCTGTTTATGGTTTTTAATGCCGCCATGGCTTCCAACCAATGTCAATGCCTATTTCCCTTTACCGAATAGGCTACGGAAATGGATGCCACACGGGCTGCGATGAGTATTGGGGGGGGAAGGGTTCCGTGCTCCGGGGGCCGAGTCGCGTTGGCCCGGGTCGGGACGTTGCAGGGGTGTCGAATCCAGCATGGCCCCGGCGGCTGTGGTTGATGCATCGCGTTCACTAGCTCCCCGGAGAGGCCTCCGCCGTAAAGCATTCATGCGCAGCGATCCCTCAAGCTTGTCCGAAGACATCTGGAGGAAGGTCCCGGGGAGATCCACAGGGAGCATTTCCTCGCTGACCTGGTTATCCAGACCCCACCGATCGTGGGCTCGTAACGCGACCCGGCCCGGCTGGCGCTGTCGGCCTGCTTGTGCGGTATCCAGAAGGCGTTGGCGTGCCACGCGTTGCGGCACCGCTTCGCGGCGCATCGGCTGGAGCGGTGGGCGGACTTACGTTCCGTGCAAGAGCTGCTGCGGGACAACGGCGTGGGAGCGTCGCCGGGCGACGCCCATGCGCTGCGGCGGCTGGGGATGGGGGAGACGAGCCCGCTGGAGGACGCGGGCGCGATGCGGGAGAGTGACGTGCGGCCCCTTCGATCGGGGCGACGCATCCCGGTGGTGTTGGTGATGGTGTGGTTGATGGTTTCGGCCGGTCACACCAAGGGGCCAGGACGTCGGAAATTGGGTCGGTTTTCTGGCACACCTCCGGGGTGCGGCACCTGATTGCGAAATTCGCCTTGGGTGTCGCTTCGCTCAACCCCCGGCTCCAGGCTGTCGCCCCTCCCGGGGACCTTTGCGGGCCTCCATGCTCTTTGCGCCTACCCGTGCGACTGACAGTCTCATGGGACCAATTCAGCAAAGGGAAAGAGGGAGGTTCGGACAAGACCGGGACGGTCTTGCTACCTTCTCCGCGAGAACCCCACCACCTTGCGTCGCGGCGAGGGACGGGGCGGTTTCAACTCACTCAGGCGCGGCGATCACGGAGTGGGGAATCCTGTCCGCTTTCATCCTGCCAGAAATGGCCGTCATCGAGGGCTCGGATACAAGCCCTCTCCCCCTTCTGGGAGCGCACGCGTCCCCGTCCGCCCCCCCAATCCATCCCGGAGGGATGCCAGCCTGTAGCCGACGGTGAGGGAAGCGACACCACCGGAACCAAGCACCCCATCCATCCACCGACCCCGGACGGTGTCGCAGCCAGCCGGCAATCCCTTTGCGCCCTTTGCGTCCTATGTGGCCAATCAACCCCAATCGAACTCCCAATTCCCGGGATTCAGCCACAAAGCACGCAGAGAACACAGAATCCTCACAGGCCCGAAACGCGACACCCCCAGCCAAGGCACCGCGACGCCCCGGGGCACGCGACCCGATAGCCAATTCCAGCCATGACCGGACGCAATGCGGCTCCCATGGCAAATGTCGAAAATACCGGACCGCCCCACTGCCCCTCCGCCGGTTCCGGGCATCCGGCCAACGGTCCGACAAGCCGGGATGACTGTCCGAAAGGCTGAACCTGAAATCGGCAGTCCAAGAGGGTGCCAAAACGAGGAAACGCCCTTCCCATCGGGGCGGATGGGCTCATGGACAGGAACCCAGGGGCTCACCCTGCGGGTGAGGTCAAGGT
>CAYMHJ010000328.1:6089-7030 GCA_964390165.1 uncultured Prosthecobacter sp. | reverse complement strand
ACATTCCGAGGCCCCCACGCCAACGGCTCAAACGACCCCGGCAAGCCTCCTTAGCTCTTGATAATCAAACCATTAACCCCGCCGCCCGCCACATCAAAAACCATGACCCGCTACCCGCCACACCTCCGGTTGAGGCTGGTTCACGGTTGCTGGAAGCCCATGACGTTGGCCGAAAAAGGGAAAAAGGTCGCCAAATCACCGCCACCTCCCCATATTTGTCCGCCCCCACCGTTTAATTTAATAACCATTTCCGTTTACTACTGCCATCAATCGAATCTACCAAGGACGTGCCACAAGAGTGTAAGGTGACACCTTCCGTCTTGCCATGAGGGCTCCTCGCCGGTTGAATCAGACGGCCCGACGAAAGAATCGATTGTTGATCAGGCTCTCGTTGAACCCATCCATCCATTTTTGAATGTCCGAAGCCAGTCCAGTCCTGAACAATCCATATGCTGCGCCGAGTCTCCACTACTGGACCAGCCCGGAGGGTGAACTCGATTACAGTCGTGTCATTCAAGATCGTCGTCCCTTTTTCCCGGATGTGCGCAGCATCCCGCTGGAACTTGGGAATCAGGGTGAAATGCTCTCGGTGCAGGAGACCAGTGACGAATGGAAGCGCCACATCATCAACCTCACGCGCCGGGAGGTGTCGGCCTGGCGGGACGCCAAATACCCGCAGACCACGCGCATCACGCGTGAGCTTTTGACCTTCTGGTTCCTCAATGATGAGCGCGACCCGACGCAGTCGCTCTTCTTTGCCCAGCGGGAGGCGGTGGAGACGGCGATCTGGTTGAACGAAGTCGCGGAGAAGAGCAATCCCGGGACTCACATCCTGCGCCTGCTGGAGGCCGCTCAGAAGACGGTCTCGCCGGACGCCGTCGATCATCTGCCGCGGGTCTGCTTCAAGATGGCCACAGGCACCGGCAAGACGGTGGTGATGG
>CAYMHJ010000328.1:0-6079 GCA_964390165.1 uncultured Prosthecobacter sp. | reverse complement strand
AATTCTGGTGAAGCATTTGCATTTACCGTCGTGCTCATTCTCTATCACTTCTTCAACCGGCAGGAGTATCGCAGTGATACCCGGTATGCGGACAACTTCCTCATCGTCGCCCCCGGCATCACCATTCGCGAACGGCTCGGCGTCTTGCGGGTGGATGCGCGGGGCGGACACGATGCGGGCGATTACTACACCGAGCGTCATCTGGTGCCGCGCACGCCGGACAACTGGCGTCGCCTGCTCGACCAGCTCAATCACCACATCGTCATCACGAACTACCACGCCTTCGAGCCGAAGACGCTCCAGGGAAACAAGCGCTCGCCTCTCGATGGCAAGGTGGGGGCCGATGGCAGGAAGCAGGAGGCGCATGAAGACACTGGCTCGGTGATTGCCCGCCTGCTGGGCAAGTTCCGCCCCGGGACCCGCCTGCTCATTCTGAATGACGAGGCCCATCACTGCTACCTGCCGAAGGCGGACGACCGCAAGGCTGAAGGAGAGGACTCCAAAGAGGAGAACAAGCGTGCCGCCGTCTGGTTTTCCGGGGTGCGTGCCATTGCCCAGCGCTACAAGGTACGGGCGGTCTATGATCTCAGCGCCACGCCCTATTACCTCACCGGCTCCGGTCACGTTCCCTACAGCCTGTTTCCCTGGGTGGTGTCCGACTTTGGCTTGATCGAGGCGATCGAAGCCGGTCTCGTGAAGATTCCGTTTCTCCCGACATGGGACGACACGCAGGAGTTGAAGATGCCCGTCCTCCGCAACCTTTACGAGCACATTCGGGATGAGTTGCCGAAGGCCGGGCAGAAGACCAAGCGTGCGCGTGCCAAGGCCAAGGGCGAGAAGCTGGCGGAGGCACCACCCAAGCTGCCTGACATGCTCCGCCTCGCGCTGAAGAAGTTTTACGAGCATTACGACCTGGAGTTTAGAACGCGCAACGACTCGCTTGCAGCGCGTGGCGTCAGCCAGCTTGAACTCACCGATGCGCCGCCCGTCTTCATCGCCGTCTGCAACAACACGTCCGTTTCCAAGGAGGTTTACAAGCACCTCGCCGGATACGTGATCGACGACGGTGGCGATGGACAGGAGGCTCGCGCTGTTTCCGGCATCTTTGAGCTGTTCTCGAATTTTGATGCCAACGGCCAGCCTTATGACAAGCCGCGCACCATCCTCATCGACAGCGACGCTCTCGAAAACGGCGACGCCGTGGATGACGAGTTCAAGCGCGTGTTTGCGCCAGAGATTGAACGCTACAAACGCGACTACGCCCGCATCCACGGCCAGGGCGCGGCGGAGAACCTTACGGATGCCCAGCTCCTGCGTGAAGTCGTCAACACCGTCGGGCGTCCCGGGAAGCTCGGTGCAGGAGTGCGCTGTGTCGTCTCCGTCTCCATGCTGACGGAAGGCTGGGATGCAAACACGGTCACACACATCGTCGGCATTCGAGCCTTTGGGTCGCAGCTTCTGTGTGAGCAGGTCGCAGGGCGTGCCTTGCGGCGGCGGAGTTACTTCCTGGCCCCGTATGACGTGAAGACGGGCGAGGTGCTGCCGCAGAACACGCGGCGGACAAAGGATGTGGTCTGGAAGTTCCCGCCGGAGTATGCGCACATCATCGGCGTGCCGTTCAAGCTCTTCAAAGGCGGCAAGTCTCCGCCCCCGGAGCCGCTGGACTACACCCGTGTTTATCCGCTGCCCGAGCGTGCGGAGACGCATGAGATCTCCTTCCCGAATATCGAAGGCTACCGGGTGGAGTATCCGGACGGCCCTCTCTCATGGGATTTCTCGAAGCTGCCCGACTATGAGATCGACGGCTCCAAGCTGCCCACCAAGACCATCCTCAGCAGCGTGGGCGGGAAGAAGGAGCAGCTCTCCATCGACAGCATCCTGGCCACGCGCGAGCAGCAGATCGTGTACTCCATCGCCAAGGATCTTTTGCGCGATCACTTCCCCGAGAAGACGGGCACCGAGGGGCTGCAACTCAACCGCTTCCATGAAGTCACGAGGATCGTGGCGGACTGGTATGGGACGAAGGTGCGCGTCCTCGGCAAAGGTCCTGAGTGGAAGAAGCTGCTCTACTTCCGCGATGCGAAGGAGATGGTGGCCCATGTGGCGCGCGGCATCTCCGCCGGGCGCATGGAGGCGGAGAACATCCGCCCCATCCTCAACCACTACAACCCCACCGGCTGCACCTGCTTTGTGCGCGGACAAACAAGCAAGGAAGTCTATGAGACGCGCCACAGCCATGTGAACGTCGTCGTCATCGACAGCGGATGGGAGGGAAAGGTGGCCAAGACCCTCGATGACATGGCGGACGAGGGGCTCATCGTCTCGTGGGTGAAGAATGCCTTCCTGAACTTCCGCATTCCCTACACGGATGCCACGGGCAAGGAGCGCCACTACATCCCGGATTTCATCGTGCATGCGCGGCTGGCCGGTGGTTCGGAGCTGAATCTCATCATCGAAGTCTCCGGCTTCCGGTCGGACAAGGAATCCAAGCGTTGGACGGTGGTCAACCGCTGGTTGCCTGCCGCCAATTCGGTGCGGGAGCGGCTGGAGCTCCTCCCGTGGGACTTCATGGAGCTGGCCTCCGAGTCGGAAGTCGCGGACTGCCGCAACCTTATTGTCGCCCGACTCGTGGAAATTCAGGGGGCGAAGGCACCTCCCGCATTCGGTGCTTGGAAGCACAAGAAGTTGGACGGACTCAAATACCAGCAGGACATCCGCGCCGAATGGGATCACCGGGAGAAGAAGAAATGAAGGCTGTCTTCGACACCAACATCTTGATCGACCACCTGTGCGGCATTGCCCAGGCTGCCGCCGCATGGGCTTCGTATCCAGACAAGATCATCAGCCGCATCACCTTCATGGAAGTGCTTGCCGGTGCTGATTCGCCGCAGGAGGAGCAGGCCGCGCGCTCCTTGCTCGCCAGCTTCCGCATCGTGGAGTTGGATGGCACACTCTCCGAGTCGGTGGTGACGCTCCGCAAATCTCACCACAAGAAAATCAAACTGCCGGACGCCATCATCTACGCCACCGCCAAGAGCGAGGCCTGCCCCCTCATCACTCGCAACATCAAAGACTTCGGCACGGCTGCTGGCGATGTCATCGAACCTTACGTCCTGCCATGAAACCCAAGAAACCGGTCAAAGCCTACAAGCACAAGGACGTCAAACGCGCCCACATCCCTTCCGCCGAGGAAGCCGGGTATGAGGCCAGCTCTGACGCCGTGGCCAAGGGTCCGGATCAGGTGCTGCTTCCGCTCAATCCCGTCGTCACGCGTGGGCAGGATCCTGAGCTGTTTTGGATGCACAAGTATCCGACCGATGAAAAGCTCGCCGGCCTGCTCACGGAGATGGAGGCCGCGCTGAAGGCGGGAGATACCTCCAAGGCCCGCGCTCTGCTAGAACAGACGAAAGAGACGATTCAAAACCGCTACTCCCTGCCGGAGGATGAGGCACGCCCTGCCGACATCCGCTCCCTCTACCGCCACGAGCACATCTCCCCGGAGGCGCTGATGAAGAGCCTCTACCGCGTCGTCGCTAAGGAAGACAAGAGCCAGCCGGATCTCTTCTCCACCGCCGAACTCTTCGGCAACGCCATCGCCCACGAGGAACTCGACAAGGTCTCTGACTACTACACCCACAGCGACGGCTGGACGAACCGCCTCATCCAGGGCGACTCCCACCTCGTCATGACATCTCTCCTCGAGCGCGAGGGCATGGCGGGACAGGTCCAGTGCATCTACCTCGATCCACCCTACGGCATCAAATACAAAGGTAATTGGCAGCTTCGCTTGAATGACACTAGAATGTCAGAATCTGATGCGGATGATTCACTATCTGGTGAACCCGAACAGATCAAAGCGTTTCGGGACACTTGGGAATTGGGCATCCACTCATATCTTAGTTATCTCCGTGACAGGTTGCTTGTTGCTCGCGAGTTACTTCATCCATCTGGATCGTGTTTCGTGCAAATCTCTGACGACAACGTCCATCTGGTTCGTTCTTTGATGGACGAAATCTTTGGCGCAGCTTGTTATCAGTCCGAACTGCTAGTCAAAAAGAAAGGATCACAAAAGGGCGAGTTCATCGAAGCTGTTAACGATATTGTTCTTTGGTATGGCAAGATTCCGAAGGAAAATCAGAAGGATCAAAAAACCAAGTTTCGCGGCCTCTTTGGTAAGGTTGAGCTCGATTCTGAAACGCTAACCGAATACAAGTATGTCGAGCTTCCAGATGGTGCTGTCTTCGAAGTGGCGAAGGCCAAGACACCGTCTGGCGAAGAGTTTGATTATCGCTTAAGCCCGAAGCGGCTCGCCATTGATTACCCAAAATCGAGATTGTTTCGCTCTAACCCGCTTACAAGCGGAGGTGAGAGAAAAAACCAAAGCCTTCCCTTCACTTTTCGAGGACAGGTATTCAATCCGGGAACTGGTAACTGTTGGAAGACAACTGTTCGTGCCGAGGCGGGCGCGAAACCTGGAATGGATGTCCTCGCTGAGAACAACCGGCTTGTGATTGGAGATAAGCAACTACGTTTCAAGAGCTACCTCGACGACTTCGGGTATCAAAAGCTTTCGAACTGGTGGGATGGCTTGGGTGGGGCGAGCAACCCAATCTATGTCGTGCAAACAAACATTGAAATCGTTAAGCGCTGCATCCTCATGACCACGGACCCCGGGGATCTTGTTCTTGATCCTACTTGTGGCAGCGGCACCACAGCGTTCGTCGCCGAGCAGTGGGGCCGCCGCTGGATTACGATTGATACCTCGCGCATTGCTCTGAACATCGCCAAGACGCGACTGCTCACCGCCAGCTTCCCTTTTTACCAGCTCTACGATCAGGAGCGCTGCGACATCCGCCAGGGCTTCGTTTACAGGAAGGTGCCCCACATCACACTGGGAAGCATCGCCAACAATGAGCCAGCGAAGGAAGAGACGCTCTACGATCAGCCGCAGGAGGACAAGAAGCGCCTGCGCGTGGCCGGCCCCTTCACGGTGGAGACGCTGCAAAGCTACGAACCCATCTCCCCCGAGGAACTGGCCCGCCAGCGCGAGAGTGATGCCGAGCTCGCGAACTTCGAGGACCTTATCTTTGAGCACCTGCGCAGCGCCGGCGTGAAGACCGGCGACAAGCGGGAGAACGCCGTCTTCACCCGCATCGACCGCCTCAGCCACGCCGCCCTCCATGCGGAGGGATGGTATCCCGCCGAAGGCGGCGAGAAGAAAGCCTACCTGCACATCGGCCCCAAGTTTGGCACCGTGAGCAAGCAGGCCGTGACCGCCGCCATCAAAGCCTGCCGCGACAAACGCGACGGCGACTGGCTCATCATCCTCGGCTTCGCCTTCGAGAGCGGCCTGCAAGACCTGCGCAAAGACTTCGGCAGCTTCCAGCTCAGCCTCGTGCGCATGCACGATGACCTCATGCAGCAAGGCCTGCTCAAGAAGGACAAGAAAGCCGCCAGCTTCGTCACCATCGGCGAGCCGGACATCAAGCTTCATGTTGGTAGTTCGGGCTTCAGCCCGTCCGAAGAAAAGGCACGGCCTAAAGGCCGAACTACGAACCCGGACACCGCCACCGTCGAGATCGCCGGACTCGACATCTACGACCCGATCAAGGACGAAGTGAAGAGCCGCGACATCCACGACATCGCCTACTGGATGCTCGACGACGACTACGACGGCTCCAACTTCGTCGTCCGCCAAGTCTTCTTCTGCGGCGGCGACAAAGACGAGTTCGCCGACTGGAAGAAAGGCCTCAGCAAACTGGCCGAGGAGAAGACCAAGAAGAAAGTCGAGCAAACCCTCAAGATCGAGATCGACGCCGAAGCCTTCAGCCGCCTCTACGGCCATGAAAGCCATCCCTTTCCCGTGAAGAAGGGGCAGAAGGTGGCCGTGCGCGTCGTCAGCCAGTTCGGCGAGGAGACCACGAAGGTGCTGGAGGTGGGATAACCGAGCAAAAAGACCATGTTATGAAGTTATCCAAAAGGTCCAAGTATCATCTGACGGTGTGCCCGGGAGACAACCTGCAAGGCCCGACCGACGAGGAGATCATCGGAGCCACATGGTCACTGCCGGGAGGCAGAC
>CAYMHJ010000327.1:0-7037 GCA_964390165.1 uncultured Prosthecobacter sp. | reverse complement strand
CCTAAACTCTAAATACAGGTTCGATTCCTGTCGGGGATACCAGCTCGGAACGATGAATCCACCAACCGGAAGTGAAGCCGCCCCAAGAGATGCGCGGTTGGGCCGTCATCCTGATTTTGTATCCAGCTCTTTCTCATGCGCACCCTGATCATTGAAGATGAATATTCCCTCGCAGCCGCACTTTCCACCGTGGTGAGGAGGCTGGGGGCTGAGCCGACGGTGGCCGCCTCCGGCCAGAGCGGTTTGGAGAAGGCGGGGAAGCAGGATTTCGATCTCGTGCTGCTGGACATCGGCCTGCCGGACATGAGCGGCCTGCGAGTGCTGGAGGAACTGCGCGCGATGCCTGCGCCGCCGACGGTCCTCATCATCACCGCTCACGGGACGCTGGAGAATGCTCTGGAGGCCCGCCGGCTCGGAGCTCAGGACTACTTTTTGAAACCGCTGAACCTGACGGAGATGCAGGCATGTCTGCGCGGACTGATGCCGACCACGGATGGTGCGAAAAAGGTGCCGGAGTCCGCGTCTCCCGAGGCGCTGGGGCACACACTCATGATCGGAGCAGCGCCGGGAATGCAGCGCGCCTTTGCGGTCATCGCCCAGGCATGTGCGGCGGAGGTGCCGGTCCTGCTCAGTGGGGCTCGGGGTTCAGGGAAGACACTGGCCGCGCAGGTGATTCATCGCCACGGGAGACGCTCCGCCGGCCCACTGGTGACATTCCGGGCGGATGAATGGCCGGAGGCGGAACGTGAACGTGCGCTGCACCAGGGAATCGAAGCCGCTCGGGGAGGATCGCTGCTCATCGAGGAGATCGGGGCGCTCTCCCTGCCACTGCAGGCGGTGGTGACACGAATGCTGGCGGATGAGTCAACCCAGCCGCGGGTGCTGGCGACGACTTCCATGCCACTGACGGAGGTGATCAGGGCCGGGCTATTTCGTGAGGATCTGTTTTATCAACTGGCCGTGCTCCAGGTGGTGCTGCCAGCGCTGAATGACCGCGTGGAGGACGTGCCCGCGCTCTCCGCCTATCTGGCCGGACGGGCTGCTCCCGGTCGTGAGCTGACACTCGCCCCGGAGACGCTGGCGGCTCTGAAAGCCTACTCCTGGCCGGGGCAGGTGCGCGAACTGGCGGCGGCGATGCAGCATGCGGCGGCCGTGTGTCCCGCTCCGCTAGTGCTGCCAAGGCATCTGCCTGAGGCGATCCCGGCTGCGACTCAGGATGACACGCCTGGTCATCTGGACTCCGCCCTGACTCGTGCTCTGGCGACTTGGCTGGATCAAAGGCTCACCGGCCCGGAACCGACCTGGCCGGACTACGACGCCCTGCTGGCGCATGTGGAAAAGCAGATGCTGGGCACGCTGCTGGACCGCTTCGAGGACAAGCCGACACGTCTCGCGGCGGCACTGAACATGAACCGCGCCACCCTGCGCCGGAAGCTGCGCGAGCTGCTGGGCAGGGAGTAAGGTCATGCCCGTGCCGCCCAAGTGCGGCGAAAGAAGCCCCTCCCTGCCTCCGTGACTTCCGCCCACATGCTCCGTCCCCTTCTACTCACGTTTCTCAGCGCCACCCTGCTCGGCGCTCAAACCGCCACCACACCTTTGTTCTGGCCCGACAAAAACGGTCCGACCCTCGACGGCGTGGTGCCTCAGACCGAGGCGGCGAAGATTCCGCTGAAGTGGAACTCGGACACGGGAGAGAACATCGTCTGGAAAACCGATCTCCAGGACGATGGCCATAGCACGCCCGTGATCGGAGGCGACCGGATTTGGTTTACCTCTGCAACGACGGACGGGAAGAAGCAGTACGTCTATGGCATCGACCGCCAGAGCGGGAAGGTGGTGCATCACATCCTGCTTTTTGAAAATGCGAATCCCGAGGGCCTCGGCAACCCGCTGAACAACTACGCCGCTCCATCGCCCGTGCTGGAGGCGGACGCACTTTACGTCCACTTCGGCACTTATGGCACGGCGAGGATCGACCCGCAGACCGGCAAGACCGTGTGGCAGCGCCGCGACATCAACGTGAACCACTACCGCGGCCCAGGCTCATCGCCTGCGATTCATGGCGACCTGATCATTTTGACCTTCGATGGCATCAACGAGCAGTTTGTCACCGCGCTGAACAAAAAGACCGGCGAGACGGTATGGAAGACGGGCCGCACGACGGATTACGGCGATCTCGACAAGGACGGCAAACCAACGCGCGATGGCGACATGCGGAAGGCTTACCACACGCCGAGTGTGTTTAATTTAGGCGGTATCGAAACGCTCGTGTCGGTCGGCTCGCGGGCGGCTTTTGGTTATGATGCGGCGACGGGCAAGGAGCTGTGGACGGTGCGTCACGGCGGCTTCAATGCGGCGATCCGCCCGCTGGTTCACAAAGAGGTGCTGATCCTGAACACCGGCTCCGAGCGCGCCCATACTCTGGGGATTCGTATCGACGACAAAATGAAGGGCGACATCACCGAGAGCCACACGCTCTGGGATCGCGAGAAGCGCAACGCCAGCGAGTCCTGCCCCGTGGTGGCAGGCGGGCTGCTTTTCCAGATCACGCGCGGCGGCATCGTGACCTGCATGAATCCTGAAACTGGCGCGGATATCTGGGAGGACCGCATCGCGGGGCAGCATCTGCCATCGCCCATCGCGGCGGGAGACCGGCTGTATTTCTGCAATGACCGAGGGGACGTGAATGTCGTCAAAGCGGCGGACAAGTTCGAAATCCTGGCGACGAACAAGCTCCCGGACGCGATGACCTCATCCCCCGCCGTGGCGGACGGAGCGATCTACATCCGCACGAAGAAGCATCTTTTCAAGATTGCGGTAAAATAACCACAAGTTGCCCATGCAATGTGAATACATCGCTCTTTGCGCTGAGGCTTTGTCAACCTGGGAGTTGGAAAAATCTTGTCGGTTGCATGGCGTCACTGAGAAACTTCCGCACAGGATCACAAACCTTTCGCCAACGACTCCAACCTGTGTTATACATACTCTCCTATGGCTACGACTCCGACACGTAAAACACGTTTTTCCCGCCGCGTTCCTGATCATGTAACTGACGAACTCGTCAATGTCCTCGGCAATGGCGACACCCTCGAGTTCAACCAGCTCTTCAAACTGGTCTATGACAACCTGAAGCTGAAGAACGCTGTGAGCGGGGGTGAAGAGATGCTCCGCTTGCGTTCCTATGAAAAGCTGCAAGGCCTCGTGAGCCGTGGTCTCTGCGCCAAAGCCGGCAAGACCTATCGTGGTCTTCCTGGTCTGCGCGAGTCCCACCAGGCCACCATCGCCGCCCGCACGGCGGCTGTGGCAGCCCGCTAATTCGCGAGCACCAAGTCTCATTTTAAAGCACGGGCCGTTTCCTTTCTGGAAACGGCCCGCTGCATTTGGGGCGAATCGTTTCGGGATTTGACGCTCTGTCCGGCCTCGGCTACTTCTCTCCCGCTTCCTCCCCCCGAACGAGCCATGCTTGAAACTTACCTGCCCGTCCTGCTCCAGATCGTCATTGCCAGCGGCTTTGCCGGAGTCACCCTTTTGATTTCCGTCCTCGTCGGCAGATCTGCGAAGCGAAGCGCGACCAAAGACAGCGTCTATGAGTGTGGCATGCTGCCGCTCCAGGTCGGCCAGCCGCGCTTCAGTGTGAAGTTTTACATCGTGGCGATGCTCTTCGTGCTCTTCGACATCGAGGTCGTGTTCCTCTATCCCTGGGCGGTCATTTACAAAGACTACCTCGCCGCCCATGGTGCTGGCATCTTCTTTGCTGCGCTGAGCTTCGTGACCATCCTCGGCGTCGCCTTTGCCTATGCCTGGCGCAAGGGTGTGCTGAACTGGAAAAACTGATCCCTTCGCCCTGCGGATGCTCCCCCACCACCACTCCGCATGATCGCCTACCTGAGCCTGTACAAGCTCAAACCTGAAGTCACCGAGGAGAAGCTGGAGCACATGATGTCCCAGACGCGCGTGCAGCTCCTGCGTGTCCCGGAAGTGCTGGCGGTGAAAACGGGCAAGCGGGTGAATCCGAACGATCCCTTCCCCTGGTTCGTCTATCTCGAAGTCGAGAGCATGGACAAGCTGGTGATCTGCCAGGACGACCCCTACTACATCAAATTTCGCGAGGAGGTGGTGAAGCCTAACATCGCCGAGCAGGAGGCCACGGCCTTTGAGATGGAGCCGCAGAAGAATGTGAAGTACTCCTGAGCTGGAGTGAATCCTGGACATGGAGCCAGGGCCTCACAGCCACCAGCGCATCCGCAGCCAGCGGATGAATTTGCGCAGCAGCACGCGTCCGCTGGTACGGGTGTCGAGCTCGATCTTCGCACGTCCGGTCAAGCCGGGGCGCATGAGCGGGCGCAGCTCGGCGGGCAGCTCCACCTTCGCCAGAGTGATGCTGAAGACGCCGCCGTCCTTCCCTGGATGCAGCGCGGGGCTGATCTGGGCTTTGCTCTCCAGCTTCGCAGTGAGTTCGCGAGCACTTTGCGTGTAGAGAAGGTAGCGCACCTCCCGCGGAGACTGCTCGTCCAGCGCATCCTCGATCTCAGCAATGTCCGCTTCGGCGATCTCCAGCCGCAGATCCCAGGCATCCACGGTGGCGATCTCCGCCAGCGTCTCCCCGGCCTGCAAAAACATCCCGGTGCGCAGATGCACGTCCTTTGTCATCACCACGCCATCCATCGGCGCACGCAGCGCGGAGAGGTCGATCTCCAGTCGCAACCGCTTCTCGGTCTCGGCGGTGGCCTGCGCTTCCAGGGTGGCGATTCGTGCCAGCGCTTCCTTGCCCATGCCTCGTTGCCGCTCGACCTCGGCCTCCAGTCGCTTGCGAGCCTGCGTGGTGCCTTCGAGCTCGGATTGCAGCCGCTTGGTGTCGAGTTTGGCAATGATTTGATCCTTCGTCACGGCCACACCTTCCCGCACCAGCACTTCCTCGACGCGTCCGGCCGACTCGGTCGTGATCAGCGCGCGCTGGCGTGGCAGCAAGGTGCAGTCGCCCTCCACCTTCACCTTCAGCGGCCAGAGCAGACCCAGCAGCAGAAGCGCGGCCAAACCGAGGCTCCATACCAGCCATCGACGCTTCTGGGTGGCCGTGGCCTCCGTGCGCCAATGCCCCAGTTTCGCCAAAGTCGGCCCGAGCGGCAGTGCCTGATGCACCAGCGCGGCGCGGATGGATCGACCCGCCAGGTCTGCCAGCCACTGCGCCAGGGCGAGCACCGGCGGTCGTGGATCTCCCGGTGTGCCTGCCGAACCAAAAGTGGCCGCCTCCACACTCTCGCCCAGCATCGTGCCGAGCACGCGGCCCTCCGCGCCATCGCGCAGCGGCATGAGCACGGCGGACTGCATCTGAGTCTCGGCGAAATACCATTCCGCTGCCGGTGATTCACCCCGCACGATCACCCAAGGCTGATCTTTTGCCTCAGCGGCGACCAGTTTGATCATCCGCGTCACGGGCTCCGATCTCGTGTCCACCTGCGCCTGACCGGACACGCCGAGCACGCGCCAGCGGTCGCCTTCGCGGATGAGGAAGCTGATGCGATTGATCCCCAGCAGCTCGCGGGCATGAGCGGCGGCGAGTCGCGCGCCCTGGGTCGCATCGAGCTGGCCCGTCACATCCAGGGCCATTTGCAAAAGCTGCTGCTGCCTGCGGCTCTGTGCGCCGAGTTCGCGCATCTGGCGGGAGCGCAGACGCGGTCCCAGATCGGCCATCAGCGCCTGAACTTTCAGCGCCACATCAGCCAGCTTTTTGGGATCGCTCTGCCCGGGAAACCAGAGCTGCACCGCGCCGAGTTGGTCATCGCCACTGCGCAGCGGCACACCGACGATGACATGCGGCCCCAAATTCACCAGCACGCCGGGCGTCACCGCCTCCTGACCCGCAGGCGCGGGCATGAGCACCAGCGGCTGGGAGGAAAGGATCACCTCACTGGCCGCCCGCAGCACTTGCTGCCGCTGCCCGCTCTCGGCGGCACCGGCGGCCTCCTCCAGATTCTCCGCCGCGCCCAGCTTCAGCGCGATGTCCTGCCCTTCGCGCCGCGCCACCAGCCACACGGCCCCGCCCAGCGCTTCCGTGGCCGCGATTAGCCGGGTCAGCACCCTTTGAAAAATCTCCCCCTCGCTCCCGCCCGATGCCGCCAGCCGCGCCAGTTCGGCGGCGAGAGTTTGCATGGCTTGGGCAGGTGAGGACACACCGCGATGATGCGGCGGCAGGGCTTCGCCGTCAAAGGGTCAAGAAGGTCAAGCCCCCTTGACCCTTTGACCACCGCCCCCGGCTGGCTACCCTCCGCCTCCCTTTTCCCAGACCCATGAGCGCCGAGACCCCTGCCAAGAAGAACTACAAAGACACCGTCCGCCTGCCGAAGACCGACTTCCCCATGAAGGCGGACCTCGTCACGCGCGAGCCCCAGCGCCTGGCCAAATGGGAAGCAGGCGGCCTCTACCAGCGAATCATGAAACAGGCCGCTGGACGCCCAAAGTTCGTCCTGCATGACGGCCCCCCCTTTGCCAATGGCGACGTCCACATGGGCACCGCGCTGAACAAAGTGCTCAAGGATCTCATCGTGAAGTCCAAGACCATGGCCGGCTTCCACGCCCCCTACATCCCCGGTTGGGACTGCCACGGCCTGCCCATCGAGTTCAAAGTGGTGAAGGAAGCCAAGGACCTCGCCCCCGCCGAAGTCCGCACGCGCTCCGAAGCCTACGCCCGCAAGTTCATCGACATCCAGCGCCAGTCCTTCAAGCGCCTCGGCGTCTTCGGTGATTGGGAGAACCCCTACCTCACGCTCGCGCCCACCTATGAGGCCGACATCATGCGCACCTTTGCGAAGTTCCTTGAAAAAGGCCTCGTCTATCGTGCCAAGCGCCCCGTCCTCTGGAGCTACGGTGCCCAGACCGCCCTCGCCGAAGCCGAGGTCGAGTACAAAGAAAAGACCTCCCCGGCCATCTTCGTGAAGTTTGAAGTTCAGAGCCCCGGCTTCAGCCGACTCCAGGAAGACGGCTACTCCCTCGTCATCTGGACGACCACACCCTGGACGCTCCCCGCGAACCTCGGCATC
>CAYMHJ010000326.1:0-7058 GCA_964390165.1 uncultured Prosthecobacter sp. | reverse complement strand
AAACGACCATGCTGCGGTGACTTTCTCAATCGTGCATTACTCTCATCCACCCACCGCTCAACTTTCAATAGAGGGGCGCTGGTGAGATTCAAAAATGACTTCGCCAAACTGATGCGGTCGGTCTGAAGATCAGAGACCCTCCCCTGGCCTACTTTGCCATCGTTCGTCTTCTCACCAGGGGCGAAAGGAGAGTCGCCCATCTCCACCCCCCAGGCGCGGCCCATCTCATCCCCGTCGATAAACACGGGGTCCTGCACCAGAGGCTCGCTGGCCACGAGCTTGATTTCATAACCCGGCTTCACCTGCATCGTCTTGTGCGAGAGTCCTCCGGTGACATCGGTGCCGGTCCTGGCACTCGAGTGCAGTCTTGCCAGCCTATTCCACGGTGAGAGCCAGTGATAACGAATTAAAACCCAGGAGAAATGCCATCAAACGCATGCCGACCCATACGTCGTTTCATGTCTGATCTCTGCTTATTCCCCAGGGCTCCGACATGAGAGCGGAGGAAGTCTGAAGTCAAAAAGCGGCAGAGTCGGTCATGGAGGGAGAATTGGGACAATCACGTGATTTTCTGGCGTTTCCCAGCGTTCCCCGGTTTCATTCTTTTCTTTTCCGCCTACGCACCACCTTCCACCAACCATGAAGCGTCTCGTCCTCATCATCTTCTCCCTCTGTTCGCTGCTTTCCGCCGCTGACAAGCCCAACATCGTTTTCATCATCTCCGACGACCACGCGTGGACAGACTACGGCTTCATGGGCCACAAGCAGATCGAGACTCCGAATCTCGACAAGCTCGCTGGCCGCAGCGCTCTATTTTCCCGCGGCTACGTGCCCACCGCGCTTTGCCGGCCTGCGCTCGCCACATTCGCCAATGGCATGTATTCCCATCAGCATCGTGTGACGGGCAATGATCCTTCGCCATTGCCGGGAAATCAGCCCGCACCAAAGGGCACGGGCAAGGCCAAAGGGAAGGGCAAAGGACCAGAATCCCCCGCTTATGCGGCGCTACGGGAGAAGCTCATCGGCACCTTTTACCAGCACACTCCCCTGCCCCGGTTGCTGGCAGATCAGGGCTATCTCAGCCATCAGTCCGGCAAATGGTGGGAGGGCGAACCGAAGCGTGCAGGCTTCACCCATGCCATGACTCGCGGCTTCCCGAATCCCGGTGGTCGTCACGGTGATGACGGTCTGAAAATCGGCCGCGAGGGCATGGAGCCGGTGTTTGATTTCATCGAACACGCCACGGCTGAGAAGAAGCCCTTCTTCCTCTGGTATGCGCCCTTCATGCCGCACACGCCGCACACCCCACCGGATCGTTTGTTTCAAAAGTACAAGGCCAAGGGCATCGAGTCCGATCATGTGGCCCGCTATTACGCGATGGTGGAGTGGTTTGACGAAACCTGCGGCCAGCTCATGGACCGCATCGAGCAAAAGGGCCTCACCCAAAAAACGCTCTTCGTCTATGTAGCTGACAACGGCTGGATTCAGGACCCGAACAGCCAGGGCTACGCACCGCGCTCCAAACAGTCTGCGAATGAAGGCGGCACACGCCAGCCCATCATGTTCTCATGGCCCGGCATTATCCAGCCAGGCAATCGCGGCGAGCAGCTCTGCTCCAGCATCGACATCGTGCCCACCGCACTCGCCGCCGCCGGAGCGCAGGCACCGGAAAGGCTTCCTGGATTGAATCTCCTGCCCATCCTCAAAACCGGCGAACCAACAACGCGCAAGGAGTGCTTCGGCGAAACCTTCGCGCATGACGTGGCAAACATCGACAAGCCGGAGGACACGCTGCTCTACCGCTGGGTGGTGGACGGAAAGTGGAAGCTGCTCCTCACCTACGATGGCAAGCTCGACCGCTACGCCAGCAGCCATCCGCGCACGGAGAAGCGCCCCCAGCTCTTCGACCTCATCGCCGATCCGCATGAGGACAACAACCTCGCGGCGAAGAACCCGGAGATCGTCCAGCGCCTCGCCAACAAACTGCAGGCCTGGTGGCCCGTGACTGAGCGCCAGGTGCTGACGAAATGGAGCGATGAACCGGGCGCGTGGCGATGATTCGACCTCCCAATTTTTCCGCCATCACCGCACATGAACCCCTTCCAGCTTCTCGCCTTTCTCAGCCTGTCATTTGCGCTCCACTCCGCGCCACTGAACGTGCTCATCATCCAGACGGACGAGCACAATTTCCGCACGCTCGGCTGCTATCGCAAACTCATGCCGGAGGACCAGGCGTACATCTGGGGGCCAGGGGTGAAGGTGGACACGCCGCACATCGACTCCATCGCCACACGCGGAGCCATCTGCACCCGCTACTACGCCACCTCGCCCGTTTGCACTCCCTCACGCGCGGCGCTCATGACCGGGCTCTACCCGCAGAACACCGGCAGCATCAACAACGACCTGCCCATGCTCGACGGCATGGAAACCTTCGCCTCCGTACTCGCGGCAAATGGCTACGACACCGGCTATGCGGGCAAATGGCACCTGGACGGAGATGCGAAACCCGGCTGGGCACCGCAGCGTCAGTTTGGCTTCAAAGACAACCGCCACATGTTCAACCGAGGCCACTGGAAAAAACTCGGCCAGGATGACGGCGGCCCCAAAGTGGCCGCCACCAACGCCCAAGGCACTCCCAACTACAACCTCGATGGTGCGGACGAAAAATCCTTCACCACTGATTTCCTCGTGGACCGCACCATCGAGTTTCTGCGCCAAAAGCGCGAGACCGCTTTCTGCTACATGGTCAGCCTTCCCGACCCTCACGGGCCAAACACCATCCGCGCGCCATACGATACGATGTTTGATCCAGAGCCGTTTCAACAACCCAAGTCAGCGCTGACAAAGGGAGAGAAGCTGCCCTCCTTTGCCCAAGTCATGCAGGACCGCTTCAACAAGCGGCAGATGGCGCAGTACTTCGGCATGGTGAAGTGCATCGATGACAACATCGGCCGCCTCATCGCCGCGCTGAAGGAAACCGGCCAGCTCGAGCGCACTGTCATCATCTTCACCTCCGACCATGGCGACATGTGCGGCGAGCACGGACGCCACAACAAAGGCATTCCCTGTGAAGGCAGCGCCCGCATCCCCTTCGTCATCGCCGCACCCGGCATCATCCCGCCAGGGAGCGTCATCCACGCCGCACTCGGGACGGTGGACTTCAAGCCCACACTGCTCGGCCTGCTCGGCTTCAAAGCGCAAAACGCCATGCAGGGCCGTGATGCTTCCGCTTTGTTCAAAAGCAGTCAAATGCCTGAAAATTGGGTGGATCAGACCTTCGTGCGCATCGGCGGAGGTGATGAAAAACGTGGTGGCTGGCTCGCCGTCTTCACCCAGCGGCACAAGCTCGTCATCTCGCCCACTGATGATCCCGCCCTCTTCGATCTTGATGCCGATCCATTCGAGATGACAAACGTCCTTCAAGATCCGGCAAACCGCGAACTCGTCCGCAGTCTGGCGAAGGGTCTGGAAACTTATCTCGGAACCACCGCCGATCCCCACGGCAAGTCCCCCGCCGTGGCGGCTGACATCGCCTGGGCAGTATCAGAGGTCGCTGCCTACACTCCGCCAGCCAACCGCCCCAAACCCGCCCGCGGCAAGGCCGAACGTGATAAATAACCATCTCCAACAATCATGAAACATCTCCTCCGTTCTCTAGTCCTGGTCGGCAGTCTCATTTCCCCGGCCTTCTCCGCCACGCCAAATGTCGTCATCATCTTCGCCGACGATCTCGGCTACGGTGATCTCGGCTGCTACGGCTCGCCCGTCATCCGCACGCCGAATCTCGACCGCATGGCCGCGGAGGGGCTGCGCTTCACCGACTTTTACTCCGCGTCAGAAGTCTGCACTCCCAGCCGTGCCGCTTTGCTGACCGGCAGGCTCCCCATACGCAGCGGCATGTGTGGAAACCGGCGGGTGCTCTTCGCGAACTCAGAAGGTGGCCTGCCAGCGGCGGAGATCACCATCGCCGAAGCATTGAAGGACAGAGGCTACGCCACGATGCACATCGGCAAATGGCATCTCGGCATTCACGCAGGTTCGCGCCCGCTGGATCAGGGATTCGATCACAGCTTCGGCCTGCCATATTCCAATGACATGGATGGACGCCCGGATCTGCCGAAAGGCAGCAGCGGATCGCCCACTCCGCCGCATGACGGCTGGAACGTGCCGCTGATTCACGATGGCAAAATCATCGAGCAGCCCGTGGATCAAACCACCCTGACAAAGCGCTACACCGAAGAGGCAGTGAAGTTCATTCGCGAGAAAAAGAGCGGTCCCTTCTTCCTCTACATGCCACATACCTTCCCGCATGTGCCCATGTTTGCCTCACCCAACTTCAAAGGCAAAAGCCGTGCTGGAATCTTTGGCGATGCCGTCGAGGAACTCGACTGGAGTGTCGGCCAGGTGCTCAACACACTGCGGCAGGAAGGCATCGCGGAAAACACGCTCGTCTTTTTCACCAGCGACAACGGCCCCTGGCTCATCATGGGCAATCAAGGCGGCAGCGCCGGACTGCTGAAGGACGGTAAAGGCAGCACCTGGGAGGGCGGCATGAGAGTCCCCGGCATCGCCTGGATGCCTGGACGCATCCAGCCCGGCGTGACCACGCAACTCGCTAGCACGATGGACTTGCTGCCCACCGCGCTCGCACTCGCTTCAGCATCCACGCCGAAGGATGTCACGCTCGACGGCACGGATCTAGCGCCGCTGCTGTTTGAATCCAAGCCGCTGCCAGCACGCCCCTACTTCTACTACCGTGGCGATCAGCTCTTCGCCTGCCGCCTCGGCGAGTGGAAGGCGCACTTCAAGACGCAAACAGGCTACGGCCAGCCCAAGGCCGAAGCACATGAGCCGCCGATGCTCTTCCACCTCGGTCGTGATCCATCCGAAAAGCGCAACGTCGCCACCGAGAACGCCGACGTGCTCGCGCAGATCCAGGACGCGGTGAAGCAGCATCTGGCGGGCGTCGTTCCCGGCGAGCCGCAGTTGAAATAATCTGCGCGCGGCATCACGCCGCCTTCTTTTTGCCCTTCTTCTTTTTCTTCGGCGTCTCCGGGCTCTTGCTACCACGGGGCATGCGTTCGAGTGCCTTCATCTCGGTGGCTTGGCCTTCGTCGCCTTGTTGTTTCATCCAGGTGTCGAGTTTGGCGCGGAGTTCATCACGAATGGCGGCGAGTTTTTCATCGGCGATGAGATTCGTGCGGTTCCATGGATCAGTTTCGCAGTCGTAGAGCTCCTCGGCGGGGCGGTGCTGGTAGTCGTGGACGAGTTGCTTTGCATTCGCATCACCAGCGGAGGCCATGGTTTGCCAGGTCTTGAACGTAGCGTCGCTCGTCGCGGCGTTTTGAAACGTGACCTCGGGCGTGAGATTGCGGATGTAGCGATAGCGTGTGTCACGCACGCTGCGGATGCCGAAGTGATCGCTGCCGCCGTGGATGCCGCGTGTGGTTTGCAGTCCGAAGACGTGCGTCTTGTGCGTGACGGCCTCGCCTTTCAGCAGAGGAAGGAAGCTGCGGCCATCCATCACCTCGGGACGCGCGACCCCGGCGGCTTCGAGAAAGGTCGGGGTAACATCGACATACTCGACGAGCGCGTCGCTCACGCTCGCAGGCTTCACTTTTCCAGGCCAGCGGGCGATGCAGGCACTGGCGAGACCAGCATCGTAGCAGGTCCATTTGGCAAAGGGGAAACTGTTCCCCTGCTCGCTGAGCACGATGACGAGCGTGTTGTCACGCTGGCCGCTTTGATCGAGCAGGCCGACGAGTTCACCGACCTGCGAGTCGAAATAGGTGATCTCAGCGAGGTATTTGGAAAAGCCCTCGCGCGTGTCCGGCGAATCCACGAGCACGGGCGGCAGCTTCAGCGAGGCGGGCGGATACTGCGATGGATCACCCTTGTTCCAAGGCGTGTGCGGCTCGTTCGACGTGGCGATGAAGAGGAAGGGCTTGCCCGTCTCTGCACCCGACTTGAGCACCTGCGCGAACACAGCGGGATCGGGGTTGTTGTCCTTGCCGCTGTATTCAAAGGGGAAGACGGACTTCGGGCTGATGTGCGTCTTGCCGGAAAGATGCGTCGTGTAGCCCGCCTCGTTCAGATGAGTGGCGATGCTTTTCACCCATTCGTGGGCCATGGTGTGGTTCGGATACGCGCCCGACTTTACCGGATAAATCCCGGTGTAGAGACAATGCCGCGTGGGCGAGCACATCGGCGCAGCCTGAAAGCAACACGTGAACTTCATACCCTCGCCCGCGAGCTTGTTGAGATGCGGTGTCTTCGCCTGCCCGCCATACACTTCGAGATCACGATAAGTGCAGTCATCCGCGATGATGAGCAGGAGATTTGGCCGGGCCAAGGCGGAGAGCAAAGGGCAGAGAGCGGAGAGTAATAGAAGCAGAGGTTTCATGGCTTCGGAAAATGCAGATGCCTGCCTTGTTTGCCGGCTTTGTGAGCCTCGTGCGTGTCTTGGATTCTGCCGGGGTCGCCTTGCGCGGCAAGCCATTGATCGAGGGCGGTGCTGAGCTTGGCTTTGATCGTGGCATGCTCGGGTTTGTTGGCGAGATTGGTCATTTCCGCAGGATCGGCGGCGGTGTAGTAGAGCTGCTCGGCGGGGCGGTGGATGTAGCGTTTGACGAGTGTGTAGGTGTGCGGGTTGTCGAGCGCGGTTGCCATCCAGCTCGACCAATAGGGATTGTGGACCGTCGCGCCGCCGAGCAGGCCCATGAGATGCTTCTCGATGAAGATTTCGTCAGGCGTGAGGTTGCGGATGTAGCGCCACTCGCCGTCGGTGATGCTGCGGATGGGATAGGCGGGGCCTTCGGGGATATTGTTGTGCGCAGCGTAGGCGAAGTCGCGATGTGTGGCCTTTTCACCACGCAGAACGGCGGCGAAGCTGGTGCCGTCAAAGGTGTGCTCGGTCTTCACGCCGACGAGGTCGAGCAACGTCGGGGTGACATCGGCGTATTGAACGAGAGCGCTGGTGCGCTTGCCTGCGGCGACTTTTCCAGGCCAGCGGGCGATGAGCGTGGTGTGCAGGCCGGTGTCCCAGCAGGTCCATTTGT
>CAYMHJ010000325.1:0-7116 GCA_964390165.1 uncultured Prosthecobacter sp. | reverse complement strand
GAGGGCACCTACCCGCTGCCCGAAGCCCAGCTCGACCGCTTCCTCCTCAAGGTCGTGATCGACTATCCCGCCGCCGCCCAGGAAGCCTGGATCGTCCGCGCAGTGTCATCCGCCGCCGCAGGTCGTGGACTCACGGCGGATCAGGTCGGCCAGGTCTGCACCACAGAGGACATCCTCCATGCGCAGGCCGAAGCCGCTGCCGTGGAGGCGGTCGAGAGCGTGGTGAACTACGCCGTCGCCATCACCCGCGCCACGCGTCATCATGGAGCCATCTCCCTCGGTGCCGGCACACGCGGAGCCATTGCCCTCGTGCGTGTGGCGAAGTCCTATGCCCTCATGGAAGGCCGCACCTTCATTACCCCGGGCGATGTGAAGCGCGCCAGCCTTCCCGTGCTGCGCCATCGAGTCGCCCTGACGCCAGAGGTTTCCATCTCCGGCCAGACCGTGGATCAGGTGCTCGACAGCGTCCTGCGCAGTGTCGAGGCACCGAGGGCGTGATCCGCGCTTTCGGAACCGCTTCAATCATGAGGCTCAAAGTCTCCGCATCGGAGTGAAGGATCATGAGATGCAACTTTCCACCGTTCTGTCAGGTTTCAGGGCACGCACCATGAAAAGGCACCTCTTCCTTTTAGCCTTCGGCCTGCCCTTTATCCCTGCTTCCGCCCAGCAGCCGTCTCCTCCCGCCGCTGCTCCAGCCAGCCCACGGGGGGCGAGTCAGTTTGAGGTGATGGACGTGAACAAGGACGGCAAACTCAGCCGCGAGGAACTGCCGGAGCGCTTCCGTGGCGGCTTCACCCGTGCTGACACAAACAACGATGGCCGAATCTCCAAAGAGGAACATCTGGCGGTCATCAGTCGCGGCCAGCAACAGGCGAAGAAAAGTACAACTGCACGCGCCCTGCCGCCCGGCATCGAGGCGCTGCGTGATCTGCCCTACACTGAGACAGAGAACCCCCGCCAGAAACTGGACCTCTTTCTGCCGAAGGAACGGAAGGGGGAGAAGCCGCTGCCCGTCATCGTCTTCATCCACGGCGGCGGCTGGCGTGGAGGTGATAAAAACAGCGGCATCGGCCATGTGGGACGCTTTGTGCAGAGCGGTGAATACGCCGGGGCCAGCATCGGCTACCGACTGACTGACGAAGCCCAGTGGCCCGCGCAGATCCATGACTGCAAGGCGGCCATCCGCTGGATCAAAGCCCACGCGAAGGAATACAACCTCGATGCCACAAAGATCGGCGTCTGGGGCACCTCTGCGGGCGGGCATCTGGTGTCTTTCCTGGGCACCAGCGGCGACGTGAAGGAACTCGAAGGCACCCTGGGCAAACACCAGGACCAAAACAGTGCCGTGACCTGTGTGATGAACTTCTTCGGCCCGGAAAACTTTTTGAGCATGATCCGACAACCGAGCACGATGGACCGCACGCAGGGCAAAGACTACCCTGAAGCACTCCTGCTCGGCGGGCCCGTGCCGGAAAAGGAGGAGGCGGCCAGGGAAGCCTCGCCCGTAACGCATGTGTCGAAGGGGGATGCAGCCTTCTTTACCGCCCATGGCACCAAGGATCCGCTGGTGCCGTATGCGCAGGCGCAGGAAATCCATGCCGCACTTCAAAAGGCGGGCGTGCCCTCCCTGCTCCAGGAGATGACAAATGGCGGCCATGGCTTCAAAAGCCCGATTCTCGATGAGCGCGTGAAGCAGTTCTTCGATCTCCACCTGCATGGCATCGCGGCGGAGATCGTGCCGACACCGATCTTCGTAGAAGGCCGGTGATGCCTGCGAAAGGTGCATGGCCTGGCGGGCGTTCACGGGCCATGCGTTTCACCATCATCAGCCTTTCTCTTTTTGCCCCTGCTCTCATGGGAGCACCGGTGGACTTTGCCAAAGAAGTCTATCCCGTGCTCCAGCGTGCCTGCTTCGAGTGTCACGGCGCCGAGGTGGCTAAAGGTGAACTGCGCCTGCATGAGCGGGCTGCTTTCGAAAAAGCCGACCACGCAGAGATCCTCCGCCGCGTGGCCCTGCCGCGCTCGGACAAAGAAGCAATGCCAAAGCGCGGAGCAGCGCTCACGCCGACCGAGATCGCGGCTCTTAAGACCTGGGTGGAGGCGGGTTCCGTCTGGCCGGACTCGATTCAGGCTGGTAAACACTGGAGCTACATCCCGCCGCAGCGGCCAGCTTTGCCAGACATCAACGAGGCGTCGTGGGCCCTGCATCCCGTGGATCGCTTCATCGCTGAGAGACTGGAGAAGGCGGGCATCCCGCACTCTCCTGAGGCAGATCCTGCCGTGCTATATCGGCGCCTCTCACTGGACCTCACCGGCCTGCCGCCGGGCATCGTGGAGGTGGAAAGCTTCGTGAAAGCTCATGCGCTGGATGCGGACAAAGCCGTCTCAGCCGCGGTGGACCGGATGCTCGCTTCCAAAGAATTCGGCGTGCGCTGGGCACGGCCCTGGCTGGATGTGGCGCGCTACGCCGACTCGCACGGCTTTCAGCGCGATGACCTGCGTGAGATCTGGGGCTTCCGTGACTGGGTGGTGAAGGCGCTGAATGCGAACATGCCTTTCGATCAATTCACCATCGAACAGGTCGCAGGCGATCTGCTGCCGAATGCCACGCCGGAGCAGATCGTGGCCACCGGCTTCCACCGCTGTACGCCGACCAATGTTGAAGCTGGCACCGAGCCTGAGGAAAGCCGCATCAATCAAGTCATCGACCGTGTGAACACGACCGGAGCCGTCTGGCTGGGAAGCACTCTGGAGTGCGCTCAATGCCATAACCACAAATACGATCCCTTCTCCCAGAAAGACTATTACCGCCTGCTGGCCTACTTTAACAATACCGTGAAGGAGGCTGAGCGCGCGAACCCGAAGACGCCGGGAAGCATCAAGTTTGACGGCGTCCCCGCGCCTCTGCCGGATGCGAGTCTGGCGGAGAAAAGGAAGCAGCTTCAGCAGCAGATCGCCGTGCTGGAAAAGAGCCGCGTGGCCGCCCCGGTGGCGCAGAAGCCCGAGACCGGCACCATCGCGCTGAAGCCCGTGGCGGTGGACATCGAGAGCGGTTCGGAGACAGAGCTTCAGGCAGATCAGAGCCTGCTTTTTATCGGTGACGCACCTGACGTGGATGTCTATGAGATCGACTATGAACTACCCGCCGGAGCCATCAATGGGCTGATGATTGAAGCCCTGAGTGATGATTCCCTGCCGGGAAAAGGCCCCGGACGTGGAGCGGCAGGCAGACCGAATTTCGTTCTCCAGCATCTCGAAGCCACCGTGATCACCCCCAAGGAGACCACTGCGGAGAGGCTTACCTTTGGTTCGGCTTACGCCAGCTTTTCCCAGTCGAATTTCCCCGTCGCAGGCCTCGCTGACACCGATCCCAAAACCGGCTGGGCCATCATGCCACGCTTCGGGCAGAGTCACTGGGCGGCACTGACTTTGGCAAAGCCTCTCGCAAGCTCGGCGGGCTCACGCTTGAAGCTCAAACTCGTGCAGCAGTTCGGTGGCGGACGCGTGATCGGTCGCCTGCGCGTCTCCGCTTTTCAGGGTGATGTGCTGGCCTCCCTGCCTGAATCCGAGGAAGCTGACAGCAAGGCTCCGAAACTCACGAAAGAGGAGCGCCAGCTCGCCGCGCTGAAGAAGCAGCTCGCCGAACTGAAGCCCGTCACCACCGAGGTAATGAAGGAACTGCCTGAACCAAGAATGACCGCCATCTTCAAACGCGGCGTCTATACCGACCATGGTGAACCCGTGAAGCCCGGCACACCGGAGATCATCGAGAGCAAAGCCGAGGCCACGCCGAATCGGCTGGGCCTCGCGAAGTGGCTGGTGAGTCGTGACAATCCTCTGACAGCACGCGTGACGGTGAATCGCTGGTGGGCGGAGATTTTTGGGTGCGGCATCGTGCCCACCGTCGAGGACTTCGGCATCAAAGGCATCCCGCCGACACATCCAGAGCTGCTCGACTGGCTGGCCGTGGAGTTCATGGAGCGCCGCTGGGACATGAAGCACGTCTTGAAGCTCATCGTCACCTCGCGGGCCTATCGTCAGACCAGCCATCTCACGGAGGCTGGCCTAGCCAAAGATCCCGAAAACATGCTGCTCTGGCGCGGCCCGAGGCACCGCATGGATGCCGAGATGATCCGCGACAACGCCCTCGCCATCGCTGGCTTGATTGATCTCAAGCAAGGCGGAGCCCCCATCCGCCCGCCGCAGCCCGAGGGCCTGTGGGCCAAAGTCGGAGGCCAGCAGTACAAGTATGAAGTCAGCCCCGGCAGTGAGCAATATCGCCGCGGCCTCTATGTCGTGCTGAAGCGCGGCTCACCTTATCCCAGCTTCGTGAACTTCGACGCCTCTTCACGCACCGCCTGTGTGGTCCGCCGCTCCCGCTCGAATACCCCTCTTCAGGCACTGACACTCCTGAATGACCCCGTCTATGTCGAGGCCTCCCGCGCCTTTGCCGAGCGGCTCGCCAAAGAGGTGCCGTCGAGTGATGTCGATGCCCGCCTGACCTATGCCGTCCGGCTCGCTCTCTCGCGCGAGCCCCGTGCCGGTGAGATCGCCGTGCTCCGCACACTTTATGATCAGCAGCAGAAGTCCGGCGGTGAAAGCAAAGCCTGGCAGGCCGTCGCGGCGGCCTTGCTGAACCTCGACGAGACGATCACCAAGGGATGAAGGCTTGCCCACTCATCCAGTACTCCTCCTGGCTGGATGCATGGAGCGGCCAGACCTGAGGTTAAGCCCCGCCGTGATTATGATCCCTGCTTCTTCTTCGGCGGCTTGGTGGATTTCGGCGGCTTGGCACTGGTGCTTGATGAATCAGAGGCCTTCAGCTTCGCATAGACCTTCCTGGCATAGTCCGCGTTTTGCTCGGGGGTGAGTTCAGGATGCTTCTCCAGCCGTGATTTCATGAGGTCCCTGAACTTGTCACGCGCGCTGGAGGAGAGGTCTGCATACATCTCGCGGCCAGCATTCCCCAGCAGGCTGGAGGGGCGCATCTTTCCCCCATCCCCGCCCGCGAGCTTGGACTTGGGACTCTTCTTGGCAGTGGTCATCTCCTGCCCGTGGTAGTGCATCGTGATCGTCTCCGGCCCGACCTTCATCTCGATTTGTGAATTGCTCGGGTCTGTGCCCGCGCTCGCCGCCAGGATCTGCCAGCCCTGGGCATTCGGTTCCTCGAAGACCAGCACGCGTTCCTTTGTCTGCTTGTTCAGCACCGTCGCCACAGGCCGACCATTCACATAAGCGATGCCCGTGAGCTGGAGGGTTGTCTCCAAATTCACCGAACGAGTGAAGGGGGAGTGGGCCAGCAGATCCTCGGCAAAGCCGAAGTCCAGCGGTTGCGGCAGATCGGGGTCAGGCATCGCGGCATCATCGGCATTCAGACAGACAGCGGAAAGTAGTAAGGCACTGAGGTGCAGGAAAAACTTCATTGGGGGGACCCCATGAACGACCACACCCCAGAACTCTATCAGCGCAAACGCAGCCATGTTCGTGACGATGGGCGGTGGGCAGATGATTGCCGGCATGCATCCACTCCAAGTTTGCTCCGCAGTCGATACTGCGGCAAGGCATGGACCATGAATTCATCCACCGCACGCCGTCCGCCACCCCAGCCTATCTCCTGGATTTCCCCGGCACTGCGCGCTGCTTTTGAAGCCGCAGGCACCACGGCTCACCGCATCGCCTCAGGTTCCGGCGGCTGGCTGGAGCGTCTGGGGGACGACGCGATGATCTCCCACAAGAACGATCCGGCACTCGCGGAACTGCTGAGCGGTCTGGAGGACTGGTGTGCTGAGTCTGGATGGCATCCGGCCCGCATTTTTACCCGCTATCTGCCATTGAAAAATGACGAGCGCATCTCCCCCGTGCTGCACAGCGGGGATGCCACTCTTCCCATCCAGACGGTGGTGGCAGAGGCTGGCATCCGCTTCGGTCTCGACTTCGGCACAGGCTACAGTCACGGACTCTTCCTCGATCAGCGGGGAAACCGGGCCAAGCTCCGCACCATGCGCCCCAAGCGCGTCCTCAACACCTTCGCCTACACCTGCAGCTTCAGCATCGTGGCGGCGCTCACCGGAGCAGAGACGATCAGTGTGGACCTCTCCCGGAAGTCCCTGGATCGTGGCCGGCAAAACCTCGTACTCAACTCCCTCGCCGAGACTGGTCACCGCTTTCTGGCGGATGACGCGCTCGATCTCCTGCCCCGTCTGGAGCAGCGGGGGGAGCGCTTCGATGTCATCATCCTCGACCCACCGACTTTTTCACGGGGCAATCAAGGCCGCCTCTGGCAGGTCGAGCAGCACTTGGAAGACCTCATCAAGGCCGCCCTGGAAGTCGCCATGCCCAAATGCGCCATCCTCCTTTCCACGAACTGCACCAAGATCGACACCCACTCACTGGAAAGGCAGGCCCGTGCCTGCGCTCGCATCAAACGCCGCACCACCCAGTACGTGCGCACTGCGCCAGAGCCCGATTTCCCGGAAGGGCATGGAGCCAGCACCGTCTGGATGATGGTGCGGTAGCACTCAAAGAGGCTTTATGTTCGGCCTTGGTGCTTCGTCATTCCCTTCCCCCAAGCGCTCAGAGTTCATGCCAAGGGCGATAGCCCTACTCCGAGCAGGTGTTTGATTTTCGGGGCGCTTTCCAGGGCTTCGCGCGCAGTTGCTGCTGGAATTTGGTTGGAGATGCAGGCGTCGATGGTGAAATGCCCGCTGTTGCTGTTGTGCGAACGCGGGACCATCCATTTGAATTGATCCGCCATTGCCCGTGCAAAGATTCATGTGGTGGACATCCCAGCCGCGCGCCTGGAGCTAGAGCTTCGTGCCAGCGGTGACGAATTCGATGTCATCAGGATGGGCGAAGAGGACGGAGGGAATGATGGTGTGCGATCAATGCACGGCTGAGCCGACGCGATTTCACAGATTCGTTCGTCTCACCCACAAAAAAGCCAGAGGCGTGAGCCTCTGGCTTTGGTTTGAAGAGTCAGATTGATCCGCACCGCTGCTTACGGCACCACCACCTTCGCATGAGCCTGGATGCCACCGCTGAAGGTCAGCAGCAGGGTGAGCTGGCCGTCTTCGAGGAACACCCGGCGGCCCAGGGCTCCGCCTGTGGTCGTGCCGT
>CAYMHJ010000324.1:0-7141 GCA_964390165.1 uncultured Prosthecobacter sp. | reverse complement strand
TCACCGTCTTGGTTATGCCATTGGCATCGAGGCTCTGGCCATTGCGCATGAGCGGGCGGAGACCAGTGTTGGCGTCCCAGCCGAAGAGCACGATGCTGTTGTCCGCCAGGGTGCTGAGGAAGATGACGAGATCACCACCTATGGAGAAGTTGCCGATGGTCTTCAGGTTGCTCGTAAGGCCGACATTGGTGCCCGTGCGGGCTACTAGCTTGAGCACTCCATCGCTGGCATTACTGAAGAGGCAGCGGCTGTTTGAATTGGCAATAATGCCGGTTCCGCGAACCTCACCGATGAAGGCGATGTGGCCGGTCTCATTGATGACAGGGGGGGCGAAATTGAAGTGAGTGACACCTGGAAGGCTGGGGGCAGGCTCGCTACTGGAGACGACGAGAACCATGGGCTGCCCGGCCATAACGCCCGTGTGCAGACTGGCGTTGCTGTGCCGGATCTGCACGGCACTGGCGAGCACACCACTGGAGTTCAATGCAGGCGAACCGACAAAAGAGTATAGCGTGGAACCGACCGGGCCACCCAAAACAGCTGCTCCAGCACTCCCCTGGACAGCCACTTCACCTCCAACACTCACCACGGGTTCACTGCCGGGTGCGACCACGGTGCCAGTAACTGGAAAATCAAAAACTCCCTCATCCTGGTCATTGCTGCTGATTACAACATTGCCAGTGTAAGTGGCCGGAGTTGAACTTGTTAGCGCAATTTGGAAACCATAGGAGGCACCAGGCGCAAGTACGGTCGCCGCCCCGGTAGTCGAGAAGCCTGCTGGCACAGCAATGTCTGAGATGCTGAGATCATCATCTCCCGTGTTTCGTACAAAGAAGCTGCGCACACTGGCGACATCGGGTGCCGTGCTGCCAAAATCGACGACGGCAAGCTGCCCGTCACTCAGTTCGGGTGCGAGTCCGTGGCTGCCATCGTGAACGATGATTTCACGACCAATGAAAAGGACGACATCATTGTTGCTGCCGCCAAGATAGGTGATGGTCAGCGGAACCCCGTTAAGAGTGATGACGCCGTCCTCGGGAAGTCCGCCAAAGGTGCCACCGACTGCATCCGTGTCGTCATTGCTGATGAGTGTGAAGCTCTGGCCATTGGCTGCCACATGAGCGCCGGAAACTGACAGTGCAGCTCCGCCAAGGGTGACTGAGCCATTGATCACCCACTGATCATAATTGGAACCCGCCGTGAGCCCATCAACGGTGAATGCAAGAGAATCTGTCGCATCCAGTGTCAGGCTGCCATCTAGCACGATTTGGCTCGTGTTGGTGCCTGGAGCAAGTGTCACAGAGTTTGCTGCTGCGGAGACATTCTCCACATAAGTGCCAGCAAGCACGTTAATCTGAGTTCCTGATGGGACGTTTGACACAAAGCCCTGGATGCTGAGCCCGATGGTGGTGCTGTTGTCCACATACACACCTTTGTCGAAGCTGTTCGCAGCCGCGATGGCCTGGAGTGTCGTGGTGTTGTTCTGCACGAACAATTGGCTGGTGTTGATGCCCAGACCATTGCTCACAAAGGTGTTGCCGCTGATTGTCGTATCAGGCCGCCGCACACGCAGGGAACCTGCGAAGCGCGTCGTCGTTCCCTGGAAGCTGTTGCCCGTGATGGTGGATGAAGCCACATCCAATGTCACAAGCTGGTTTCCCTGCTCCTGGCTGGAGATGTTGATGCCACCGGCCACCCCGCTGATCACATTGTTGGTGAAGGTGATGTTTGTCGCTGTGGCCGTGGCGAGATTACCGCCGCTGTTGCCCAAAACCACAAGCTGACGGGGAACGTTGGCTTCTGTAAACTGAGTGCCAAAGCCGTTACCCGCCGGATTGGGGCCGACAAAGGTCTGGCCGGAGAAGGTATTACCATCAATGATCCATCCGCTGATGACCGCGCCGAATTCAGAAAGCAGCCCGGCATCGCCATTGGCCTGGATTTCGTTGTCGATGACCTGCACCCCTGTGTGGCCGCCCTGGAAATAAACGGCGGCGTTCTCCAGACCCGGCGCACCGTTGTCGATGCCCACGATGGTGAAGCCCTTGCCAGTGCCGCCGATAGTCACGGCTGTGGTGCTGCTGGTGACCAGCACGGCTCCGAGCGAGCCGACACCGCTGACGCCAGTGATCGTCGTCACCGCACGACCTCCGGTGGATTCGAGAGTCACGTTCTTGTTGATCAGCACATTCTCGGTGTAACTGCCCGGGGCGACACGAACCACATCGCCCGCGATTGCGATGCTGATGCCAGACTGGATCGTGGGAGCATAGCCAACGATGACGGAAGCTCGGATGATGGACACTGGCGCGCCCGTGAAACTGCTGAACTCACTGAAGTTAGCATTCACAGCCGCGACCTGATTCGCATTCATCCCAGTCATGTCGGCCGCTACTGTGCTTGCGCCCTTCCTTGTCAAGAAGCTTGTTAGCACGGCGGTGGCGGTGCCATCTGTCGGAATGGATGTCGAAGTGACGGTGAAGGAACCCGAGAACGTGACGTTCTTCGTGATCTCGGCGGTGATAGAGAGTAGATTGCCGTCCTCCACGTTCACGACATCCCCATCATCGGCTGCGGCAACCCCTTGTTCCAGGCTGCCAGTGGCAGTCACATAGACGTTTGTGGCCTTCACACGGACGAGACCGAGTGCAGTGTCATCAATCTTGTGCGTGATCTTATCCTCAATGTCGAAGAGTGATGTCAGGCTGGCCGTGGCACCATTGGCAGAGTCAAAAGTGCTCGAAATGGCATCCAGGCCGTTGGGAGTGCCCACTAGTGTGATGTAATCCCCTGTCTGACCGCTGAAGGCCAGGTCGGAGAGCGACCCACTGACAATCGGGTTGTAGTCAGGCTGAGCGAAGGTCGCCGGACGCGCCACATGGGCACCTGTCGCTCCACCCGTGATCGTGTTACCCGTGCCGACGGCCAGTTGCACATTGCGCTTGTTGACGAGTGGCGCGGGGTTGGCAGTTGTCCATGTCGCATCGTCAATCAAGCGAAAGCCGGTGCCACCAGCGTTCAAGCTGAACGCCACGCCCGAGACAGCTGCATGCGCTCCCACTGCAGAGTTACCGAAGCTTGTCGCCGGGTCTGTGTCCTTGTTTTTTAGCATGATGCCGAAGGTGACATTCGAGACCGAACCGCCCGAGATCAGGCCAAAGTGATCGTCTCCGACCGTGTCTCGATTGTTATCCACATAGTATAGCCAATAGCCGTGGCCTGTCGAAGTCGGCTCGAGTGCGGAACCGTCGATCACATTGCCAGTCGCTGTCCACCGCTCGGGCGTGCCCACGAGTGGCAGATTCGTCTGGTTGGTGAAATTCTGCGGTGCCGAGACCGTCGAGTACATAATGCCGTACCACGTCGTGCGATTCTGCGGCGTCGGGGCCATCGTGGTAGCGGCTGGTGCGACTGTGATGGTGTTATTAACCAGCGCGTAGGGTGACGCATGGAACAGGTTTGTCCAAATGCCGGCAAAGCGTGCGGAAATCGTGTTGCCTTGGATCACCCGGTCAGCCGCGCTGCCCGCATCCGAGATGCGGAAGGAGGAAAATGCAATGCCGTTGTCTGCATTGGTGATCGTGTTGTTCGTTACCTTGGCATACATGCTGTTACCAAGACGGATGCCTGTGCTTGTGATATTCTGCACCAGATTGTCGTCCACGAGGATATTGAAGGAACGCACAGCCACACCTCCCGAGGCAAAGTAATTCGTTGTCTGCTCGAGACGAATACCATTCACAGCATTGACAGCGATATTTTTGGCGATTGTGATGCCCGATACGTCGTTGGCATTGATAAATACGGCTCGTGCTGCGTCGATCGAAGTACCGTAGGCACCTCCAAGTCCGAGACCAGATTCTGCAAGTGCAGTATTGTCGCCATCAACGGTGAAGCCACGGAAAGACGCACCAGAAGAGTTCACGGTCACCACTGCTCCAGTGGATGTATTCGTCGAACTCGGAACAATCACCGCTTCGGCAACGCGTGTCCCTGTATTCGGTGAAATATTCCAGTTCGGTCCGCGCACATCGACTGCCTTGGAGATGGTCACATTCTCTGCGTAGGTGCCGGGGGAAACCTCGATCACATCACCTGGAACTGCGCCAGTGACAGCACCATTAATCGTAGCGTGGTACCATCCTTGCGTCGCATTGAACACCGGCGGTGTGGCGCTGCCATCACCGAGGACCAGCAAGGTATCATCCACCGCAAAACTGCTGAACTCATTGTTGAGCAACCAGCCGTAGCGGTTGCCTCCGACAGTAGAGCCGATGATGTCGGTGGGGTCGGATAGAGTCCATGTGCCGACGATGCTGTCGCTGGAATCCTTCACATTGAGAACCACCTGCAATACTCCGGCATTATTCTGGAATAGATGCTCAATGGTGTACCAGCCAGAGACTGCGATGGCGACCGGACTGCGGGCTGGATTCTTCGGGAACGAATTCGAGCGTCCCGAGGTATTGGAGGCAGAAATAACATAGCGGTCGGTGCCTGCACCTGGCCCAGTGACATCCGCCGCATTGTAAAAGCCAATGTTGAAAACGAAATCGCGCCGGTGGTCGTTGGTAGTTTGATTGGACGCCACGCTGTAATCCACGCGTGTGTCATTGGCCCAGCCACCAGCGACATCGAAATAGACCTTCATGCTCGCGACGTATCCACCGGCAGGAAAGACGGTGCGATATTCGCCAAAACGGGTGAAGGCTCCACCTGCGGAATTGGTAAACGTGGCGTGATTCGTGCTGGATGCCGAAGTTATTCCACCGGTCCCGGAGACCACCTTTGTGATCGTGCTGCCATTGGCAACCCAGCCCGCCGTGCCCACTTCGAATCCGTTCGAAAAGACCGTCACGGGAGCCGCCCCGAGCATGTGAGGAGTAAGCATGGCTATGAGACATGCCAGCAGGATGCTGAGTGTCCGCATGTTTGCGGAAGCTGGAGAAGGCATGCCAGCGAATGGCGGGCATACAGGTTGGTAGTTTTTTATTTTCATCTTCATTAATGGGGTGGGATTAGGTTGTTGAGAATGAATGTTTTACGAAGAAACACCGAAATGAGCTTATGATCTGAATTGTCTCATATATTGCCCAGGCAATAACCTTACCTTGTTACATTATTGTTTCATCTCACTCTTCGTTGATTATCACCATGTTAGATACATGATTTGTTTCAGTTAATTGTTCGACTAGTTTTACTTGGGTTAACATCGCCATATTTTCACATTGGTACTTACAGGATATGCCCGCACGCATTATGCCATTAGAGAGATTTTCTTTATCCAAAAATATCCCAGACCTTATTTATCCGCTCTTTTTATAAATAGCGAAACTCATCATCTTGAGCATAATTAAGTATGCCCCTCATTTACGCAGGCTGAGAGCGAGGAACTGAAGGGTACTCACAGAAATGTAACTCGAATCCAATGCAGCTATCCGAGATACAGAACCTAAGTGCATCACCTTGATTTAAAGGGCGTTATGACGCATTCAGGACGATTAAATGATGGAGCACTGTTTCGCAGACATAGGAACCAGAGCTTCCCGCACAGGCGTCACGCTCTCTATGCCCGGTTCGAGATGCCCTTTTCTCATGCGAGTCTCTTGCCAGGGTGGGATTTGGGGGGAGTGGCAGCCGTTTGCTTCTGCCGGGTCAGGCCAGCTTAGCGGCATCTCGGCTACTTTGGCTTCCTGGAATCATAGGGGAAAGCCATCAATTACGGTCTTGCTGCCTGAATCGTGCTGGGTGGCACGATGTCTCGTGAATGTCGGCTATTTCATGAATTCATGCCAATCACTGAGAAGGTTGCGGCCTCAATAAAACGAACCACCTCATTATTAAGTGTCGGGAGTGATAATTTTAGCATGTTTTTTATAATTTCCAGTAGAGCGGTGCGAGTTTATGCCATAATTTCCATCATCCACGTCCCATGAATACCAAGTCCCATCATCGCACCCTGATTTCTCTGCTCCTTTTCAGAAGGCTGCTCACCAGCTTGATTGTCTCGGCCATTGTTCATGGAGGCATTTGCCTGAGCCTGATGGCCGCACCCGCAGCCCCAGAGCTACGGCCATTCACACCAGGCGGAAATGGTGTGGTCAGTGGTGAGATCGCTCACCAGCTCGAGTACACGGGCACGGCGACGAGTTTCAGCGTCATGGGCCTGCCAAAAGGTTTGAAACTGGACACGAAAACCGGCTGGATCACAGGACGCCCGCTGATCGCGGGCGATTACACGATCATCTTCACCGCCTCAAATGCAGGTGCCAAAAGTGCCCCGCTGGTCATCCCCTGGACAGTGGAGCCTCTACCTACGGGCACTGCTGGCACTTACCACGCGCTTTTAGATCGTCATCCCTGGTACAATGGAGGCTACGGCGGCTCACTTCAGATCACCGTCACAGCCTCCGGCAGCTACTCTGGCTTCATCACTCGTGGCATCCACCGTGCGCAGATCAAAGGTGTGCTCGATACTTTCCCCGGCACCGAGTCCGATCCCGAGAGCAGCTTCCTCGTCATTCGTCGGCAGCCCTATGCTCCACTGACGGTTGCCTTCACCCTGCCGATCGGTTTAGGCAGCATCACTGGAACGCTCAATGAACCCGAAGGCGATGTTATCCAGCTCTCCGGTTACAAGGCAGCTTTCAGCAGAAGCACGCCCGCCACTGCCTTCGTCGGGCAGTGGAATACAGCGCTGGAGCTGCCTGGCGAACTCGTCGGTGACTCCACCTACCCCCAGGGCGCGGGCTGGGCCATCCAGACCATCAGTGGTACGGGCACCGTCGCATGGACCAGCAGACTCGCGGATGGCACGGCCAGCACCTTCAGCACCGCTCTCGGTGCCAAGGGTCAGATCGGCGTGCATCTCATGCTCTATGGCAATCTAGGTTCCGTGCAGGGCAGCCTGCTTTTCGGTAGCTTGGACGACACCACCTCTGGAAGTCTGGGCTGGGTGAAAAGCCCCGTCTCCGCCCGCAGCTACGGAGCCGGTTTCCCTCTGCATTTCCTCTCCGCTCAGGGGGCCCTCTACACCCCGCCCCCAGCCACTGAGCTCATCTTTGGCATCCGCGCAGGAGTGGACAATGCACGCCTCCTTTTCACTCAGGGTGGCCTTGCCAGCCCCTTAAGCCAGAGCTTC
>CAYMHJ010000323.1:0-7157 GCA_964390165.1 uncultured Prosthecobacter sp. | reverse complement strand
CGGTGCGCAGCGGCAGGACGATGTTTTCCAGCGCGCTGAGGTGGGGGAAAAGGTTGTAGCCCTGGAAGACGAAGCCGTTTTTCCGCAAAGCCAGGAGAGCGGCTTCAGAATCATGCGGCAGTGGTGAGCCGTCTGCGAGCACTTCACCTGCTTCGGGTAGAAGCAATCCTCCGAGCACTCGCAGCAGGGTGGACTTGCCTCCGCCACTCGGGCCCAGCAGCGCCACGACGCGGGCGTCATCGCCAGTTTGGAAGCTGGTTCCGTCCAGCGCGAGGAAACTGCCGTAGCGCTTCGTCACGTTTCTTGATTCAAGTTTCATACGCGAACCTCCTTTCCAGCCTTCGTGCCCACCAGGAGAGCGGCAGGGTGACGATGAGGTAGGCCACGGCGAGCGGCAGATAACCTTCCAGGGCGGTGTAGCTGCTGGAGTTCATGATGCGCACTTTCTGCACCAGCTCCTCGATGCCGATCACGGAGAGGAGCGATGACGATTTGATGAGAGAGACCAGTTCACCCGTGGTTCCCGGTAGCGCGCGGCGAACGGCCTGGGGAATGATGACGTGGCGATAAGTCTGCGCGGTATTGAACCCCACCGCACGCGCCGCCTCCCACTGCGAGGCTCCGATGCTCTCCACGGCCCCGCGAAAAATCTCCGCCAGATACGCCGCCTCAAACAAGCCGAGCAACAGCGTGCCGACGACGAGAGGCGAGTTCACATGCAGCGCTGTGGCCACGATGTAGTAGCCGAGCAAAAGCTGAACGAGCAGTGGAGAGCCACGCACGATTTCGACGGTGCCGGAGCTGAACAGCCGTACGGGTTCCCATGGGGAGCGCCTTCCGAGCATTAGCGCAAAGCCGAGCAGCACGCTGATCACCATGGCTCCTGCCGAGATGCCGAGGGTGGTGACCCAACCCCAGACAAACTGCTTCCGGTAGGCCCAGGCAGCACTCCAGTTCCATGAGTAATGCACCGCTGCAAAAGTAGTGTAGAGCCCGAGTGACACCAAGCCAAGGAGCAGAAGGCTCCAGAGAAGGCGGGTGGGGAGTCGGTCAGGCATGAGGTGAGAGTCTTGGTATAGCAACGTCTTCACCACACTGCCAGACTTCTATCAAAGAGAGCGTGTCTCCGACTGCGCCAGCTTCGCCATCTCAGAAACACGGCCTTTTAAAAACTCGACCACGCCATCGGCGATGCCCTTCGTCAGCTTTTCCTGATACTCCGCTCGGTTCAGGCGGCGGGCTTCCTCTCTGTGGGTCAGGAATCCGCACTCCACGAGCGCTGCGGGGCATGGGGTGCGCATGACCACGATGAGCTGGCTGTCTTTGATGCCACGATCCTCCGCCTTCGTGGCCTCGATGGCCCGGCGCTGGATGATCCGGGCCAGCGTCTCACCGGAGGGTTTGCCCTTAGACTTTTCCGGGCGCGAGAGCAGGGACTGGGTGGAGGCATAATAGGTCTCCAGGCCATGAACCTCGGGAGCGGAGCTCGTATTGAGATGCACACTCACAAAGGCGTCAGCCTCCGTCTCAGCTGCGATCTGGCAGCGCTCCTCCAGTTCCAAAAAACGGTCCTTTTCCCTCGTCATGCGTACTCGAACTCCAGCGGCCTCCAGGTGATCCCGGAGCTGACGGGCAAAAGTGAGGCTGAGATTTTTCTCGATGAACCCATGCGCCACCGCACCGCCATCATGGCCGCCATGCCCAGCATCCACGATCACGAGAGGTGCTGCCTCCAGCTCCCAGGGCTGGATTTGCACCGCTGGGAGGCTATCCAGACGCATCGCTAGCCAGCCGAGCGACCCTAGCGCAAGCCCGAGCGCTCCAAAGGAGGCAAGGCTGCGGAGGATCAAGGCAGGAGAAGAGGGCATGGAGAGTGAAGTTTTTTGAAATTTATTCGGAATTTTAAAAAATAAGTTGGAGCAAATTGTTCGTGAAGCTAAACTATATAGCATGAAGGCTAGTCACCTCGCAACTCCGCTGGCACGTCTGGCGCTCGTTCTTGTCACCACCAATGTCGGCTCGGGCCTCGTCATCGCGCAGTCCCCGCCCCCGGCTGGAGCGGGCTTGAATGGTTACGCACCAGGTGCCATCCAGCCTCCGGCCTACCAGATGCCAGTGGCACCACGGATGCCGACGCCGCCACCTGGGCCACCGCCTCCGGGCTTCAATGTGCCTGCTTATCGCCCGCCAGCGATTGGTTCATCAACGGCGAATCGCGCACCGGCTTCGACCAAGAAAAGCACGAGCAAGCCCAGCACCCCGGCGAAGCCCACCTACCGCCCTCCGGCTGGAAGCAACTCGACCTCGAATACGAAAAGTGCCGCCAGTCCCCTGGAAACCCGAGTCGGCAAACTCGAAAGCACGGTCCATCGCCAGGATCTGCGTCTGGGGCGCATCGAGCGTGACGTGGGGCTGCTGCCGGACACCATCGAAGGAGGCGGCGTGGCAGACAAGGTGCCCGCTGGCAAAACCCACATCGTCCGCCCGGGAGACACGCTGTACAATGTGGCCTCCCGCTACAACACTAGTGTCGGCGAGCTGCGTTCCCTGAACCGCCTCAGCGGCGACACCCTCGACATCGGCGAGAGCCTGCTAATCCCCGATGGTCAGACCTGGTCCAGCAACAAGATCACCTCCACCACCCTTGTTCACGTCGTGGCTGGGGGAGAAAATTTTGATGACATCGCCCGCGCCTATGGCGTGAGGGGTGATGCCATCGCCCGTGCGAACCCCACTGTCTATGCCACCGACCTGCGGGCTGGCGAGCGGCTGATCATCCCGAATCCCACACGAATTCCCGGCACTCAGCGGAGTTCGCCGCAGGCGGGAAAAACAGTCACCGTCACCACCGGCGGCACCACGCACACCGTTGGAAAAGGCGACACGCTGATGAAGATCGCCTCAAAGTATCGCACCACCGTCGCGAAGATCGTAGCGGCGAACCGTCTGAAGAATCCAAACGTCATCGCCCTCGGCAAGCGGCTCACCATTCCAGGCGTCACCTCCACCCGCACCGTGCCAGCGGAGCCGACTTGGCAGGATCAGGAAACCCAGCCGCTGGCACACCTGCGTCTCGCTGATGAGCCGAGGAGACAGGAGTCAGCCATCGCCCCGCTGAAGTCCGCCGAGCCCCTGCCACCGATCAAGCCGGAAGCCTCTCCATCGACGATGCCACGCGGGATCGTGGCCTACCGCATGGAGCGCGGTGACACCCTCGACAGCGTGGCGAACATGTTCAGCACCACGGTGGCAAACATCCGCGCCATGAACCAACTGCCAGCCGAAAAGGAACTGAACGAGGGCGATGAAGTATATGTCCCCACCGTGGGTGCCGTTTCGGTGAATTGATCCCCGCGCTTGACGCCCGGCGTCCTCCCCGGCACAAAGCGGAATGCCCATTCCAGCCCGCCCTCCATTTCATAGCGCCATCGTCCTCGGCGCAGGAAGCTGGGGCACGGCGTTGGCGTCCCTGCTGCATGAGCGCGGGCTGAAAGTGCAGTTCTGGGGCCGCGACGAATCTCTGATGCAGGAGATCCGCCAGACGCGGAGGAACTCACGTTACCTTTCCGGCCTGCATCTGCCCGAGGGGATCACCATCACGAGTGATCTCAGTGCACTGGCACCGGCGGAATTGATCGTCTTCGTGGTGCCCTCGAAAGGCATTCGCGACACCGCACGATCCATCGCCGCGAGCGGGCTGCATGTGCAGGCACGGGTCGCCGTTTCATGCGCGAAGGGCATCGAGCTTCATTCGGGCAAACGCATGTCCGAGATCCTCGCGGAAGTGCTTCCCGGCCCCCAGCACGCCGTGCTCACCGGTCCAAATCATGCGGAGGAAGTGTCCCAGCGTCTCGCTACCGCCGCCGTCGTGGCTTGCGCAGACCAGGCCATCGCCCGGGATGTGCAGGCTTGCTTCACGCTGCCGTGGTTCCGCAGTTACACGAGCGATGACGTCGCCGGAGTGGAGTGGGCCGGTGCCATGAAAAACCCTTACGCCATCGCCGCCGGCATCGCACTCGGATTGAAGCTGGGAGACAACGCCATCGCCGCACTCGTCACCCGTGCTTTGGCAGAAATGGTGCGGCTGCTCGTCGTCATGGGTGGCAAAGCCGAGACCTGCTACGGCCTGGCCGGCGTGGGAGACCTCATCGCCACCTGCTACTCCGAGCACAGTCGGAATCACCGGGTCGGCAAACTGCTGGGAGAAGGCATGTCGCTGGCGGACATCATCGCCAGCACACGCATGGTGGCCGAGGGTGTGCCAAACACCGCCAGCCTGTATGAAGCCGCGCAGGCCAAAGGCGTGCGCACCCCCCTGCTGGGCGAGATTTATGCCATCCTGCATGAGGGAAAACCGGCCCGCGAGGCCATGCGGGCGCTGCTTTCCCGTGATCCGAGAGCGGAGAGCGAGGGCTAAAATTCGTCTTTGTGCGCCTTCGTTTCGGCTACGATGACCCCGCTGAGTAGGATGAGGCAGATCAGATTTGGGATGGCCATCAGGCCGTTGGCCGCATCGGAGAAATCCATCACCGCAGCAGCCGGCTGTACCGCGCCGACGAGCACCATGATTACCCACAGCACCCTGTAGGGCTTCACGGCTTTTGGCCCCATGAGGTATTCCGCCGCCTTTTCTCCATAGTAGCTCCAACCAAGGATGGAAGAGAAGACAAAGGTCATCAGACCAAAGAGCAGGAAGACAGGGCCGATCGTGTGCAGTTCCTCAAAGGCCGCACTGGTCAGTGCTCCCTTGGCCAGGCCTTCTTTCCAATGACCGCTGCTGACGATGACAAGTCCGGTGATGGCGCAAACGACCACGGTGTCCCAAAAAGTGGCCGTGGAGGAGACCAGCGCCTGACGCACAGGATTCTTCGTCTGCGCCGCCGCCGCCACAATCGGTGCGCTGCCGAGGCCTGATTCATTGGAAAACAAACCTCGGGCGATCCCGGCCTGCACAACGGTTTTCAGGGTGGCTCCGGCGAATCCGCCCATGGCTGCGTGGCTGGTGAATGCCCCGCTGAAGATGTCACTGAATGCCTGTGGCAGCAGTGTGGCATTCTTGATCAGGATCAGGATGCAGCCGATGAGATAACCCACGGCCATGATCGGCACGAGAAAGCCGCAGACTTTCGAGATGCTCTTCACGCCGCCGAGAATCACCGCTCCGGTGATCGTGGCCATGACCAGTCCTGTGACCCAGCGCAGCACCACATCAGGCTCCGCGCCTGGCTTGATCCATCCCTGGAGGGACTCCACCACGGCATTGGCCTGGAACATGTTGCCAATACCGAAGGCGGCGATGCAGGTGAAGGCGGCGAAGACCATGCCCAACCATTTCTGCCCCAGCCCGCGCTCCAGGGCATACATCGGCCCGCCAGCGTAACTGCCATCCGGCATCTGCACGCGATACTTCACGGCCAGCACGGCCTCCGAATACTTCGTGGCGATGCCGAACACACCTGTGAGCCACATCCAGAAAACAGCACCAGGCCCACCCGTGGCCACCGCACCGGCCACGCCGATGATGTTTCCGGCACCGATGGTTGCGGCGAGCGCGGTCATCAGTGCGCCGAACTGGGAGACATCACCATCTCCTTCTTTTTCACGGGAAAGGGAGATCTTGATGGCTTTGCCAAGATGCTTTTGGATGAAGCCCGTGCGGATGGTGAGAAACAGATGCGTGCCAAAAAGCAGCACGATGAGAGGAACGCCCCAGACGAAACCCGAGAGGTCAGCAGCAAATTTGGCAAAGTCCATGACCTCTCATACCGGCAGGAGATGGGCCAAGCCAAGCACGAAATGTTCATAAAAAAGCCAGCGGCCCGAAAAGCCGCTGGCCGAGTGAGGGGCGAACACGGGATTACGCGCCGACCAACATGCGGGCGGGGTTCTCGATGCAGTCCTTGATGCGGATGAGGAAGCTGACGGCTTCCTTGCCATCGACGACGCGGTGATCGTAGCTAAGGGCGAGATACATCATCGGGCGAATGACCACCTGGCCATCGACCGCGACTGGGCGCTGCTGGATGGTGTGCATGCCGAGGATGGCGCTCTGTGGAGGATTGATGATCGGGGTGCTGAGCAGTGAGCCATAAACACCGCCATTCGAGATGGTGAAGACTCCGCCTGTGAGGTCGGAGAGCTCGATCTTGCCTTCCTTAGCCTTGGCGGCGTAGGCGAGGATGTCTTTTTCGATCTCGGCGAAGCTCTTCTGATCGGCATCACGAATGACGGGGACGATCAGACCACGCTCGGTGCCGACGGCGACGCCGATGTCGAAGAAGTGCTGCTGCACGATTTCATCACCTTCGACGCGGACATTGATCTGCGGGACGGCCTTCAGCGCCTCGACGACAGCCTTCACAAAGAACGACATAAAGCCAAGTTTCACACCGTGGGTCTTGACGAAGCTCTCCTGAAGCTTCGAGCGCATGCTCATGAGGCTGCTCATGTCACACTCGTTGAAGGTGGTGAGGATGGCGTCGGTCTGCTGGGCGTTGACGAGCTGGTCGGCGATCTTCCGGCGCAGCGGGCTCATCTTCTTCCGCGTGGTGCGGCCTTCAGGAGCCGGGGCGGCTTTCGGCGCGGGCTTTGGAGCTGGGGCTGGTGCGGGCTTGGGTGCTTCAGCAACGGGGGCTGGTGCAGCAGGCTTCGGTGCCTCGACGGCAACGGGTGCGGCGGGTGCTGGAGCGGGCGCTACGGCTGGGGCAGCGGCGGCGGCACCTTCGGTGATGTTGCCGACGACGGCACCGATCACGACGTCATCACCTTCTTTGGCGGCGATGCCTGCGAGCACACCGGTGAATTCAGAGGTGACCTCAGCTGCGACCTTGTCGGTCTCGAGAGTCAGGAGCACATCGCCGACTTTGACGGCGTCGCCGACTTGGAAGTGCCACTTGGAAATTTGACCTCCGGCGACGGATTCGCCGAGTGCGGGGATTTTGATGTCAGCCATGATCGTTGGGGAAAGGGGGCTTTTTTACAGGAGGAACAGGAGTGCAGGATGAGTCAGGATTATGAACTGAATGCGGCTTCGACGAGGTTTTCCTGCTCATGCACGTGGATGGCTTTGGAGCCTGCGGCTGGGCTGCTGGAACGCTCGCGTCCGGCGTAGCGGAGCTTGTGGTTGGAGAGTTCTTCGAGGCGCGGGCGGATGTAGT
>CAYMHJ010000322.1:3896-7211 GCA_964390165.1 uncultured Prosthecobacter sp. | reverse complement strand
CTACTACGCCGCCGTCACCACGCTCGACCAGCAGATCGGTCGCCTGCTCGATCACATCCGCGCCAAAGGCCAGCTCGACAACACCCTCGTCGTCTTCACCAGCGACCACGGCTATCACCTCGGCTGGCGCGGCCAGTGGTGCAAACACAGTCTCTCCGAGCAGGTCCTGCGCGTGCCCCTCATCGTGCGCCTTCCGCAGGGCGCCAAGAACGCGAAGTCCCACGGCCTCGTCGAGCTGCTCGATCTCTTCCCCACCTTCTGCGATTTCGCCGGACTGCCCGCCCCGGAGGCGCTCGACGGAAAAAGCTTCCTGCCGCTTCTCCACGACCCCGGAGCCGCAGGCAAACCCGGCGCCTTCTGCGAGTGGGGCAACGGCCGCACCGTCCGCACCCAGCGCTGGCGTCTCACCGAGCGCCGCGACGGCAGCGCCGAACTCTACGACCACAGCACCGACCCCGCCGAGCATGGCAACGTCATCACCAACCCAGAGCACACCCCGCTGGTGAAGCGCCTGCACGGCATGTTGGAAGTGGAGTTCGGCCCGATGGCCCGAGCTAAACCCAGCCGATAATGGATGGACGTCTATTCCAAACTTCCCGGCCCCCATTCTCCTGTAGAACCTCATCCTCCTTGTCGAGTTGAGACTTCTTTGTCCGTAATGAAGAAACCTGATTGTCTCATGCTTCGCCACCTTCTCGCCTGTCTTCTTGGCACCCCGCTACTCGCCGCGCCCCCGGCGGCCTTTCTCGAGCAGCATTACTACGACTGCCACAATGCCGAAACGAAGATGGGTGACCCCGTTTTATTGGCATGAGAAAAAGTGCGTAACCTTTCATTCGGGGGCGTCACTGATTGGAAACGCCCGCTTCCGATGCCTGAGCCAACTGAACCTGATGCCGACCTTTTTTCACCTGATGATGCCATTCTGGATCATCAGGTGCGGGTATTTTTGGAGTGCAGGTCGCTCATTCAAGCGTACATCCGCACGCTGGTGCGGGATGCGGCGCTTGCGGAGGATGTGTTTCAGGAGGTGTGGGTGCGTTTTGAGCGCTTCACTCGGCATGGCGAGATCGTCGCGAATGTGCCGGCCTGGTGCCGGGCGACGGCGCGCCTGGTTGCACTCGAAAGCTGGCGGAAACAGAACCGCGAACGACCCGTGGCGGATGCAGATCTGTCGGCGCTGGTGGAGCAGGCCTACGAGGAGCAGAACGGTCGGGCGGATGTCTGGCACGATCACACGGCGGCGCTCACGCAGTGTCTGGATGCGCTGCCGGCGCGATCACGGGAGTTTATCACGCGCCGCTATCACCGGGATCAACCCATCGCCGAGATGGCGGCGCAGCTTGGCCAGAGCGTTGGCAGTGTGAAGACGGCGCTCTGCCGCCTGCGGCTGGTGCTCGCAGAATGTGTCCGCAAGCGCATCGCTCTCACCCCAATCTGAATATGAACACAACTCGTTTCGAAGAACTGCTCATCGCGCACGAAGACGGGACCCTCACTTCCCGGGAACTGGAGGAGTTAAAGGAAATGCTGCGTGATCACCCCGAGGCCCGCCGGAGGCTCGTCGAAAGCGGTGTCATGGCCGTGGTGGCAGCCGCTCATCAACCAGCGTCCATTGTCTCGTCATCGGGGCCTCGCGCAGTGCGCTGGCAGGTGTGGCGGCCGTGGTTCGCAGCGGCGGCGGGCCTGGTCATCGGGTGTTTCAGCACGACGCTGGTCATGGCGTGGAGCGGTGGCATCCGGCAGTTTGCCATCTCGCTGGCGAACCTCGGCTTTGAGCAGCCGCAAAACCTGCCGCAGGTGCATCTGGTGCCGATGGCAGGCCAGTGGAGCGGCATCACCACGGAGATTGTGGAAGGCGGTGGCGAGCGCCCGGCGGCGCGGAACGGCCAGCGCATGGTGAAGCTGGGCCCGGCACCGGAGGGGAAGGGCTATTTTGCGAATCTGATGACCGATCTCACCTCCAGCCGTCCTTTGACCGACCGGCCATTACAAATCGAGGTGACCGCGTGGTTTCACGCGTCGAAGTCCGGGCAGAACGAGCACTACAGCCTGAATGTCGCCACGTTTGCGCAGGCAGCCGGTGAGGTCTCCACGCTGTGGGAAAACACTTGGCTTGACATGCGGGATGCCTCGCTGACCACCACGGGCCGTGCGGTCTTTCCCACTGCCGATCAGCCCGGCTGGCACAGGATCACCGTGCGCCTGGATGTGCCGCCACAGGCCCGCACGCTGGTCATTTCCATGGGCTCGAACACGCCCGGCCCCGTCTCCGGCCGCACGGATCACTTCATGGATGATGTGCAGGCCGCGTGGCTCATCAACGATTCCGCACCGGCCCTGCCTTAGCTCCTGGCTGAACCTCATTGGACCTTTATGCTCATGACACGCTCTTTTTGCTCTTTGCTACTCATCCTGGCTCCCACGGCTTTCGCCGCCACGCTGGACTACAATCGCGACATCCGGCCCATCCTCTCGGAGAACTGTTTTTCATGCCACGGTTTCGATGAAAAGGGGCGCAAGGCCAAACTGCGGCTCGATGTGCAGGAGGATGCCTATGCCGACAAAGATGGCACCATTGCCATCAAGCCGGGTGATTTGAAAAACAGCGAGGCATGGTTCCGCATCATCAGCGAGGATGAGGACGAAGTGATGCCGCCGCCAAAATCACACCTCAAACTGACGGAGGCGGACAAGGCGATGATCAAAGCCTGGATCGAGCAGGGCGCGAAGTATGCCGGGCATTGGTCCTTCATCGCGCCGCAGAAGGTGCCTTTGCCAAAGACGCTCGCCAATCCCATCGATGCGCTGGTGCATCGCCGTCTGGCCGAGGAAGGGTTGAAGCCTTCCCCCCAGGCAGATGCGGCCATGCTGGTGCGGCGCGTGTTTCTCGATCTCACGGGGCTGCCGCCGGGCACGCTGGAGGTGGAGGCGTTTGTGAAGGACGCGAGTCCACAGTCTTATGAGAAACTCGTGGAGCGGCTGCTAAAGTCGCCGCACTTCGGCGAGCGAGTGGCTTTGGAATGGCTGGATGCGGCGCGTTATGCGGACAGCAATGGCTTTTCGATCGATGGCGGGCGCAGCATGTGGCTATGGCGTGATTGGGTCATTCAGGCCTTCAACGACAACAAGCCCTATGATTGCTTCCTGATCGAACAGCTGGCTGGTGACCTGCTGCCGCAGCGCACGGAGGCGGAGCTGATCGCCACGGGTTTCCAGCGCAACAACATGGTCACGCACGAGGGTGGGACCATCCCAGAGGAGAATCTCACAAACTACAACGCTGACCGCGTGAAGACTCTCGGCGAGAGCGTG
>CAYMHJ010000322.1:0-3886 GCA_964390165.1 uncultured Prosthecobacter sp. | reverse complement strand
CGTGCTGGGTCTAACCCTCGCGTGCGCACAGTGTCACGATCACAAATTTGATCCCATCAAACAGAAGGACTACTTCCAGATGTTCGCGTTCTTCAACTCGCTCAGTGATCGCGGGCTGGATGGGAATGCGGGCATCAATCCGGGGCCGTTCATCCAGGCCAAAACAGTGCTCAAAACGGATGAAGTCCCTGTCTTGCGAAAGCAGATCGACGTGTTGAAGGCCACACTCGGCCAAGTGGATGCGAAGACGCTCGCGAGCTGGGAACAACGCGAGCGCACGAAGCTCGCCGCACGCGGCAAAGGGCTGAAAGTGCATCCCACCCGCATCTTGAAGATCTCCACGCCGAATCGCGGCAACGGCTTTGAGATGGATGGCGAGAACGGCGTGCGCCTGCCGCAGGTGGCGGACTTGGCGGCGTATGATGTGTCTATGGAGCTGCCGAGGCTCGCCGAGCCTGTCACCGGCATCCGCGTGGTTTTTCATCCTGATCCAAATCTGCCCGGCGGCGGCTGGGGCAGCGGGCCGAAGGAGAGACGGGCGAAAGCCAAAGGCAAGGCTGTGGATGCCGCCAGTGATGAGCAGCCGGACAAGGGCACCTTTGTCGTGACCGCCATCGCGGCCACGGCGGGCACCATCGCGAATGATCAGATCAATCTGCACAAGCTGGAGCGCATCGAGCGCACGACAGCGAGTTCCTGGGACTCGAAGTATCCGCCTGCGGGCTGTCTCGATCCGCGCAACGAAAGCGGCTGGTCGCCCGATCCGGCCGGTAATGGCCCTGCACGCCTCACGGCGACTTTTGCGCAGCCGCTCAGCACGGCCGAAACACCTTTCCTCACCACGCAGCTTGTCTTTGGTCATGGAAAAAGCCTCGTGCCGGGCCACTTCGAGTTCTTTGTCATCACCGGGCAGGACGACGACAGTGATTTGCCCGCAGGCATCATCGCGCTGCTGACGACGGAGGAATCCAAGCGCACAAAGCAACAACAACTCGAACTGTGGAACTACTGTGCTGAGCACGCCGACGAGCTGCGCCGCATCCGAGTGGACCTTACGAACCTCGAAGAGCGTCTCGCCGCGCTCACGCAGCCGCATTCGACGATGGTCATGGATGTGGCCGCGAAGCCGCGTGATACCTTCATCCTCAATCGCGGCGACTACGCCCAGCCCACTATCAAGGTCAGCGCGGGCACCATCGAGGCCCTGCCGCCCATGCCAGATGGAGCAACGCCAGACCGGCTCGGCCTTGCCAAGTGGATCACGATGAAAAACAATCCGCTCACCGCCCGCGTGGCCGTGAACCGCTTCTGGAAGATGCTCTTCGGCACCGGCATCGTCGCCACCCCGGCGGACTTCGGTGCGCAGGGAGAGTGGCCCAGCCATCCCGACCTGCTTGACTGGCTCGCCGTCGATTTCATGGAGAGCGGCTGGGATGTGAAGCGCCTCATCAAGCTCGTCGTGATGAGTGAAACCTATCGCCAGACCTCCGCCGCTACGCCCGCCCTGCTGGAGCGTGATCCGCAGAATCGCCTGCTGGCACGCGGCCCGCGCTTCCGCCTGCCTGCGGAACTGCTGCGAGATGCCGCCCTGAGCACCAGCGGCCTGCTCGTGCCCCGCATTGGCGGCCCCAGTGTGAATCCCTACACGCCGGGCGATCTCTGGCGCGAGGTCAGCCACTACGGCAGCACACCCGCCACCGCGCAGACCTTTGTGCAGGACCACGGAGAAAAGCTCTACCGCCGCAGCCTCTACACGTTCTGGAAACGCACCGCCGCCCCCCCGAACATGACCGCCTTCGATGCGCCGAACCGCGAGGTCTGCACGGTCGCGCGTGGCAACACCACGACGCCGCTCCAGGCGCTCGTCACGCTCAACGATCCGCAGTTTGTCGAAGCCGCTCGCGCATTTGCCCAGAGAGCGCTGCATCAGAAGGGCGATGATGCCGGGAAACTGCGCTGGGCCTTTACCGAAGCTACCTCTCGCGAACCAAAGCCCGCCGAACTCGCCGTGCTGGAATCCGCCCTCACCCGCGAACGCAGCCGCTTCAGCAGCAAGCCCGGCCAGGCGGAAGAAATCCTCAGCGTCGGAGAATCACCACGCGATGAAACCCTCCCCGCCGCCGAACACGCCGCGTGGATGCAGATCGCCAGCCTCCTGCTCAACCTCAGTGAAAGCGTCACCCGGAACTGACCTCAGCCCACCCACTCTCATCATGAACCCATTCCAAGACCACCTCGCCCATCTCACCCGCCGCAGCTTCCTCGGAGATGTCTCCCGTGGTATCGGCGGCATCGCCCTCGGCAGCCTGCTCAGCCGTGAAGGACTGCACGCTGCCGCCGCTGGTGATACAGCACGCATCGGCCTGCCCGGCCTCCCGCACTTCGCACCGAAGGCCAAACGCGTGCTCTGCCTCTTCCAAAGCGGCGGCCTCTCCCATGTGGACCTCTTTGATGACAAGCCCATGCTCCACAAGCACGCTGGCAAAGAGATCCCCCCCAGCGTCAAAGGCACCCAGCGCCTCACCGGTATGACGAGCGGCCAGACCGCCTACCCCGTCGTCCCACCGCTCATGGCAGGAAAACGCTGTGGCAAACACGGCACCTGGATTAGCAATCTGCTTCCGAATCTCCAGACCATCGCCGATGACCTTTGCATCGTGAAAAGCATTCACACCGAGGCCATCAACCACGACCCCGGCATCACCTACTTCAACACCGGCAATCAACTTCCTGGCTACGCCAGCATGGGCGCCTGGGCCAGCTACGGCCTCGGCACCGAAAACGAAAACCTCCCCGCCTTCATCGCCATGGTCTCCCAGGGCACCGGCAAAAATCCCGGCCAGCCCATTTTCTCGCGGCTCTGGGGCAGCGGCTTCCTGCCCTCCTCTCATCAAGGCGTGGGCCTGCGTCCCGGCCGCAACCCCGTGTTGTATCTGCAAAACCCGCCCGGCATTGAGCGCGACCAACGACGCGCCATCCTCGATGACCTCGCCCAGCTCAACCAAATCAGCGCCGACACTCTTGGCGACCCCGAGACCCTCACCCGCATCCAGGCCTACGAGATGGCCTATCGTATGCAAAGCAGCGTGCCCGACCTCACCGACATCAGCGGTGAAACAGCCGCCACGCTCGAAGCCTACGGCCCCGAAGTGAGCAAGCCCGGCAGCTATGCCGCGAACTGCCTCCTCGCCCGCCGCCTGCTGGAGCGGAACGTCCGCTTCGTCCAGCTGTTCCATCGCGGCTGGGACCAGCACATCGCCATCAGCCGCCAACTCCCCAATCAATGTCGGGACATTGACCAACCCACCACCGCCCTCATCAAAGACCTCAAAGCTCGCGGCCTGCTGGAGGACACGCTCGTCCTCTTCGCCACCGAGTTTGGGCGCACCACCTTTAGCCAGGGCAGGCTCGGAGATCCCGGCATGGGCCGCGACCACCACGGGCGCTGCTTCACCATCTGGCTCGCTGGCGGCGGCATCCGTCCCGGCATCGAATACGGAGCCACCGACGACTTCTGCTACAACATCGCCGAAAACCCCGTCCACCTCCGCGACATGCACGCCACCCTCCTGCACTGCCTCGGCATCGACCACCAGCGCTTTACCCACAAGTTCCGCGGCCTCAACGTCCGCCTCACTGGTGTGGAAGAGAGCCATGTCGTTAAAGACATCCTAATGTGAATGGCAACACAAGAAACCGAACCCTCAATCAGCTCATTCTCCTGTCCCCATTCTTCTGCCTACTTTGCCTTGATGTCGAGTTGAGCCCCCTTTCGCCGTAGTGAAGAAACCTGATCGTCTCATGCTTCGTCACCTCCTCGTCTGTCTGCTATCCACCTCGCTTCTCGCCGCTCCTCCGACGGCTTTTCTCGAGCAGCATTGCTACG
>CAYMHJ010000321.1:0-7214 GCA_964390165.1 uncultured Prosthecobacter sp. | reverse complement strand
CCATCCGTCAAGGTCCGGCGACTGCTCCGGCCAAGCCTCTGCCTCGTCGCAGCAGTTCCTCAACGCTCACGAACTGCCTCGTCGCCGGTCTTGCCCTGCCAGTGATCGGCTTCCTGGGTTTCATCGTCTGGCAGGTGATGCAGTCGAATCAGAAGCATGAAAAAATGCCCACCGCCGAGCCCATGGCGGAAGTCAGTCCGACTCCGCCACCCATCGTGACAAAAGGCCTGGAAACTCCTGCTCCTGCTCTTCCCCTCAATCCTCCCCCACCCCCAGCTCTAGGCAACGACGAAGCCTCCAGAGTCTTCACCCTCCTGCAAAAACGCTGCGGCGAGTGCCACGGCAAGGACAGTGAATCACCCGATGAGTTCGCCTTCATCGACGACTTCGCCGAACTGAGGAAGAGCAGCTATCTCGACTTCAAGACGCCGGAGAATTCCATGCTCTACGTCCAGGTCCGCAGCGCTGACATGCCTCTGAAAACGAAAGCCGACCGCGAGGCTAATCAGAAGCCCACGCCATTCACCGATGAAGAAAACGCACTCCTGCTTTCCTGGATCAAAGCCGGTGCGCCAGATCCCGGCGGCGGCGGACTAGCCCCAGTTGTTGAAGCCGCAGCCCCTGAGCCAGCGCGCAGCGTCATCAGCCTCAATGCCGAGATCCGCGCCGTGCTCGATGATCTGCAAAGCCTGCCTGCCGATGTCGCGGCAGACACGCGCTATGTCTCGCTGGCCTTCGCGCATAACAACAACACCGAAGTCACTTCGAAGCAGCTCGACCTCATGCGCCAGGGCACACGCAAAGTGCTGAACAGCCTCTCCACAAACCCACGCATCGCCACCTTTGAGGAAGTGGGGCCGGAGAAGGTGCTCTTCCGCGTTCGCCTCCACGACATCGGCTGGGATGCCGCGCTGTGGGATCGCATCACCTCCTTTTATCCCTTCGCTGTCGAGACCAGCCTGAGCGCGGCTTTGCAGGTCAGGACACCGTCCGTGCGCGCCGACTGGCTGGCCGCCACCGCCACACGCGCGCCGCTTTACAATGATCTGCTCCGCCTGCCCGCGCATCAGCAGGAGCTGGAGTCGCGCCTGGGCGTGGACGTCTTCAAGAATCTCGCCAGCGGTCATGCCCTGCGCTCCGGCTTCACCAAGAGCGGCGTCTCACGCCACAACCGGCTGGCCGAAAGGCACGAGCTGGGCGCGTATGCTGGCTACTATTGGTTAAGCTATGACTTCAAGGAAAGCGGTGGCCGAGCGAACCTGCACACAAATCCCCTCGGCCCCGCCGCCGCGCATCTGCTCGGTGGCACCCGCGCCTTTGATCATGCAGGCGGAGAGATCGTCTTCTCCCTGCCGAACGGCATGAACGGCTACTACGTCAGCGATGTCAGCGGTCAGCGGCTCGATGGCGCGGTTCCCACCGAGATCGTCAGCGACCGCACAAATGCCACCGGCCGCGCCGAGGTAAGCAACGCCATGGCCTGCATGATCTGCCACGACCAGGGCATCAAGCAGCTCCCGCGCGATGAGATCCGCGCACTGTCCGTGACCTATGGAGCCGATGAGCAAAGGCTCGTCGAGGCCCTGCATCCGCCGCAGGAAAAGATCGACTCAGCCGTGCAGCAGGACACGCAGCGCTTCCTCTCCGCGCTGAAGTCCGCTGGCATCACAGCCGATGGCGGCAGCGAGCCCGTGGCCGTGCTTTTCAAGCATTACGACCGCATCCTCTCCCTGCCACAAGCCGCCGCCGAGATCGGCCTAACGGCGGATGATTTCCAAAAGCAGCTCGCCGCCCAGATCGGCCTCTTTGATGTAAAGACGCTGCTGGAGGGCGACGGCATGAGCCGCGAGCACTTCCTCGACAAATTCGCCGACATCATCACGCGCCTGAATCTAGGCACCGTGAATGGTGCCGTGGCCCTGCCTGCGATAACCATCCCCGGACGAGAAGAGCACCTCACGCGCAGCCGACCCATCGCCGTGAAGCTGACGACGGACAAGACCACCTACCGCGATGGCGAGGTGCCCGTCATCCGCGTGCAGGTCTCCGCGCCAGCCTACCTGCGCCTGAAGTATCGGGATGCCAGCGGCGCAGTCACGCTGCTCTTCCCGAACAGCGACATGCCGGACGTGCCCATCCAGCCAGGGCAGCCCGTGCAGCTCCTGCCAAATCCACGCAGCGGCATCCCTTTCGCACGCGTCAGCGGTCCTGTGTATGGCAGGGAGGAACTCCAGGCCATCGTGAGTGACCGGCCTTTCGGAGATGGCGCGGCACTCGCGGGCAGTTTCAGCAAAGGCGCCTCCTTTGCCGATGATGAAACGCACGACCTGCAGGCCGCCATCGCCAAGGCCATCCGGCTTATCACACGAACCTCGAATGCTTCAAATGCCACCTTTGGCACCACTCCAACTGCCGCGCCTGCGGTTGGGCTGGATCGCCTCGTCATCCACACCGCACCCTGACTTTCCCCACTCCCATGAAAACACCACTCCCATGCCTGCTCGCCTTGGTCAGTGCCGTTGCATTGGCTGAAGACGAACCTGAAAAAGCGCTCACCCTCATCACGCGTGACACCCAGCCGCCCGGCGAGGCGCGCGTGGCACTCATCATGGGCGTGGCGGATGTGGGCACGCAGAGTTTCCCGGTGCTTCCAGGGATCAGGCAGGACATGGCACGCATGAGGACCGCGCTTCAGGCGGCGAACTTTCAGATCATCGAGCTCAATGAGCCCACGCTGAACGAGGCACATCAGGCTCTCGATCAGTTCAGTGACAAGCTGCGGGCGACGAAGGGCGTGGGGCTCTTCTATTTCACCGGGCATGGCGGCGAGCGGGAGGGCGTCAATTACCTCTTCCCCAGGGGCGCGCGCATCACCCGGAATGTGGACCTCACGGAGCAGGCACTCTCCACCAAGCGCGTGCTCAACCGCATGGAGGATCAGGGCACGCGGGTAAACATCGTCTTCCTCGACTGCTGCCGCTCGGAGCTGCCAAAGTCCGCGGCCACTCCCGGTCTCGCCAGCATGAGTGCGCGCGGCACCTTCATCGGCTTTGCCACGGCTTCAGAAACCACGGCCACAGCCTTACGAGACGGCAGCCCTTACACGACCTTTCTTTGCAAACACCTCACCACGCCCGGCCTCAGCATCGGAGACATGCACACCCTCGTCACCGCCGATGTTCAGGACCACACACGCGAGAAGACTGGCACGGAGCAGACACCCTTCAGCTACTCAGGTCTGCGCAGCACCTTTTACTTTGTTCCCGGCTCTGCTCCCGCCATGCCACCGCCATCAGGCCCCGGTCTCAGCCCCATGAGCCCGGGCATGGTCACACCTGCCGGAGTGGAGACCACCGCCATGCAGCTCGCTCCCGGAGTGGACATGGTCTTCGTCAAATGCGCCGCCGGGAGCTACTACATCGGCAGCCCGAAGACCGAGTGGGGACGTGGTGAGGATGAAGTGGCTGGCAACGTCCGCTTCAGCGAGGAATTCTGGATCGCCCGCACCGAATGCACGCAGGCTCAATGGCAGGCCATCATGAAGACAAACCCAGCCGAGTTTCAGGGGCCCGAGATGCCGGTGAACAATGTCAGCTACATGGAGGCACTCGAATTTTGCGAAGCCATGAACCGCAAGGTCAAGCCTACCAAAGGACGCTTCACCCTGCCCACCGAGGCGCAGTGGGAATACGCCTGCCGCGCCGATGAGCAGGCCGCCTTCAGCTTCGGCAAGACAGCCGGAGATCTCCACCTATACGCCAACTACGCCGACCGCAGCTACACCGACTTTGATCATGGCGACAAAGAGCATAGCGACGGCGTGGGCAACACCACCGCCGCAGTCGCCACCTACCGGCCCAATGCCTGGGGGCTCTATGACATGCATGGCAATGTCTTTGAGTGGTGTCTCGATGTGTACAATCCCTTTCCACCCAAGGGCACCAACCCGCTGGCCATCCCCCGGGTCGGCCCGCAGCGCGTCATGCGCGGCGGCGCCTGGCTCAGCAAAGCCGAAGACTGCCGCAGCGCTAACCGCAACGCCGGGCCAACGAATCTCAGGAGGAACTCCGTCGGCTTCCGCGTGGCCTTTGTGAAAGGCTGATCCGAAAAAGAAAAACATCCTGCCGCTGCAACTCTTCACCACCAATCCCGAAGCAAGTCACACACCCTCATGAAACGATCACTTCTTCTCCTCACCTTCGGCCTTCTGTTCAGCATCATCCCAGCCAGCGCGCAAAACACCTCCCGCTTCATCCAGGATCTCACCGGCCACATCTGGTCCTGGAAGTCTGGCATCACAGACACGCAGGTCATCTTTGAGCCGGATGGCACGATGAAGGTGAAGGGCTCCGCCCAGGTCAGCCACTGGAAGCAGACAAACGCCACCAGCGTGCTCGTCACCTACCCGAACCAGCAAAGCGTGGAGATCACCTTTGCTCAAAATGTGATGAGCTTCACTCAATCAGGGAATCCTGCCGGGGGCGTCACCGGAAGCCGAATCACCCAGCGTGCCGTGACCAGCGCCGGCCCCAAACCAGCCGCTGCTGCACCCTCTGTGCGCCCGCCGCCCCATCCCACCCAGATGAGCCTCAGCGCCGACTGGCTTCCACTCAATGTCCACACACGCAAGGTGCTGCTCGACAGCATCGAGTTTTACAGCCTGCAGGTCCTCGGTGGCAGCCGCGATGCTCCCGAGGTCATCCCCGACACCATCTGGGCCAGCGTGAAATGGCTCATGCCGGTGAAGAGCGCCATCGCCATGCTGCCACGAGGTGCCCGCAGGCAGCGTGAGTTTGATGTCATGAACCTCGCCTTCCCCCAGCACTCCCTGCACGTCCACATGTGGGCCGTCGAGGGCGGCATCGCGATCCCGGACCGCTGCAACACCTTCAAATACATCAGCTTCATCACCGACCTCGATGAACGCGTCGTCGGCGTCCAGCTCGTCAACCCGAGTCCGAAAATCGTGAACTGGGAATCCCCCATGCCCGACGGCGTGCGCGAGCCCTACTTCAACTTCATCGAGGACAGCTTTAACAGCAGCACACGCAGCTGCGTCCCCTATCAGGTGCGCGATGCCGGCAAGGGCGTGAAGCTCATCAAAACCGCCCACTTCAAGCAGGCCAGCATCGGCATCCCACCCTACCTGCCCGGCTCTTGCCCTGGCTATGTCAGACTCTACTCAGACGACTACGGCGAGGATGTGCACTGGTATCTCACCAACCCGCTGGCCAAGAAGCTGCTCGAAATCGTCGATTCCATCCGCAAAAAGGGACTGGATGACAGATAGCCGGAAGCCACCTCCGCAGCTCAAAGTCTCAGGCACAGCCGTTCAGAAGTCTCACGCCAGACTTCTGTCAAAAACGACTCCAGACCCACTCCAGACACTTTCCTGCGTGAAGGTGAGGCCTGTCGTCTGCGGACATTTTCCTTTTTAAAACCACGCCTTTTCTGTGCCTTCAGATCACGCCGTCGTCTCGTAGAAGTACTCGAAGACGGCTTCCACCTTCGCTTCGTAGAGCGGCTTGTCGTAGGCGCGTGGCAAACCGTCGAGCGTGTCTCTGATCACGTCGGCTACAGGGTGGCCTTCTTCACCTTGCCGAAGTCGGTGCCGAGGAAGCGTCTGGCCATGGACTCGGCCTGCTCGGAGAGGTCGGTGAGGTAGATGTCGAGGCTGGGTTTGGCCTTGGATTTGCGGAGGAGGTGCTGATCCTCCAGGACGCGCTGGGTGTGGGCGGCGCAGGTGCTGGCGCTGTCCACGAGATGGATTTTTTTTCCGAGCATTTTTTTCAGCGCGGGCATGAGCAGGGGGTAGTGCGTGCAGCCGAGCATGAGGGTGTCGATGCCTTTGTCCAAGAGGGGATCGAGATACTGCTTCAGGACGAGCTTCAGGGCGGGGTGGTCGAGCCAGCCTTCCTCGATGAAGGGGACGAGAAGGGGAGTGGCGGTGGCATGAATCTGGAGGCCGGGGCGGCGCATGGCGAGGGCGTATTGATAGGCGCTGCTGCGGATGGTGCCGGCGGTGCCGATGATGCCGACGCGTTCGCATTTGGCGTCTGCCAGGGTGGCCTCGACACCGGGCTCGATGACGCCGATGACGGGGACGCGGAAGGTGGCCTGGAGGGTGGGCAGGGCGTGGGCGGTGGCGGTGTTGCAGGCGACGATGACGGCCTTGACCCCGTGGCTGACGAGGAACTGGGAGTCCTCGACGGAGAAGCGGCGGATGGTATCGGGCGACTTCGAGCCGTAGGGCACGCGGGCGGTATCGCCGAGATAGACGATGGACTCCTGAGGCAGCAGCTCACGCAGGGCACGGACGACGGTGAGACCGCCGACGCCGGAGTCAAAGACGCCGAGGGGGGCATGGGAGAGATCTGAAGAGGGCATGGGGTGCGCGAGTGGAGGCGCGGGCTGGACGGTGAACGGGCCTCCAAGCGGGTAAAGGAGACTATGCCGCCGTGGCCGTGCAGCCCTGCCGGGTCGGTCACATCACTCGCCGGGCATGGGCTCGGCAGGCCAGGTCTCCACCCAGGGCAGGCCGTAGGCGTTCAGGTCGGCCATGAAGGGGTCTGGATTGAGCTGTTCGACATTCCAGACGCCGGGCTGGCGGTATTCGGTGTTGGTGAGGAGCTGCTTCGCGGCGATCATCGCAGGCACGCCGGTGGTGTAGGACACGCCCTGGGAGTTGGTTTCCTTGTAGCAGTCTTCGTGGTCTTTGATGTTATACACGTAGTAGCGCAGGGGCTGGCCGTCCTTGCCGGTACCTTCGATCCAGTTGCCGATGCAGGTCTTGCCCTTGGTATCTGCGCCGAGCGTGCCGGGCTCCGGCAGCAGGGTCTTGAGGAACTCGATGGGGATGATGGCATGGCCCTGATGCATGACGGGGTCGATCCGCGTCATGCCGACGTTCACCAGCACCTCCATGTGCTTGATGTAATTGTCGCCAAAGGTCATCCAGAAGCGCGCACGGCGCATGGGGATGTGCTTGGTGAGGCTTTCGAGTTCCTCATGGTAGAGGCAGTAGATGTTCTTCGGGCCGATGCCGTCGGGGAAGGGGAAGCTGCGCTTGATCTCGAGCGGCTTTGTCTCCACCCAGTCGCCATTTTCCCAGTAGCGGCCATTGGCCGTGACCTCGCGCAGGTTGATCTCGGGATTGAAGTTGGTGGCGAAGGCCTTGCCATGGTCGCCAGCGTTGCAGTCGATGATGTCGAGTG
>CAYMHJ010000320.1:0-7235 GCA_964390165.1 uncultured Prosthecobacter sp. | reverse complement strand
CATGGTCTTTGCCTCGCACGGAAAGGCCCTCGCACTCATCCAGCATCAAAACTACAACCTCACCGGCCTCAAGCTCACCGATGGCAGCCCCGCCTTCCACTCGCGCCTCAACGCGCATCCGAACTCCATGGCAGCCAGCCCCGATCACGCCCGGCTCGTCATCGGCCTCATCTCCGGCGATCTGGAGGTTTATCATTCCAACAACGGCCTGCTCATCAAACGCCGACGCGTCGCCGCCATGCCCATCGCGCAGGTGGCCTACAGCGCCGGCAGCAACCTCATCACTCTCGGCGGCAGCGCTTCCCAAAGCCTCGCCGTCAGCCGCACGCTGCACTTTTTTCATCCCAGCGATCTCGCCCCCACCGGCAGCTTCCACGGCATCACCGATTACATCGGCTATCTGCCTCTCAGCGTGAATCATCGCAGCGGACACCTCCTCACCCAGCAATCCCCACCGCAGCTCTGGCACCTCACCGACCAGCCGCTCGCCGAGATGCTGCCAGGAGGCGACGAAGGCTGGTCCTGCCATTTCCTCTCCAATACCATGCTGCTCGCCCGAGGAGAAAAGGCATACGGGACACGCTTCGATGTTTCCGACCCGCGCAAACCCATCGCGATGCCCGCTTTCATCGGCGAAAAGCACCCCGTCAGCGCCGTCCACCTCAACACCGGCCTTATCGCCACCGCATACTCACGCAACAGCCTCACCACACCCGGCTCCGCGCTCATCCTGTGGCACACCACGAAAGACGGCGTGAACGAGAACTGGTCCCGCCCCGCCGAGTCGGAGCGCGACACCACGATGCACCTCGACTTTGACGACAAAGCGGAGCGCCTCCTGCGCACCACACCCGGCTCGCAAATCCTCATTCACAACACCCGCACCGGTGCCGTGCTCCACGATTTCAAACACGAAGCCTACAAGGCCATCTTTGCCGGCACACGCGGCCACTTCATTGCCATCTCCAGCGAACTCCAGCCCGACAACACGCAAAAAGGCACCATCACCCTCATCGACTCGCAAACAGGCCGCATCCTTGCCTCGCTCGATCACGACAGCGCCCTCTACGCTCTCGCCGCTTCGCCCGACCGCCGCCTCATCGCCGTCGGCGGCAGCGACCGCTTCGTCATGATCCTCGATGCCGACACGCTCGCCATTCAACACCGCTTCCGCGCCCACGATGCCACCATCAGCGCCGCCTGCTTTCATCCCACCCAGCCCCTCCTCGCCACCGGCTCAGCAGATCACACGCTGAAACTCTGGCGCTACACCGACGCCACCCTCCTGCAAACCTTCACCGCCATTGAAGGCCTCCCCCGCAGCCTCACCTTCAGCCCTAACGCCAAACTCCTCGCCACCGACGGCCGAGATCGCGCGGTGCGGGTGTTCATCCTCGAGAGGTGAGCAGGCATCTTCCAAAAGCCTTTAGGCTCACACGAGAAATTGCTCGGCATGAATACATGCTACGCTTGCGGCTTGTCGATCTTCTCAGCACCCAGGTTTTCTTCACTCACGCCATCACCGCAGGCTGGCCGGTGCATTCCAGGACGGAGTGCCACAGCTCCTGCGTGGGATCGACCTTGCGACGCCCGTGGATGACCAACTCCAGTGGCAGATGTACAAACGAGCCGTGCCAGCGGCCTACCAACATGCCTGTTTTCCCCGCCATGGCGGCGTGGACGGCAGACTGTGCCAGGCGTGAGCAATAGACATTGTCCTGCGCATTCGCTGGGACGCTGCGGACGATGTAGCTCGGGTCGATGTATTTCAGATTCACCTCCATACGGCGTTCTTTGAAGAAGCTGTTGATTCGCTCCTTCATGAACTGACCGATGTCGCCGTAGCGTTTGTTCCCGCTGGCATCCGTGGCGTCACTGGTCTGCATCAGGTGCTGCCCGGCACCCTCAGCCACCACGATGACGGCGCTGCCGCGTTTGGAAAGCCGGTGGCGGAGTGACTCCAGCAGTCCAGCATCGCCATCGAGTTCGAAAGGCACCTCGGGGATGAGGACGAAATCGACATTGCTGCCCGCCAGCGCGGCGTAACAGGAGATAAAGCCGGAGTCACGCCCCATGAGCTTCACCAGACCCACGCCATTCACTGCTCCCGTGGCCTCCACATAGGCACACTTCACGGCCTGCACGGCAGCGTCGAAGGCGCTCTCGAAGCCGAAGCTCTTGTCCAGGTAGCGGATGTCGTTGTCGATGGTCTTGGGAATGCCGACGACAGACTTCTTCAGCCCCCGACGCTCGATTTCTTTCACGATCTCCGCCGCGCCACGCAGGGTGCCGTCACCGCCGATGACGAAGAGGATGTCCACCTTCATATCCTCCAGTGTGTCCACCATCTCTCCGATGTCCTGCTGCCCGCGCGAACTGCCGAGCATGGTGCCGCCGAAATGATGTGCCTGCTCCACGGATGATGGTCGCAACAAGAGCGGTGTGTGCCCGTAACGCTGCACCAGCCCCTCGTAACCGTAACGAAATCCGTAGGTGCGCGAGACGCCATATTGCAAATGGCATCGGTTCACGAGGCCGCGGATGATGTCATTCAGCCCCGGGCAAAGACCGCCGCACGTGACGATCCCCACCGTGGTGCGGGCAGGGTCAAAGAAGATCTTCTCACGCGGTCCGGCCTCCTCGTAGCTCGGTGTGGAGACATCTCGCCCGTCCTCCAGCAGATGGCTGTGGTAGAGGATGCGGTCGATGGCGTCTTCTTTAAAGGGGGCCGAAATAGCTCCGGCCCGCGCGAGAGGCGAAGTGAAAAGGCAGGGGCCGAGCGTGGGAATGCTCGTATCAGGCGGCGCGGGTGTCATGGCTGGCTGACTGCATTAGAGCAGAAGCAGTGCCAGAGCCGCACCTTCACTCACCGCTCCGTGAACCCGAATTTCGTGAGCTGCTCCTCGATGATCTGCTCGCACGCGGCGAGCTGCTTTTCACGCTCGCGGCGGCCTTCGTCAGCAATAGCCTGAAGGGCGTCGATGTCGTAGAGATAGACGCCTTCGATGTCGTTCACTTGTGGGTCCACATCGCGCGGCACGGCGATGTCGATGATGAGCAGCGGCTCCCAGCGGCGCTTGCGCATGACGTCGCGGATAAGTTCCGGCTTAATGATGAAATGCGGCGCGCTTGTGCTGGAGATAATGACATCCACCTCGTGCAGCGCGGACTCCCATTCGTCAAAGCGGATGGCTTTGCCCTTCATCTCCTCAGCCATCTCCACGGCGCGATCGTGGCTGCGGTTGGAGACGATGATGCTGTGCGCCCCGCGTGAGAGCAGACTTTGCGCGCAAGTGCGGCTCATCTCGCCCGCACCGACAAGCATGACGCGGCATTTGTTCAGGTCGTGGACCTTCTCCGCCAGATCCACCGCCACGCTGCCGACGCTGGTGGAGCCGCGCTGGATGCTGGTCTCATTGCGCACCTTTTTGCCGACGGTGAAGGCCTGCTGGAAAAGTTTGTTCAGCGTGCGGCTGGTGGTGCCGGCACCGAGCGCGGTCTGGTAGGCGGCTTTCACCTGGCCAAAGATTTCCGTCTCGCCCAGCACCATGCTGTCCAGCCCGCTGACGACGCGGAAAAGATGCCGTGCCGCCTCAGCAGAGTCGAGTTTGTAGGTCACCAGCGCCTCGGCCTGTTCGGGGGGAAGTTCAAACCGTTCGACGAGGTAGCGGATCAATCTCTCATGCGCAGTTTGATGGTGGTCGAGAGCATGAGTGGCATATAGCTCGACTCGGTTGCAGGTACTGATGACCACGCCTTCCTCGAAGCCGGGGAGACCACGCACCTGCTGCACCGCCTCTGGCACCTGGGCTTCAGGGAAAGCGACCCGCTCACGCACCTCGACGGGTGTCGTGCGGTAGTTCAGGCCGAGGCAGACCAGTTGAGTGGGGGCGGGGACTGGATCAGCCATGCGTCGTCACGAGCCAGAGTGAGATGAAGGGAATGATAAACCCGACCGCCGCCAGCCAGGCGGTCTGTCTGGGTGACAGCACATGCCGCCACATGACGAGTCCGATCACTGCGTACAGTCCCCACACCGCCCAGGCGAAGATTAGCTTCGGGTTCGAGATCGGAGTGTTGAGTTTAAAGGAGATCGCGAGGCTGGCACTCAGCAGGATGACACCCAGCAAAATCAGTTTCTGGATGGCCTTCGCCAGATCCTGGATCGGCGGGAGCTGGTAAAACAAGCCGCTGATGCGGTGCCGCTTCAGCAGTCGCTCCTGCAGCAAATACATCACCCCCGTGATGCAACCCAGCGCAAAAGCTGCGTAGGCGATCAAAGCCAGCGCTGCGTGAAGCTCCACATAGGGGTCGATCTTGGGCTTCTGCCCATAATCAGGAAAAGCATTCGGCAGCACAAAGGCCAGCACATGCATCGCCGTGACGACCGGCGCGGTAAAAACTCCAAGCAAAGACACCCGATAAGCAGGCCCGACGAGGAAGTAGAGCAGCACGACACTCCAGGAGATGAAAACCAACACATCAGAAAGGCTCTTCATCGGGCACTGACCCACAGCCTGCCCGCGCAGATAGACGGCCCCCGTTTGCAGCAGGAAGCCGATCAACATCGCGATCCACTGCCGATTCGGGCGCCAGTGGCTGCTCACCAGCGCCCGCACAGCCGGCACGACCGCCGCGAGAAAGGCGGCAGTGGCGAGCAGGAGCAATTGACGGTCGAGGGGCATGGTGGAGGAGCAGTTACGCGAGAACCCATACTGCTGGCAACAGCGACTTCTTCCCACTCTTGATACCCTGCGCCTTGACTCGCCTCTGCATCGACTCTCCTACTGCCCGCTCATGACCTCTCCCGACTGGAAAAACTGGCAGCCCGGACTCCGCGCCACGCTGATGTTCATCGTCGATGAGCAGGCTCAGACGGTACTGCTCATCCGCAAAAAGCGCGGCCTAGGTGCTGGTAAGATCAACGGGCCCGGTGGCAAGATCGATCCCGGTGAAACCAGCCTGCAATGCGCCATCCGCGAGACGCAGGAGGAACTCGGCGTCACCGCCTTCGAGCCCGTGAAACACGGTGAACTGTGGTTCCAGTTCATCGATGGCCTCGCCCTTCATGTCGATGTCTTCCGCGCCACCCGCTGGGAAGGCGAAGCCATTGAAACCCCGGAGGCCATCCCGCTCTGGACCCCGCTCAGCGCCCTCCCCTTTGAAGAAATGTGGGCCGACGACCGCTTCTGGCTCGCCGAACTGCTCATCGAAAAAAAGCACTTCACCGGTAAATTTCTCTTCGAAGACGACACCATGATCTCAAACGAGGTTGAGTGGCACTGATCACTCTCTTTTCAGCACTGCCTACTTCTCGAGTGATTTTTGATCCTCCTTCTTTGTAGATGGGAACCTCCAGCATATCTCCATGAAAAAAGCGGCTGAGTCGCCCCAGCCGCCTTCGCGAAACCTATCATCGCCGACTACCCTATTACCTCAGGCCATTCCGTGTGGAACATCTGGCCTTCGGGCTTGTCGGTGCGCTCGTAGGTGTGTGCACCGAAGAAGTCACGCTGGGCCTGGAGGAGGTTGGCGGGGAGGCGTTCGGCGCGGTAGCTGTCGTAGTAGCCAAGGGAAGCGCTGAAGGCAGGGACCGGGATGCCGTTGAGGGTGGCGATGCTGACCACTTCACGCCAGTTCTGCTGGGTCTGGCTGAGCACGTCCTTGAAGAACGGGTCGAGCATGAGATTCGACGATTTCCGCGTCATGCGGCCATCGCCAGTTCCTCCTCGCGCTCAAAAAGCCATTCCGTGCTATGACGAGCAGTGTTGTTGACAAAACGGTCCTGAACTTCCGTAGCTACAGCGAGCAAGCTGGGCTTTGGGTAGCGTAGAAGTGAGTTCACGGTCGAGTGGCATGCCGAGACATCGCCCGCAAGCCCGTGGGCGTGCGCCCTTAGCAGAGGAACCACACAACGAAGGTTTCCATGCCCAATTTCTGGTAGCAGCTTGAGAGCTTCGATGCCCTTGCCTTCGCGCAGCAAACAAATAGCAGATGCAGATCTGAAGTATTGCCTGATGCGGCGGGGCAAAAGAGTCCGCATTCCATGATCGAAGATCTCAGACGCTTCTTTGCGGCGACCCAACTTCAAGAAGATCATCCCACGCATGTGGTAGCCGATCCAATCTTGGGCGGTGATTGGCACTGAAGGAAGCTCAGCCAAGGCTTCGTCGAAGCGCTTCAGAAGCGCTAAAACGTTTGCCTTGCCGTTCTTGGCAAAGGCGTTGTCGGGGTGGGCCTTGAGGGTGTCCTCGTAGCAGGCCAGAGCCTCGGGCAGCTTGTTGAGTTCGCGCAGCACCTCCGCCTTGCCGCACTTGGCAACAGCGTTCTCGCGGTGGGCCTTGAGGGTGTCCTCGTAGCAGGCCAGAGCCTCGGGCAGCTTGTTGAGGTCGCGCAACACCTCCGCCTTACCGTTCTTGGCAACGGCGTTCTCGGCAAACTTGGCGATAGTGTCCTCGTAGCAGGCCAGTGCTTCATTGAGCAGATTGAGGTCGCGTAGCACCTCCGCCTTGCCGCACCTAGCAACTGAGTTGTCAGGATGCTTGGTAATGGTGTCCTCGTAGCAGGCCAGCGCTTCATTGAGCAGGTTGAGGTCACGTAGCACCTCCGCCTTGCCACATCTAGCAACTGAGTTGTCAGGATGCTTGGCAATGGTGTCCTCGTAGCAGGCTAGCGCTTCATTGAGCAGGTTGAGGTCACGTAGCACCTCCGCTTTGCCGCAGTGCGCAAAGGCATTGTCAGGATGTTCTGCTATATTCTCTTCGTAAACCGCCAAAGCACGCTCCAATTGCCCGTTTCCTTTTAGAGCATCGGCCAACTGGCGATAACATTGAAGATCATGCGGATTCGCTCGAACTGCAATCTCGGCAAATACCAACTGCATTTGAAGCAGCCCCTCATCTTTGGCGCGAATTGCAAGATCACACAGAGACATGGCAGCATAGCGTGCATGGCCCTTCTCAATCTGCTTGTTTTTCAACAAGAGTGCGGCCTGCCGAGCTCCCTCTGGACGGCTGCGGGCCAGTTCCATGATCGAATCCTTCCATTCAGACAACTCCAGGGTGTAGGCATCAAGCGCTTCTCGGGGCATTGTGAACGCCTGCTCTTTGAAATAGAAAGGCTGAGTCCACTTGAACAGCCAGACCTCTGACATTGGTATAGGCTGAATGACTGGATGAGTCTTAGACTGGTTCTCGAAAAGGCTGTCATAAACTCGTCTTTGGGCGGCACTGAGA
>CAYMHJ010000319.1:0-7239 GCA_964390165.1 uncultured Prosthecobacter sp. | reverse complement strand
CGACGGAAGCGATGGCGCTGAGTTCAAAACCCACGCCCGCATTCGGATCAGCGCTGCCGAGGCGTGAGCAGTTGAAGACGGCGGCGAGGCCCGTCAAAGCACCGAGCAGGGCATGCGCGAGGATGCGCGGACGATCCACGGGCACACCGGAGATGAGCGCCGCCTCATGGTTCGCTCCGATGGCGACCCAGTGACGCCCCACGGCCATGTGCGAGAGTATCACCTGCCCGGCGGCGACCACCAGCACGCTGATCACAAACGCGGGTGAGATCACCAGACCCGCAAACGGCGCCCCGAGAGATTCAATGCCTGCGCCGATGTATTTTGTCTGCGAATTCGTCGTTAGGAATGCCAGCCCCCGCGTGATCTCCAACATGCCGAGCGATACGATGAAGGACGGCAACCGCAGCTTCACACTCACCGCACCCGTCGTGCCCCCAATGGCCGATCCGAGCGCGATGCTCGCCAGCAAAGCCAACGCGAGCCCCCAGTGCCAGTCCGCCATCATCACACCCACCGCCGCACCGCAAAACCCGAGCACCGAGCCCACGGAAAGGTCGATACCGCCAGTGATCATCACCAGCGTCATGCCCGTGGCCACCAGTGCGAGCGCTGGAATTCGATTCGCCACCGAGCCGAGCGTCGCCACGCTGAAGAAGCTGTCGCGCAGCAGCCCAAAGAGCAAAACCATCGCCACAAGCACGGCGAGGAGGATGAAGTAGTCGGCGAAGCGGCGGAGCATTTTGAGAGGAAGCGACGTAGAGCTGGAATTTCCAAGCGATTTAAACGACCAATTTAGGTCCACAAATCGGTCGGACGAATGTTTTCATGTCATCTCCGATGTCACGGAAGAACGCACTCGAAGATTTTTTTCGAGCATCCTGGCTAAAGATGGTGCAAGCCTCCACCCGCCATTTTCCGCCCATGAAGCCTTATTACATCACCACCGCCATCGACTACACCAACGCCCCGCCGCACATCGGCCACGCGTATGAAAAAGTGCTGGCTGATGTCATGGCGCGCTTCCAAAGGCAGAACGGGCGTGAAGTGTACTTCCTCACCGGAGTGGACCAGCACGGGCAGAAGGTGCAAAAGAGCGCCGACAAAGCCGGGCTCAGTCCGCAGGAATTCGTCGATGGTATCACCCAGCACTTCACCGCCCTCTGGGAGAAGCTGGATGTTCGCTTCGACGGCTGGGCCGCCACCACCGACATGAAGCACAAGAAGGTCGTCCAGGCCATGCTGCAAAAGCTCCACGACTGCGGTCAGCTCTATAAGAAAGGCCACACGGGCTTCTACTCCGTCCGCCAGGAACAGTTCCTTACCGACAAGGAACGCGGCCCCGATGGCAGCTTTGGCGAGGAGTGGGGCGAGGTCGTCGAGCTCGAGGAAGAGAACTGGTACTTCCGCCTCAGCGACCATGTCGAGTGGCTGAAAGCCTACATCCAGAGCCATCCCGACTTCATCTTCCCTGCCAACCGCGCCAAGGACGTGCTGAATGCCCTCGAATGCGAGGCCCAGGACCTCTGCATCTCCCGCCCCATCGAGCGCCTCACCTGGGGCATCCCGCTGCCGTTTGATGAGCGCTTCGTGAACTACGTCTGGTTTGATGCCCTCACGAACTACATCAGCTTCGCCGGCTACCTCGCCGATGAAGTGGGAAACACCGGCCTGCCCAAGTTTGAAGACCTCTGGCCCGCCGATGCCGAGATCATCGGCAAAGACATCCTCGTCCCCGCCCACGCCGTCTATTGGCCCATCATGCTCCACGCGCTCGGCTTCCCGGATGAGCACATCCCGAAGCTCGTCGTCCACGGCTGGTGGAATGTGAAAGGCGCCAAGATGAGCAAAAGCACCGGCAACGTCATCAATCCCGACACGCTCGCCGATACCTTCACGCCCGACGGCCTCCGCTATTATCTGATGCGCGACATCGCCACCGGCCAGGACAGCGACTTCAGCGATGAGCGCCTCGTCATGTCTTACAACAAGGAGCTCGCCGGCGGCCTCGGGAACCTTCTCAACCGCAGCATCAACATGGCGCAGAAATACCGCGCCGGTCTTCTCACGCCCGGCACCCATGACGACGCCGAAAACGCCGCTCTCCGCCAGACCGTCGCCGATGCCCTCCCCGCCTACCTCGAAAGCATGAGCAGCTGGGCCATCCACGACGGCATCGCCGCCGCCTGGAAGATCGTCACGCATGCCAACGCCTTCGTCGATAACACTAAGCCCTTCTCCCTCGCCAAAGATCCCGCCCAGGCCGCCCGGCTCGACAGCGTGCTCTATCACCTCGCCGAGGCCCTCACCCACGTCACCGTCCTGCTCGATCCCATCATGCCCACCGCCATGAAAGTGGCGCGAGAGCAGATCGGCTGGGTCATGCCCACCGGCTTCCAGTTTAAAGACCTCGCCTGGGGTCTGCTCAAAGCCGGCCACCAGCTCGCCGCCCCAGTACCGCTTTTCCCGAGACTGGAGATCGAGGCACCAGCGGCCTGAGCCAGGTGCTCAGGCCCCGGTGAACAGGCAGCCTACTTCAGGTTGCCAGCTTCGCCGTCGCCTTCAGCGAGACGCAATGCCCATTTGATGCCACCGAGAATGTGCTCCTGGTAGGTCTTGGCGATCTCCGGGGAGTTCTTGCGGTCCTTCGTGCCTTCCTTCCAGGTCGGGTCCCAGACGTCTTCGCGGTGGCCGAGAGAGGAGTAAAACACCCGTCCCTGGCCGAACTCCTTGCACCATGAGATGGGGAAGTAGCGCTTCAGCTCTTCCTCCTTCTTTTTCTCCTCATCAGTCAATTGTGCGAGGTTAGGGTGCGCGTCGAGCCCCATGAGTGCATGGACCTTGGACTTCTCGAAGCTCTTGATGATGTAGATCTCGTCGAAGACCTTGAAGCCATTCGGGATCGGCTTCGTGGCCGCATGAGCCGGGTCGTGGAGGATGGGTTGCACTTCCACCTGGGCTTTGTGGGTTTCAAACTCACCGCCCAACATATCGATGTAGCCACGGAAGGGGTGGTAGGTGTCGGAGCCGGAATGCATCGCCACCATCGCCTTGCCGCTCTTGATCAGCTCCACGAAACCATCGCGGTCAGGGAAGAGCAGGTCACCCGTCGTATTGGCAAAGACGAAGCCGTCGTAACCCTTGATCTTCTCCATCGCCATCTGCTCCGCCATGTAGGCCTTGATCTTCTCGTTCCAGACCTGGTTGGCAGCGTTGAATTCCGCCAGCGCCGCGCTGTAGGCGTCCTGCTTGGCTTTGAATGCCTCGTCGCTGTCGTTCTTCTTCTCCGGCGGCTTCCCTGGGTTCTTCGGCTGGCCCTCCGGCTGATGCACAAAGTCCACCGTCCATGCGCCCGACTTCTCCCCCAGTTCCTTCAGCACCTTCTCCGCCGTCTCGATGGACGAATGGCGGAAGCCGGTGGTGACAGTGACGACGAGCAGCTTCTTCGGCACATCCGCTGCAAAGGCGGGCACCGCAAGGCTGAGAACAACAAGAGAAGAACGAAGCAGGTTAGAGAAGTTCATACGAGGGGAGATAGGAACGCAGCCCGGAAGCTGCTGCTACCAATTTTCTCAGGCAGCGCAGCTTCCAAAGCGACCGATACCCTGACCTGTTACCGCTTACGGCACCACCACCTTCGCATGAGCCTGGATGCCACCGCTGAAGGTCAGCAGCAGGGTGAGCTGGCCGTCTTCAAGGAACACTCGGCGGCCCAGGGCTCCGCCCGTGGTCGTGCCATTGAGCAGGGCGGTGATCGCGGACACCGTGCGGGGAGTTCCGCCGACGTCGAGCACATCGCCTTCGCGCACGGCGAGCTTCACTTCGCCAGCTTCGTTGATCACCCACAGGCCGGTGTCGTTGGCTGTCGTCACTCCGCCGACTCCGGTTTTCATGGATGCCTGGAACATCGGCTGTGCGGTGCCGGGCAATGCGATCTGAGTCAGCCTGAAGAAGGTGCTGCCGGCCACTCCGGGCGCTTCGCTGCCTTCTCTGGCCACCAAGACAAGACCGTTGGTGGCGTGCTGAGTCCAGATGCCTGCGCTGTTGACGTTGGTGACGACTCCGCTGCCTCTGACCTCACCTTTGACGAGGAATTCGTAATCCCCGCCGCCGAGCACGAGGTCACTGAAGTCGCTGAACACGAGGCCGCCGGTGCCGGTGGCCACGTCGTTCTCGCGAAGTTGCAAGGTCAAGTTGCCAGGAGCGGTATCGACGAAGACGCCGACGTTGTTGGTGCTGGTGACGCCCGCAAGCGTGTTGGTGACCATCTGGCTGATGAAGCCGTAGTAGTTGCCCGTGTTGTCAAAGCCGGGACTGCGGAAGGTGTTCCACTTCGCCAGCGGGATCACGGGTGGCACAGCGTAGCTGTCAGCGAGCTGCTGGCTGGCTCCATAGGTGGCTCCGAAGCCAGTGTCACTTGTGCCATCAAAGCTGCCGACGACGACGCCGGAGCTGCCATCGGTGAAGTTGACACCCAGGGTGACGAGCGACTCACCCGTTGGGGCGACGCTGATCTCCTTGCCATGGCCGGAGGAGGCGTTGCTGGTCTCCAGGATGTTGAAACTTTTCACCGTCTTGGTTATGCCATTGGCATCGAGGCTCTGGCCATTGCGCATGAGCGGACGGAGACCTGTGTTGGCATCCCAGCCGAAGAGCACGATGCTGTTGTCAGCCAGGGTGCTGAGGAAGATGACGAGATCACCGCCGATGGAGAAGTTGCCGATGGTCTTCAGATTGCTGCCCAGGCCGACGCTGGTGCCCACGCGGGCGACGAGCTTCAGCGTGCCGTCGCTGGCATTACTGAAGAGGCAGCGGCTGTTAACATTGGCCGTGATGCCCCCGCCGCGCACTTCGCCGATGAAGGCGATGTGACCCGTCTCATTGATCACGGGCGGACCGAAGTTGAAATGGTTCACACCGAGAAGGCTCGGTGCTGTTTGCGTATCCGTGGCGATGAGGACCATCGGCTGGCCGACCATCATGCCCGTGTGCAGGCTGGCGTCGGCATGGCGGATCTGCACGGCGCTGGCGAGCACACCGGCGGCGTTCAGCGCAGGCGAGCCGATGAAGCTGTAAAGCGTGGAGCCGACAGGACCACCGAGCACTGTGGATCCCGTGACACCCGTCACGGCGACTTCGCCACCCACATTGACCACAGGCGCACTGCCAGGAGTGACGACGGTACCGGTGACTGGGAAGTCAAAGACGGCTTCGTCGAGGTCGTCGCTATTGATGATGATGCTGCCTGCATAAGTGCCCGGAGTGGCGCTGCTGAGCGAGACTTGGAAGCCATAGGAGGTGCCAGGAGCCAGTACGGTGGGGGCTCCATTGCTGATGTATTCAGCAGGCACCGTGATGCTTGAGATGGTTAGATCGGCATCCCCGGTGTTTCGCACGGTGAAGTTGCGCAGGCTGGCCACGTTCGGCGCGGTGCTGCCAAAGTTCACCACGGTCACCTGACCATCGCTCAGTTCAGGAGCCAGGCCGTGGCTGCCATCGTGTACCACGATTTCATTCAGGTAGGAAAGGGTCACGTCATTGCCACTGCCACCCACGTAGCTGATGGTCAGAGGGATGCCGTTGAAGGTGATCTCCACGCCCTCGGCGAGGCCACTGAAGGTGCCGGTGATGGCGTCGGTGCCGTCGTTGTTCACGATGGTGAGGATGTCATTGGTCATAGGCGTGTAGCTGCCACTGAGGGAGAGGACGGCTCCCGTGAGGTTGATAAGTCCGGCGACGTTGAGCTGGGTGTGCTCGGTATCTGCGGTGTCTCCGTCGATAACGATCCGCAGCGTGTCACCACTTGGGATGGTGAGGCTTGAAGCCGCTCCCGTGGTCACGTCCACGCCGCTGTTGTTGGCGAAGACGTTCGTGCCGGGATTGAGCGTGACGTTGCTGCCAGCGCTGTTGAGTGAACCGGTGCTGAGGTCGATGTTTGCGCCGGAGGTGAGATTAAGCACGGTCGCTGCGCTGCGTGTGATCGCTGCACTGACGGTGATCGCGCCGCTGTCGGCGTCACCGATGTTCAGCGTGCCAGCGGTGATGCGATCCAGCTCCGTGTCCGTGAGCCCGAGCGTGCCCGCGCTATCCACTGCTCCCAGATTGATGAGGGTGCCATTGGTTCGTTGGCGCAGTGTCGTGTTACCCGTGCTACTGTTGATCGAAGCCGTGGCAGAGATCAGCATTGAGTCACTGATGAGATTGATGGCCGCGCTGCCACCTGAATTGAGTTCTGCGGTAGCCCCTAGAGACAAGGTGTCGGTAGTCAGGGTGATCACGCCGTTATTTGTGTTGATACCGCGACTTCCACCGCTGCCGTTGCTAGTCGAAATGGTGAGAGTGCCGCCGCTGCCTGTGGTGACAGTCACTGAGCCGCCGCCGCCGTTTCCGTTAAAAAGGGCGCTATTCTGGAGAGTGAAGTCATGCCCGGCCACCGCACTGAGGCTGCCACCATGCACATAAGTCGTGCTTGAGATCACGATATCGTGGTCAGCGTTCAGCGTCACACTACTGGTGTCGCTTCGCACGTCGCCATCCGCTCCGCCGGACCCTAGCAGGATGTCATGGCCGGCCTGAATATTCACCGTCGAGCCGATTGATCTGATGGCATCGATTCCCCCAGTAACCGTCACGTCCGAGTTAAGGCCGCCTGCTACAAGAGAAATCGAGCCAGTGGCTGTAAGCATGCCGGATACCGTAATATTACCATCCACGGTGGTCAGCATGATGGTGCCAGTCCCGGTGGCAACGGTGGCATTGATGCCAATCACATCCGCCGTGACAGTGAAGTCATCGTTGTTCAGACTGATAGCACCATTGACATTAACGGTGTCGATACCCGTGCCGCCATTGATCGTGAGGCTGGGCAGCGTGCCGGTGAAAGTTCCGACGTTGATCGTGTCCGTGCCCGCCGCCGCGTTCACCGTGATGGCCGTCACGCTGGTGCGGGAGACCACACCGCTGTTCCCCACGATTTGCAGCCCGCCATTGACGCTGAAGCTGCGGCCTGCGGCGGCGAACTGGATGTTCCCCGCGCTCGGCTCGCTCACCGCAAGCGTGTCGCCATTGCCGCTGAGGTCCGTGACCACGATCACATTGCCCGCTGTCGCGACTGTGTAGTTCGGCACAGGCTCCACCGTGATGGTGAAGGTCTGCGCCAGAGTGGTCAGCGCTGCGTTGCCATTGATCGTGGCATCGTCCGTGAGCGTGACGCCGATGGTGGCGGTGCCGGCGGTGCCG
>CAYMHJ010000318.1:0-7241 GCA_964390165.1 uncultured Prosthecobacter sp. | reverse complement strand
GTTTGATGCTCGAAGTGCTCGATGCCGCCATCAGCGTCTGGGGCGCGGATCGCGTCGGATTGCGCATCTCGCCGCTCAACAGTTACAACAGCATGATCGACAGCGATCCCGTCGCCATCACCACCTATATCGCCCAGCAGTGCAGCACGCGCGGCATCGCTTATCTCCACATGATGCGCAGCGACTTCTTCCAGGCGCAGCAAGGCGATGTCCTCACGCCGGCGCGACAGCATTTCAAAGGCGTGCTCATCAGCAACATGGGCTACACCGCCGACGAGGCCGAACATGCCATCACCGAAGGCAAACTCGACGCCGTCGCCTTCGGCACCAGCTTCCTCGCCAATCCCGATCTGCCCGCCCGCATCGCCGCGAAGGCTCCGCTCAATGCACCGAACCCCGCGAAGTTCTACTCCCCCGGCCCCGAGGGCTATTCGGACTATCCGGCCATGGCGTGAGTATACCGACAACCGCATGGTGGTGAAGGGCTGGGGCCTATCAACGAGCATGCAAGGGCTTCTGGATTTTCCGGCGCAAGGCTGTGTGCCGGGAGCTCTGAATGCGGTCTCTTCTTGACGGAGGGCAGAGTAGTGAGCAATTGAGCACTCCCGTTTCAAAAAACCGACCGCCCCGACCTGCCTGTGGCCAAGAAAGCATCCTCCAAGTCCGAAGACACCTCCCCCATCCTCGCCGACAGCGCTCCCATTGTGGAGAAGCCGGTGGATGAGCATTACAGCAACTGGTTCCTCGAATACGCGAGCTACGTCATCCTCGAGCGCGCCGTGCCGCACATCCACGATGGCCTGAAGCCGGTGCAGCGCCGCATCATGCACTCACTGGATGAGCTGGAAGACGGCCGCTACAACAAGGTGGCGAACGTGGTGGGCAACACAATGAAGTATCATCCGCATGGCGATGCCAGCATCGGCGATGCCATGGTTCAGCTCGGGCAGAAGGACCTGCTGATCGACACCCAGGGGAACTGGGGAAACACCCTGACGGGCGACAACGCCGCCGCGCCCCGATACATCGAGGCTCGTCTCTCGAAGTTCGCGCTGGATGTGGTCTATGCGCCGAAAGTCACCGAGTGGGCCGCGAGCTATGACGGTCGCAACAAGGAGCCTGTGACCCTGCCGGTGAAGTTCCCGCTGCTGCTCGCGCAGGGCGTGGAGGGCATCGCCGTCGGCCTCAGTTGCCGTATTTTGCCGCATAACTTCATCGAGCTCTGCGACGCCAGCATCGCTGCACTGCGGGGTGAGGAAGTGAACCTGCTGCCCGACTTTGCCACCGGCGGCATCATGGACGCCACCGACTACGCTGGCGGCCTGCGCGGCAGTCGTGTCCGCGTGCGGGCGAAGATCGAGCCGGGTGAGAAAAAGAACATCCTGCGCGTCACCGAGATCCCTTTTGGCACCACCACGGGCGGCATCATGGAGAGCATCGTGGCCGCGAATGATAAGGGCAAAATCAAGATCGTCCGCGTGGATGACAACACCTCCGAGTTCGCCGAGATCGTCATCCAGCTCCCTCCCGGTGCAGACACCGAGCAGACCGTCCAGGCTCTTTACGCTTTCACGGACTGCGAGATCTCGCTCGCGCCGAATGCGGTCGTGATTCAGAACGACAAGCCGCGCTTCATCAATGTGAACGAGCTGCTCAAAGACTGCGCCGAGCACACCAAAAACATCCTGCGCAGTGAGCTGGAGATCCAGCTCAGCGAGCTGATGGAGAAATGGCACTTCAGCAGCCTGGAGAAGATCTTCATCGAGAACCGCATCTACCGCCGCATCGAAGAAGCCGAGACCTGGGAGGCCGTGATGGACGCCATCTGGAAAGGCCTGAAACCGCACCTCGGCCTGCTGAAACGCGAAGTCACCAATGACGACGTGGCCCGCCTGACAGAGATCAAGATCAAGCGCATCTCCAAGTTCAACAGCTTCGAGGCCGACGAGCATATCAAGTCGCTGGAGAAGGACATCGACATTGTCGAAAAGAACCTGAAACAGCTCACACGCTACACGATCGCCCACTTTGAGCGCATCAAGAAAACCTATGGCCCGGGCCGCGAACGCCGCACGGTGATCAGCAGCTTTGATCGTGTGATGGCCGCGGAGGTCATCCTGGCGAATGAGACGCTCTATCTCGATGCGAAGGAAGGTTTCGCCGGCACCGGCCTGAAGAAGGAAGGCGAGCCGCTGTGCAAATGCTCGCCGCTGGATGACGTCATCTTCTTCACCCGCGATGGCAGCATGACCGTGACCAAGGTCGCGCCGAAATTCCACGTCGGGAAGAACCCGGAATACATCAGCCTCTTCAAGAAGGACGAGGAAGCCGTGTACACCCTCATCTACCGCGATGGCAAAAACGGCGCTGTCATGGCAAAGCGGTTCCGCATCGGCGGCATCACGCGCGACAAACAGTATGTGCTCACGAAAGGCACGCCCGGCACCATGGTGCTCTTCTTCTCTCGTCATGAAACCGAGGAGGCCAGCAACGCCCAGAACCTGCTCGTGCATCTGAAGCCCGCCCTCTACCTGCGCCAGACGCAGCTCAAATTCCCCATCGCCGCGCTGCCGATCAAAGGCCGCGACAGCCTCGGGAACATCGTCACGAAGCACGCCGTGGATCGTGTGGTGAACGAGCGGAAGGTGGTGGAGTAGGCCTATCGCCTCTGCCGCGCCGCCTCGAAGAGCATTACCGCTCCCGCAGCGGCGACGTTCAGGGACTCGACGCCGTTTGCCATTGGGATGCGCAGGCGGGTGTCGCAGGCGGTCATGAGGTCGGGGCTCACGCCACGGCCTTCATTGCCGAGCAGCAAAAGCGTGGGCTGCTGCCAGTCGTAGTCGGTGTAGTCCGGCTCCCCTTCCCCGGCGGCGGCCACGAGATGCAGCCCATGCTCGGCGCGCAGGGTTAAAAGAGTCTCGACAGTCACGTCCACCATTACCGGCAGGCGGAAGGCAGAGCCCATGGAACTGCGCAGCACTTTGGGGGAAAAGATATCCACACTGCCACCGAGCACGATCACCCCCGCCGCACCTGCCGCCTCCGCTGTGCGCAGCAGGGTCCCCATGTTTCCGGGGTCCTGCACACGATCGAGCCCGAGAAAGAGACTGCCTTTGCCCTCAAACAGCCGCGCGGAATCCACTACAGGACGCCGGGCGATGAGCACGATGCCCTGGCTCTGCACTGTGTCGCTGAGACCATCGAGCACCTCGTACTGAGTCCAGAGGATGGGGGCATTTTTAGCCGAAAGCTGCTGCACGAGCGCCAGCAGGCGCGCGTCATCACTGCCAGAAGCGACAAAGGCGGCCTCCACGACGATGCCCGACTTGACCGCCTCCTCGGCGAGGCGGAGGCCATCGACGAAGATCAGGCCCTGCTCGCGGCCATCACGCACGCGGCGGGCATGTTTGATACGTTCGTTACTCGGACTGGTGATTTGAGGCTGCATTCGCGGATCTTGGTTAGCCGAGGAGCAAGAGCTTGGCAATGCCGCCCGTATGCCCTGCGTGATCCGTTCCCCCCTCATCGCCCTCGTGATCGCCAGCCCTGTGTGGGCTGGCGAGGTGCTCACGTTCGAAAAGCACGTCCGCCCGATCCTGAAGGCGCAGTGCTTCCATTGCCATGGAGAAGATGGCGAGACGAAAGGCGGGCTCGATGTCCGACTCGCGCGCTTTTTGATCAAGGGCGGCAAGGATGGCCCGGCCATCATCCCCGGCGATGCGGCGAAGAGTCATCTGCTGGAACTGGTGAAGAAGGGCGAGATGCCGAAGGGCAAGGCCAAGCTGAAGGACAAAGACATCGCCACCCTGGAGCAATGGGTCGCCCAAGGCGCGAAGACCTCGCGTGTGGAGCCTGAGAAGCTCGGGCCTGAACATGCCTTCACGGACGAGGAGCGGGCTTGGTGGGCCTTCCAGCCGATCAGGAAGCCTGCGTTGCCGAAAGCGGAGCAGACCGCGAATCCCATCGACACCTTCATTGCCGCGAAGCTGAAGGAAAATGGCCTGCAATTCTCCCCGGAGGCTGATCCGCGCACGCTCGTGCGCCGTGCGAGCTTTGACCTCACCGGTCTGCCACCTGCGAAGGAGCAGGATGCTCCTAGCTACGAGGCGCTGGTGGACCGCCTCCTTTCCTCCGACCACTACGGCGAACGCTGGGGTCGCCACTGGCTGGACATCGCGGGTTATGCAGACTCCGACGGCTACACGGACAAGGATCTGGAGCGCGCCTGGGCCTGGAAGTATCGCGACTACGTGATTGGTTCGCTAAACAAGGACAAGCCCTTCGATGAATTTGTGCGCGAGCAGCTCGCGGGTGATGAAATGGTGCCGCAACCGCACAAGAATCTGAGCGCGGATGCCATCGAAAAAATCACCGCCACTGGCTTCCTGCGCATGGCGGCCGACGGCACGGGTGCGATGAATGACAAAGCAGCGCAAAACGCCAGCATCGCCGACACGATCAAGATCGTGAGCACAGCCTTCTACGGCATGACGGTGGGCTGCGCGCAGTGCCATGACCATCGCTATGATCCGATCACGCAGGCGGACTACTACCGTATGCGCGCCATCTTTGAGCCGGGCTTTAACACGAAGAGCTGGAAGACTCCTGCTGGCAGACTGGTCTCGTTGCTGACGGATGAGGAGCGCGCCATCGGCGCCAAGATCGAGGTAGAGGCAAAGAAGATCGACGCCGCGAGACTGGCGAAGCAGGAGGAGTTCATCACCGAAGTGCTGGAGAAGGAACTAGCGAAGGCACCGGAGAAGGATCGCGAAGGCCTGCGCACCGCCTATCGCACGGAAGTGAAGAAGCGCACACCGGCTCAAGTGGCTCTTTTGAAGGCATGGCCGCGTGTGAACCAGCTCAGCGGAGGCTCGCTTTACCTCTACGACAGCACTTATAAAACCAAGCACGCAGACACGCTGAAGCAGATGACCGCCGATGCCACCGCCGTGCGTGCGACGAAGCCGAAGGAGGAATTCCTCCATGCCTTCCAGGAGCAGCCGATGGCGGAAACGGCGCTGCCGCCGACGCATCTTTTCTTCCGAGGCGACATCGAGCAGCCGAAGGAAGTCGTGAAGCCTGGCGATCTCACCGTGCTCGCCACCTTCCGGCCCATCGAAATTCCCTTGAAGGACAAGGCGCTGCCAACCACGGGCCGTCGCCTCGCTTTTGCAAAGTCGCTGACCGATGGAAAACACCCGCTGCTGGCGCGCGTGATCGTGAATCAGGTCTGGCTGCGCCACTTCGGCAAAGGTCTCGTCAACTCACCGAACGACTTCGGTCAGCTCGGCGAGAAACCCAGCCACCCCGAACTGCTCGACTGGCTGGCCAGCGACTTCATGGCGAACGGCTGGAGCCTGAAGCGTCTCCACAAATTGATCCTCACGAGCCGCACCTACCGGCAGTCATCACGCCGTGACGAGACACGGGACCGCATTGACCCGGACAACCGACTTCTCAGCCGAATGAATGTCCGCCGACTCGAAGCCGAGACGCTGAGGGATGCCTTCCTCGCCGTGTCCGGCAAGCTGAATCCCAAGATCGGCGGTGCCCCAGTGCCGGTGACCTTTAACGAAGAAGGCCAGGTCATCCTCGGCGTGGACACGCGCGACACCGCCGGGCGTCAGACGGGAAAATTTATCGGCATGAATGGCGAGGACTACCGCCGCAGCATCTACGTCCAGGCCCGCCGCAGCACACCGCTGGAGGTGTTCGCCGCCTTCGATGCCCCCGACATGACGGAAGCCAACTGCGCCATGCGCCCGAACACGACCGTGAGTCCTCAGAGCCTGCTTTTGATGAACAATCTCTACATGCGCGAATACGCCCAGGATCTGGCGCAGCGCGTGGTGAAGGAAGTCGGTGCCGATGTGGAGAAGCAGGTGGCCCGCACCTGGGAGCTGGCGCTGAGCCGGACACCGAGCATGGCCGATGAACAGGAAGCCGTGACCTTTGTGAAAGCTCAGACCGAGCAGTACAAAGCCACCCCGGCCAAGCTGGAGAAGGTCAGCGGCCCGCCCGAAAAGGCCGATGCCGCGCCCGAACTGCTCGGCCTGACGGCCCTCTGCCACGCGCTGATGAGCTCGAATGAGTTCCTCTATGTGGACTGACAGGGTATAAAAAAACCCGCCATCGGTGAAGATGGCGGGTTCGGAGAAGCAGAGAACGCTTCAGAAAGAATTAAGCGGCCACACGGTCGGACTCGGCGTCGTTGCTGCGGTCATCGCTGCCGATGGGTTTGGCACCGCTGAGCTGGAGGGGACGTCCCATAAATTCCTTGCCATGTAGTTCGCTGACAGCGCGGCGGGCTTCTTCGACTGAGCCCATGGTGACAAAGGCGAAACCCTTGGAGCGTTGGGTGCGGTTGTTCACCACGACCTCCGCATTGCGGACACCACCGACGCCGTTAAAGAGTTCGAAGAGGTCACTCTCAGAGGCATCATAGGACAGATTGCCGACATAGAGGCGCTCGGTCGAGATATCGCCAGGGTTTGGAGGCGGCGGGGCCTCACGGCGGGGTTTTGGCTCGCGCTGCTCACGGTTCTCGCGGGAGTCACGAGGAGGGCGGGAGGATTTAGTGGGCGGAGTGCCCGAGCGCGGCGTGACGGCTGGCAAGGTGGATGGCTTGCCCAGGATGCCGAAGCTGATGGCGCTCAGGAATTTCTGAAAGCCAGTCTGCTGGGCAGCGATGCTGCGAGGCGCGCTGCTACGGGGTGCGGCGTCTGGCCGGTTGTCCGAACGTGGACGGCGACGACGACGGCGATTGCCTTGCTGGAATGAGTTGTCTGACATAGGGTCTGTTTTTGGGTGTGCTTTGGGTTTGGGGGCACCACGCGATGGGGCGTGCTTGGGGCGTGTGGCTGGGATGGATTGCGGGTCACATCCATGGCGACGGGCCGTATCACGAACCGCCCTTGCGGTTCATCGCAGCCCCGTCGGGTGCCGAACTGTTCAGAAACGGACCCAGAGGGTCCACTGTGTGGGTGACAGAATTCCGTCACAATGAGGCGCCCACGCGAGTTCATCGCTGGTCCATTCGAAGCTTTTGGCGCAGTCAGGGGGCTGGCGTGGCGCATTCCGCAATTCCGTGGGTGGGCTGGAAACCTCAGAGCACAGTACTCTGGACAGTTCTGAGGCAAGACTAAGCGCCGGGCAGAGACGGGTCAACCGGGGATTTCATGCCTGCTTCAGCGGAGCAGCGCCTATGCACGAAAATGCCATTCTGATTCATGGTGCCTTAA
>CAYMHJ010000317.1:0-7241 GCA_964390165.1 uncultured Prosthecobacter sp. | reverse complement strand
AAGCACGTCGAGATCATCATCCGCCAGATGCTCCGCAAGGTGAAGGTCACCGACACTGGTGACACCGAGTTCCTCTGGGGAGATCAGGTGGATCGCACCACCTTCGAGAAGGAAAACGCCCGCGTCTCCGACGATGGCGGCAAGCCTGCCGAGGCTGAACCCGTCCTTCTGGGCATCACCAAGGCATCTCTCGAGACTGAATCCTTCATCTCCGCAGCGAGCTTCCAGGACACCACACGCGTTCTCACTGAGGCCGCCACACTGGCCAAGTCCGACCTGCTCCGCGGCTTCAAGGAAAATGTTATCATGGGTCATCTCATCCCTGCCGGAACCGGTTTCATCAAGAACCGCAATTTCGATCTGGTCGAGACTGAAAAGGCAGTCGTTCAATCCATCGTCGATGACGAGGACGAAGCCATTCAGGCATGATCTGCACTTCCTGAACAATCAAGCCCCCGCCAGCAGCTCGCCGGCGGGGGCTTTTTGTTTGAATTCCACGAGCCTTCACAAGGCTTCAGGCACTGCCTGAAGGTGGTTACTTTTCCTCCAGTCCACGCTTGATTTTGTAGCCGAGGAACTTCGCGTGCGCGAGAGCCCCATTGGCGAAGGCGGGCTCACGTTCGATGATGGATTTCACGAAGTCGATCTCTGCAAAGGCGACTGCCTGTGCTGCCGGGAGCCATGCGCTGGAATTCACCATGCGCAGGAGCCTGTCCACATATTCGCTTTGCAGGTTTTGGCGGACTGAGTCTGGGCCAGTGGCTGGATCACCTGTAAATATGCCCTGGGTAATCATCCGCATAACCTGATTCAAAGGCACTTCATTGCCGTAAAGGCCGGAGTCCAAAATGCGGCGCACCGTCTCCACATGCAGTAACTGATCGAGTAGCGAACGGTGAACCTGACCGATGCGGTCATGGAGTTTCGGTGCTTCGTCCTCTTTGAAGAAATTAAACCCTCGGCGCTGCTGCTGGAGATGGGCGATCAACTCCGCAGGTGGAAGCATGGCTCCGGGGGCGAAGGCGTATTTATTCAAGCCTTCAAGCGCGGCGAACTGACGATCCTTCGCCACGGGTGTGTAGGGCTTTTGTGTCGCACCCTGACCGACGAAGGCCCGCTCCACCTGGACGCCGCCGACATAGCGACTCATTGCGACGACTGCATCAGCGCTTTCACGCGAGAGCGTCAGATAAGCGGACAGAACAGGCTGCCAGCCCTCGCCTTTCACTGCGGCCTTGGTGTGCAGGTCCTTGAGTTTGGCCTTCACCAGCTCACAGCGCTGGATGCCGTAGGCCACTGGGTCGCTACTCATGTCATAGATCATGACCCGCGGGTCGATTCCCTTGCCCGCCCTGCGCATGTCATCGGCGTCATTGCCGAAAGCCAGAGCAGGCTCATGAGACCGGGCGGCGATCTTTTGCAGACGCTGCTCCTCCTTTTTCGGATCTTCCAATGCCTCACTGTAACCATAGTCGATGGCCCAGTGGTCATACGGTCCGGGTTTGGTGATGTAAAACTCCCCCTGGGGTGTGTTCAGCGGGGCGATGTTCGCCGGCATGTAGTCCATGACCGATCCCGTGAGGCCGGTCTTTGCAGTGACGTCCTTCTTGTGAATGGCTGTGGCATCGTAGAGATGGCTGGCGCGGAAGTTGTGATTCAGGCCGAGGGTGTGGCCGACTTCGTGCAGGATGAGTTTTATCAGCGCCTCGTTGGTCAGGGCTTTGATGTCAGGCAGAGCCGCGTCATTCAGGCGCAGTGCAGTTTGTCCGAACATGAGCCCCTGCTGTGCAAAACCCGCCTCCTGGCAGAAGCGGCGTGGATCGCGGAAAGGGTCCTCAATCTCATCCTGTGGCGAGGCCAGCCCGAGCTCCATAAACACACGCTGGCTGCGTAGGCGGTTCGTGAGGAAGCTGAACTCCAGCATTATGTCCGCACCAAGGATCTGGCCCGTGCGTGGGTTCACAAAGCTCGGTCCATAACCGCCAAACGGAGGGTTCGGCGATGATGTCCAGCGCAGCACGTTGTAGTTGATGTCACCTGCATCCCAGGTGGCGTTGTCGGGCTGCTGCTTGACGACGACGGCATCTTTGAATCCTGCGGTCTCGAAAGCCTGATTCCAGCGCAGTGTCGCATCCCGGATGAGGTCGCGCAGTTCCACGGGGGTGGTGTTTTCGATCCAGAAAGTGATGGGTGTTACAGGCTCGCTCAGTTTCGTGCCGGGCTTTTGCTTCACGAGATGCCAGCGGTGGATCACATCTCGATAAGGCGTGGTGTCCGTGCTGGTCATGTCGGTGACCTGGGTGCCGAAATAGCCGATGCGAGGATCATCAAAGCGCGGTTTGAAGTCATTTTCAGGCAGTTTGATCAGGCCGTGCTGGACCTTGATGCTCACATAACGTGCATCCGTAACCTCGTCCGCCTCCACCTTGCTGTCACTGGTCCAGGTGGGGGAGGGATTCTCAAAGACATACTCCACTCCGATGACAGTGTTGTCTGGATAGCCGCGCAGCGTGGTGAACTTCGTCTTTGTCTCGCTCAACTTGCCAAGTACCGACTTGGCAGCATCACCCCCCGGACGCTTTACCATCACGAGACTCTCTTTGAGAAATAGATTTCCAGCAGAGACCAGGATGCCGCCCGCGTCTTCTGCGACGATGGCCTCACTCGCAAGAATGGCGTGTGAAATGTTTGCCTGTCTGGCCCGCGCCAGTGCGCTCTGGGGATCGAAATAGAAGGCGGTGTTCTCCGCCACGAACTCCACCCGCTCAAAAACCTTGGCGATGCGGAAGATGACCTCGCTGCCATACGAACCGCGATTGTGCCCCGCCTGGACGACCCCATCCATCGTATGGGTGAAGTAAATGAACTCAGGTCCGAGCTGCTCTTTTTTAATGTAGAGATGCACGGTCCCCTTTTCGCGATCCAGGAATAGGTCAAAGAGACCCTTCACATGCTGATGCCCCTTCGTGACTTCGGCGACGGTCTTCTTTTTATCAGCAGGCTTTGCCGTAGTGCTGGCAGTTGTCGGTGCCGTCGGACTTGGAATGGCGGGTTTGTTCTCCGCCTTGGCCGGTGTCGGCTGCGGAGCAGGCTTCGGTGCCGGATCAGGCTTTGCAGGGGCTGGTGCTGGCTTGGGCTCGGGCTTCGGAGCAGGTGGCTCAATCGCTGCCATGGCAGAGATTAGTGATGTCGAAAGGAAGATGTAGGTCGAAAGCAGGCGCATGGTGAAATGAAACGTCGAGAGCATGAAGTCTCTTGGCTTTGATTATGACAAACCAATCCACCGCCACGAAAGCCTGTGATCGCCTCATCTGCCGAGTCACTGCCACTGCTTCAATCTTTCCGGGAAGGGGCACTGCTCGCAGGCGCTGTCATCTTCGAGGCAGAAATCTTCATAGACTTGCAGCAGGCCCTGCTGGTGATGCAGCTTCTTTTGAAACAACGCCCTGCGTGGGCTGGCTCCAAACAGCCGGAGAACAGCGCGGGTGACTTTTTGATTCTCCAGCATGGCCGGCAGCTCCAGATACTCGGCCCAGAGCCGGGTGCGCTCGGGCATGAGAAGTGGGTAGGCCACGTTTGCCAGCATCTCTTGTGCTCGGGATTCACCGATGAGGGCGAGCGCCTTCGATGCTGGTGCGGCGAGCAGCGTGTAGTGGCTGCTCCAGTAATCATGGGAGAGGGCGAGCAGGCTTTCTTTCCACGAAGCCTGGCTCCAGCGGGTTGCCTCCATGAGTGGTGCAGAGATGCGCTCCCAGTCGGCGAGCATGGCGGTGAGGGCTCCCAGTCGGCGCTGGGGGTGGTTCCCCGGACGTGTGGCCGCTAGCTTCCAGCATGGGAGCTGGGAAGGGGAAATCCAGCGCGCGCATTCTTCACGCAGCCGCCACCATTCCTGCCAGAGCTGGCGGAGGTAACTGCGCGTCTCGGGCTGCGTGTCCTCGAACTTCACACTCTCCAGAAAGCCGCTGATGCCGAAGAGCAGGGCCTCGCGTGTGGCGGCGGGCATTTTGCGAAGGCGTTTCACCGGCAGGCGCTGGCTGAGCAGGAGAAAGGGAGGCTGGTTTTGCCGATACCCGAGCGCCTGGGCCAGGGATTGATAGATCGTTTGTTCCCGGCCCTGGGCGGCGATGCTGCGGTGCAGGCGGCGTGATTTCCGCTCCAGTCGATGCTGCGCGGCGGACTCCAGCAGATCCTGAATGCGCGCCTCCTCCATCTCGCTCAGCGGAGTGGCGCAGCGGCCGATTCGGGCTGCGGCGAGACCTCGATTCGGGCGGGCATCGGCCTCCATCATCGAGAGGTCCAGCCTCACCTGGGGCACCTCCAGATGAGCCAGCGTGCGGGTGAAGAATCGCTCCTCGGGTGCCTGCATGAAAAGGTGCAACACCACGCGGGCGTAGTCAGGATTGGCCCCATGCCCATGGCGCTCCCAGTCGCGCGCATCGGGATCGAGCTCGATGTCACCCCGCAGTGTCTGCCCATCCAGATCGATCACGCAGCCGGTGAAGTCAGGTCCAGCGCCTGAATTCCAGATGCCAAAATCCACCACGCGTGCGGCTTTCCCCTCCGTGGTGGCAAACTCCCGCCCAAAGGCTCCGGCAAACCAGAGGCTCTGAAGATCCAGTTCTCCCATCGGCTCGGTGAGACCGGGGAGCAGAGCAGGGGACTCTTCGATGCCTGAATAGACAAAATCGCGAAAGCGCGAGTAGCGGTCAGCAAGCGGCAGGGCGGCGAAGTTCATGGTCGGTGGAGAACTGCCGCATTGCCTGCCACGGTCAAGCCGCCAATGGCACGCCGTAAGGCAGGTCGTCGGGCAGCTTTACAAACTCGGAAATGCGCTCCCATAGGAGGCTGTAGTCCTTGTTCACGTCGCCGGAGAGGCAGTCGGTGATCTCTGCCCCAGCATCCGGGTGCTTCATGACCACGTCTTTGAAGGAAAAATTCGGGTCGTAAAAGGCATAGATGAGCTTCCGCATGTTCTCCACGCCCGTGCGAATCTGCCGACCATACTCGGCGAAGCGCTCCGGGGAGACATCGCCCGCCGTGAGCGCCTCATGGATGGCATCGCCCGCCATGACGCCGCTCTTCAGCGCCAGCATGACGCCACTGCTGAAAACGGGGTCGAGGAACGCGAAGGCATCGCCAACGAGCAGCAAGCCCTGGGCGCAGCCGTACTTCGAGTGCCGCGAATACTCACTGGTTAGCCAGAACTCGCCAGTGGATTCACCGGACGAGAGATGATCTTTGATCCACTGGTTCTCGCCGATCTCGCGATCAAACATCGTCTTCGGATCACGCACGCCATCACGGCTGAGATACTTGCCCTCTGCCACGACTCCGACACTGACCATGTCTCCATGCATGGGGATGTGCCAGAACCAGCCCTTGTCCGGGATGAAAGCGATGGTCGTGCCGCCTTCGTCGATGCCTTCAGCGCGCTTCGAGCCTTTGTAATAGGTCCATACGGCCACCTTGTTCAAATAAGGATCGCCGACACGCCAGCCGAGACGATTAGAGGCAAAGGCCTCCTTGCCCGTGGCATCGACGACGAGCTTTGCCAACAGGGTCTGCTTGGCGCCATCCTTCGACTCCGCCTCCACGCCGATGACGTGACCGCTGTCGTTGCGGACGAGTTGCGTGACCTTTGTCTCCTCGCGCACCTCCGCACCTTTTTCGCGGGCATTGTCGAGCAGCATCTGATCGAACTCCGAGCGCATGACCTGCCAGGTCTGGGCGACGGTTTCCTTGTCGTAGCGGGTGTGGAAATAGAAGGGCTGCGACTTCCGCCCGTCCGGCTGCACGAAGTTGACGCTGTATTTCTTCACGAAGTGAGAGCCGCGCATCTTCGGGATCATCCCCAGCCGCTCCAGCGGTCCGAAGGTGAAGGGAATGAGCGATTCACCGACATGGTATCGCGGGAATTTTTCCCGCTCCAAAATGAGCACCCGATGCCCATGCTCCGCCAAAATGGCTGCCGTGCTGGCCCCCGCAGGACCGCCGCCAATGATGATAACTTCGTGAGATGAGGTCATGGTAAGTTCAGTGTACACAAACGATAACGACTTGTCGAAGCTGGCAGTACATCTCATCTCGTGATGTCTCTTATGCACGAACGGCATCACCCAAGTGATGCCGTTCGGAAAGAGAGGTGATTTGAAATTGAATCAGCCAACGATGATGCCCTTGGTCTTGCGCTCTTTTTCGCGCTCTAGCAGAGGGATCTTCTCGCCAGTCTCGATGATCTGGACGCCGAGGTCGCCGATCTTCGCGAAGCTGAGTCCGGCAAAGGCGGGCACTTCGGCGGCGAGGCGGCTGAAGACATCCTCGATGCTGTGCAGACCGTTGGAACCACCGCAGGCGACGACGAGGTCGCGCAGGATTTCCCAGGTGTCGCGGGCGCTGCCGGGGGCGTTCACCGCCTTGTTCAGGCGCTGGAGGCGGCCGGTGACATTGATCATGCTGCCGCGCTTTTCAGCGTAGGCATTGCCTGGCAGCACCACATGGCTGAGTTCGGCACTCGGATTGGCAAGGATGTGCAGGGAAACAAGGCAGCTCACCTTCTCCAAGTCACGTTGTTCGAAACCAGCCTTGAGTAGGTTTTCCCCGAAGGCGAGCACAACGCGGAGGCGGCCGCGGCTCATGAGTTCGGTGATGCCTGCGAGCTTTGATCCAGGCTCGATGCCGAGAATTTGTTTGGCACCCGTCGTGTTTGGATTCAGGTCGTCGGCATGCAGGTAATTGTCAGCGCCTCCGGTACGCGGGATGACATCGACGTTTTCGGTGCCGAGGGTCTTGGCGAGTTGCTTCACAAAGAAGAGCTCTTCATTGGTCATGCGCGCACTGGCGATGATGGCGATCTCCTCGCCCTTCACACCGCTGGCGGCATCGGCCACGGCCTGGATGGCCTTCTTCCAGGAGGTGACTTCATGCTTGCCAGCGCTCTTCACCATCGGGTCGGTGAGGCGGAACTCGCTGTTCACAAAGTGGAAGTCGAGACGGCCCTGGTCGCACATCCAATTCGAGTTCACGTCGTTGTTATCGCGAGGTGTCTGGCGGTAGATCGTGTCGCCACGGGCACCGATTTCCGTGTTGCAGCCGCGACCGCACTTGGTGCAGATGCTGTTCGTTTCACTCAGGAACCAGACACGCTGCTGGAAGCGGAAGTCATTCGAGGTCAAAGCACCGACGGGGCAGATATCGACGGTATTGAGCGAGTAGTTGTTCTCCAGGCGCTTGCCGGGATGCAC
>CAYMHJ010000316.1:0-7264 GCA_964390165.1 uncultured Prosthecobacter sp. | reverse complement strand
CGCGGTGGAAATGCTCACCGGCATGCCCGGCGTCGGCGGCTTCCTCTGGCAGCAATACAACGCCAACAGCTACGCCCACATCATCCTTTGCATCCTTACCATCGGAGTCGTCGGCTACGTCCTCGACCGCCTGATGAGCGTGATCGAAGCACGTTTTAAAACCGCTTAACCCCCACATCCTGATCCAGATATGCCGCTTATCGAAATCAAAGGTGCCTCCAAAGGCTTTGGACCTCCAGACAACCGCACGGAAGTCCTCAAGAACATCAACCTCTCCGTCGAGGAAGGTGAGTTCGTCGTCATCGTAGGTTATTCGGGTTCGGGCAACACCACGCTGATCAATCTGATCTCCGGCTTGGTGAAGCCGGACACGGGCACAGCCTCCATCTCCGGTGAAGTCATCACAGGTCCGGGACCGGACCGGGGGCTTGTCTTCCAGAACTACTCACTTCTTCCCTGGCTCACCGTGGAGGAAAATATCGCTCTCGCTGTCGATGAAGTTTTCAAAGACTGGACCAAGGAGCAGCGGAAGGCGCACGTCGCCAAATACATCGCCATGGTCAAACTCACACCGGCTGCTCACAAGCTGCCGAAGGAACTCTCCGGGGGCATGAGGCAGCGTGTTTCCGTGGCTCGCACCCTCGCCATGCAGCCCAAAGTACTGCTCATGGACGAGCCTCTGAGTGCTCTCGACGCCCTCACACGCGCCCAGCTTCAAGACGAGATCGCAGACATCTGGCTGAACAACAAAACCACCGTCATCTGGATCACCAACGACCCCGACGAAGCCATCCTCGTCGCCGACAAAGTCATCCCGCTTCTGCCGACAGCACCCGCCACACTTGGCGAACCGATGCTCGTGGACATCGAGCGGCCGCGTGACCGCAAAGCCATCAATCACGACGAGCGCTTCAAAAAGCTGCGCACCCAGCTCATCACCACCCTCCTCGACGCCAAAGGCCGCACCAAAGTGAAATCGTCCGTGAAAATCAGCCTGCCAGACATTCTCCCCGAAGATCTAAGCTCGCCCAATTCCTATCAATTTCTCAACCGAAGCGGCCCCAAACGCCGGAGTGACAAAAATCGTGAAGAAGTGGAGGTGGCAGCATGAGTGTACCGAATCCAAAAATGCTCGAACTGGATCGCCTTTGGAAGATCTACGACACACCCAAAGGCCCGGCCACCATCGTCAAGAACTTCAACCTCAAGCTCAAGGAGGGCGAGTTTGCCACGCTCATCGGCCACAGCGGCTGCGGAAAAAGCACCGTCCTCATGATGGTCGCCGGCTTGAGCGATCTCAGCAAAGGCAACATGATCCTCGCTGGTAAAGAAGCCAGCGGGCCAGGCCCGGATCGCGGCATCGTCTTTCAGTCGCCTTGCCTCCTGCCATGGATGAGCGCCTTTGAAAACGTCATGCTCGGCGTGAACCAAGTGTACTTCACCGCCAGCAAAGCCGAGCGCCGTCAGATGGCCGAGTACTACCTCACCATCGTCGGCCTTGGTGATGCCATGCACAAATTCCCCAATGAGCTTTCCCAAGGCATGAGACAGCGCGTCGGCATCGCCCGTGCCTTCGCACTCCAGCCAAAAATGCTCCTCCTTGATGAGCCCTTTGGAATGCTCGACTCCCTCACCCGCTACGAGCTTCAGGATGTCCTCCTCGAACTCTGGCGCCGCAACCGCATCACCACACTCATGGTCACCCATGATGTCGATGAAGCCATCTTCCTCTCCGACCGCGTCGTCATGATGACCGACGGCCCCGAAGCCGAAGTCGGTGACATTTTGAGCATCCCCTTCGAGCGCCCGCGCAACCGCAAAGATATCATGGAAGACCCGCGCTACTACGATCTGCGCGAGCACCTTATCACCTTCCTCAACGACAAATCCCACATCCGCCCCAGCTGCGAGCCCACCTTCAAACCCAGCCCCGACATGGCCGCCGAACTCGCCTCTCATGGCCTGCCGCTTACGGGCATCGCCGCATAAAACTTTAGACAACTCATCCACCTCATCCACCTCATCCACCTCATCCACCTCATTCAACGGCGTGCCACGGCACGCCGTTGTTGTATTCACTCCTGTCTGTCATCCCTTTTTGTCGGCGCAGCCGATTTCAACTCTCTCAAAGTCCTGCCTGGAAGCTGCTCACCACCCTTCTTTGAAACACCGACCCGCTGGGACAAATAAATGCCCGAATGGCCGCTAAAGAGGTAAGAGACAAAACACGCCACCGCGAAATAAACCGCGTAATGCGCGCCAAAAAGCTCGATGCCCATCACCGTGCATGACAACGGCGTATTCGCCGCACCGGCGAAGACCGCGATGAAGCCCAGCGCGGCAAACAAGGCCACCGGCTCATGCATCAGCACCCCGAGTGCATTCCCCATCGTTGAGCCGAGGAAGAACAACGGCGTCACCTCTCCGCCTTTGAACCCACTGGAGAGTGTGACGGAGGTGAAGATCGTTTTCCAAAGCCAGCTCAGCGGAGTGGCACCACCTTCTTGAAAGGAAGCAAGGATGGAAACCTGACCTCCAGGTGGAGCCTCAACGCCAAGCCCAAGGTAATCACGAGTGCCCATCCCATAAACCAGCGCGATCACCAGCACCGCGCCGAGAGCAGGACGCAGCGGCGCATACGGCACCAACTTCGCGAAGCCACGCTGCATCGAGTGAGTCAGCTCGGAAAAGAACCACCCGCCCAAACCAAAAGCCATGCCAGCCAGCGCCACCTTGCCGAGCAGCAGCGCCTCCAGCGGAGCGTGTGACCCAGCGTTCGCCGCCACATCCAGATGATACACCGTGTGGTGGATGCCCCAGGCTGAGCACGTCGCATCCCCTACCACACTCGCGATCAGCACCGGAATGAGCGCCTCATATTGCAACCGGCCGATCACGAGCACCTCCATGGCAAAGATCGCGCCTGTCAGTGGCGTGCCAAACACAGCGCCAAAACCAGCAGCAATGCCGCACATCAGCATCAGCCGACGATTCTCCCTGCCCACGCGCAGCAGCCGAACCAGCATGTCCGCCAGACTCCCGCTCATCTGAACCGCCGTGCCTTCACGTCCTGCGGAACCGCCGAAAAGATGTGTCACCAGTGTTCCAATTAAAACCAGCGGAGCCATGCGCGTCGGCACACCTCCACCCGGCTCATGTATCTCATCAATGAGCAGGTTGTTCCCCTTGTCCGATCCTTTGCCCAGGTGGTGATACAACAAACCCACCACCACCCCGCCCACCGGCAGCAGCCACAGCAACCACGGATGCTGCCAGTGCAGCTTCGTCACCGCGTCCAGCGACCAAAGAAACAACGCTGTCGCCGAACCGGCAACGACTGCCACAGGCAGGGCCAGTGCCGTCCAGCGCAGGAGGTGCGTCACATTCGAAAACAATGAGGGGCGGGTCGTAAACATGAACTGCAAGCATAGGGAGTCCCAGGCCAAGTTCCAGCGCGGGAGAAGAATCCGTCACCTGCACACCTGTCCCATGAATGAAGTTCATCGAAAGGACGAATAGGATTCAGGCTGCCATTCATTTCAGCGCGGCCAATTGGCACGCTCATGGCTGAGTCATTCGGGGTCACGATCACCCCGATCTCCACTTTCCCCTACAGCCGCCGCGTAGCCAAAACACAACACCCACACCCAAAACACCGAGATGAATCAAACAGCGCTCCTACTGCTAGCATCGGCCTCACTCGCCTTCGCGGGCACTCCATCAGCTCCTCCTCCGGCATCTGCGCCGATTCCACCTCCAGGCTACGCACCCATCACCTTCTTTGACGGTAAAGTGACCGTCGATGTCCAGGAGAAGATGCGCTTCGAAGGCCGCGAGAATAACTTCGACTTCAACAGCGACATCAACGGCCCGCAGGACGCCACCTGGCTGCTCCAGCGCTTCCGCCTCGGCCTGGGCTACCAGATGACCGACTGGCTAAAGATCTATGTACAGGGGCAGGATGTGCGTGAACTCGGCGGCAGCCGAAACAATGACATCGGCAGCCCAGGCAGCTTTGGCTCCGAGGGCGATGACAGCTTCGACATCCTCAAAGCCTATGTCCAAATCGGCGACATCAAGAAGGGCCTCAGCGCCACCATTGGTCGCCAGTTCCTCAGCTATGGAGATCAGCGTCTCGTAGGCCCGCTCGAGTGGCTGAACCAGGCACGTACCTTCGATGCCATCAAGCTGCGCTATGCAGGCACTGGCTGGGCACTGGACCTCTTCACCTCCAGTCCCGTCGGCTTCAAAGACCGCGAGTTCAACCAGTCGCAGGTCTTTGATGATCAGAACAATCAGGACTCCGTTTTCAGCGGCATCTACCTCTCCACGCAATGGGTGCCCATCAACACCACCACCGACTTTTACGCCTACCACAAGAGTGACCAGGGTAATGGTGACTTCGGTGCACGCCTCGGCGATAGCAGCTTCTACACCTTTGGCACACTGTGGAAAGGTGATCCAAAGAAGCTGGGCGGTTTCGACTACAGCATGGAGATGGCCTTCCAGACAGGCGAAGTCTCCGGTCGTGATTTGACCGCCTTCGCAGGAAACTGGACCGCTGGTTACAACTTCAAGCATTCATGGAAGCCACGCATCGGCCTGCAATACAACTACGGAAGCGGTGATGACGATGCCACTGATGGTGATGTCGGTACATTCCAGAACCTGTATCCAACAAATCATCTCTTCTATGGCTTCATGGACACCACCGCGTGGTCGAACATGCACAATCCTCAGCTCAACATCAGCTTCTCCCCCACGGCCAAGTTGAAAGTCATGCTCGACTACCATCTCTACTGGAATGACACCAACAACGACGCCTGGCGCCGGGTGAACAATCAAACCCGCGTGCGCCCGCTCAATGCCGCTGCCAACAATGCCAGCAGCTTCCGTGGTCAGGAGTTCGACCTCACCGCCATCTACAAGCTAAACCCGCACGTCGCCCTCCAGGCTGGCTACAGTCTCTTCCTTCCTGGCGACTACCTCGCGGACACCGGTGCTGATGACAACGCGCACTTCGGTTACCTCCAGGTCCAGTTTGATTTCTAAACCGCTCATCTCTCCAGCCGCTCTGACAGATGAAAATCGTTCCGCTCATTCCCGACAACGCACCCTTCAGCGCTGAACAGCGCGCATGGCTCAATGGCTTCCTCGCCGGAGTCTTGAATCGCGGTGCCCCAGTGGCTGGTGAAGCCTCGACGGAATCAAAACGATCTTTGCTCATCGCCTTTGGCAGTCAGAGCGGCAACGCGGAAAGTTTGGCCAAGCGGCTGGCCAGGGAAGCGGCGGGTCGGGGCTTCACAGCGAGAGCTGCGGGCCTCGACTCGCTGCAACCAGCCGACCTCGTCAAAGACAAGAACGTCCTCCTCATCACCAGCACCTGGGGTGAGGGCGACATGCCTGACAACGCCATCTCCTTCTGGGATGCCATCAATCAAAACGGTGCCAGCCCAAAGCTCGACGGCGTACAATACAGCGTCCTCGCACTCGGTGACAAAAACTATGCTGACACCTTCTGTCTCGCTGGGAAGAAACTCGATGCTCGCCTCGCTGAACTCGGTGCCACCCGTATCGTTGATCGCGTCGATTGCGATGTGGAGTTCGATGACCTCGCCAAAAAGTGGTCTGCCAATGCCTTCACGATCCTCAGCGGTTCATCGGCGGCTTCGACACCCGCACCAGCCGAAGAAGAAGACACCGGCTGGTCGAAGAAGAAACCTTTCCCCGCTCCGCTGCTCGCCAACATCGAACTTAACTCCAAAGGCAGCAGCAAAGACACGCGCCACATCGCTTTCTCACTCAAGGACAGCGGGCTGACTTATGAAGTCGGAGATGCTCTCGGCGTCTTCGTTCAGAACTGCTCCGAAGTCGTCGATGCCGTCATCGCAGCACATGACTTTGATCCTGAAACATCCGTCACACTCGAAAGCGGCATCACCTGCACGCTTCGTGAAGCGCTTCTGAAGCACTTCGAAGTCCGCCAACTTCTCGGCAAGACACCCGAGGCTGGCATCACTATCCCAGCCTTCCTCGACAATCTCCGCAAACTCCAGCCGCGCCTCTACTCAATTGCTTCCAGCGTCAAAGCGCATCCAGATGAAGTGCATCTCTGCGTCGGAGCTGTGCGCTACAGCACCGATGGCGTGCAGCACAAAGGCGTCGCCTCAACTTTCCTCTCGGATCGCCTCGCGCTCGGCGACACCACGGGCATCTACTTCCACGCGGCCAATCACTTCCGCCTTCCGACCGACCTCACGAAGCCCGTCATCATGGTCGGTCCCGGCACCGGCATCGCCCCCTTCCGCGCCTTCCTCGAAGAGCGCGAAGCCACAGCCGCAAGCGGTAAAAACTGGCTCTTCTTTGGCGATCAAAAACGCTCCACCGACTTCCTCTACCACGATCAAATCACCTCATGGTTGAAGTCCGGATTCCTCACCCGCCTCGACACGGCTTTCAGCCGTGATCAGGAGGAGAAAATCTATGTCCAAACAAGGATGCTCCAGGCCGCCAGTGAGCTCTGGCAATGGCTGGAGGAAGGCGCGCACTTCTACGTCTGTGGCGATGCCAAGCGCATGGCCAAAGACGTCGATGACGCACTCCATAGCATCATTCAAACCGCTGGAGGCAAATCCACCGACGAAGCCGCCGCCTATGTCGCCCAAATGAAAAAGGAGAAACGCTATGCCCGCGATGTCTATTGAGCCACCCACACTCGCGAATCCGATTAACACCGACTTCTCAAGCGAGCAGAAGCGTTATCTCGAAGGCTTCTTCGCCGGCATCGCCGCTGGAGGCGTGTCGTTTGGTGACCTCGCCCCTGCACCTGCCGCCGCACCCACAGGGCCATCGCTCGACGACCTGACCAAAGAAGAGCGCATCAAACGCGAGCTGCATCCTTTTGATGCCATCGAACAGCTTGTCATGGATGCTCGCTGGAACTCGAAGCCCGAACCCGAGTCTGTGTTCCGATTCAAATGGAACGGCCTGTTCTGGCTGAATCCGGTCAAAGACGGCTATATGTGCCGCCTGCGCATTCCAGGCGGTGTGGTGAAGAGCTACCAGCTACGCGAGATCGCCGCCATCGCGCGTGAACTCACAACCGGCTACATCCAGATCACCACGCGTAACAATTTCCAAATCCGCCTCATCGAGCCAAAGAACTGCCCTGAGGTGCTTCGTCGTATCCAAGGCTGCGGATTGCACTCCAAAGGCGCGGGCGCGGACAACATCCGCAACATCACGATGAACCCCTGCGCGGGTT
>CAYMHJ010000315.1:0-7267 GCA_964390165.1 uncultured Prosthecobacter sp. | reverse complement strand
AATCGAACCTGTATTTAGAGTTTAGGAAACCCTCGTTCTATCCATTGAACTACGGGGACGTTTGACGGCCAACAGGGTTGGCAGGTCAGGCGCTGGGGATTGGGGTGTTTTAAGAATGAAAGCGGGCACGCATCCATTCAATTCCATGATTATCTGGTGATGTCTCCCTTGTCCACCGGAACGGCTTCCTATCTCAGGCTGTGGTTCAGCCATCCGCAGGAAATGCCCGCCCTGGTCTTACTCAGGCCGGTTGCGCATCATGTCGGCCACCTGGGCGAAGAAGGGAATCATCACCTCCGCAGCCTCGGCGCTGATCTCCGTCTCACGCATGGCCTCCCCCATCAGCTTCAGCCATTGATCCCGTTCAGCGAGTCCGATGGAAAACGGGATGTGTCTCATGCGCAATCGCGGATGCCCACGCTCCTGAAGATAGGTTTGTGGACCGCCAAAACGATAGACCAGGAAGTCGGCGAGGCGCTTCTCCGAGCCCGCCCAGTCATCCGCAGGATACATCCTGCCGATGAGCGGGTCCGTTTTCACCCGGCTGTAGAAAGCCGCCACGGTGGCGCGCAGCTTCTCTTCTCCGATGTGCTGGTTCAGGGTGTCGATCGTGATCATGGAATCATGACTCATCGACACACGCCGCGATCAGGCAAGGACGGTTTGTGGCTGAATCTTGCGGAGGTGAGTTCGGAAATACGAGGAACTGTTCTTCCGTCCTGCAGAGGGTTACTTCTTCTCCATCAGCACAGCGCCTGAAAGCATGGCACTCGTAGCCGGCGTAGTGGCTGGGAGCGGCGGGGCGGCATCCTGGGGCAGCTCGGGGAGGAGGAAGTGGCCTGTGCCGATGGGTGAGACGCCATCGTGGGTGAGGATGCCGCTGAAGTTGGCGGTGCGCTTGAGTTTCTTGCCTGCGAAGGCGGCGCGCGGGTCGTCATCCTCGATGATGAAGGTTCCTCCGAAGAGACCTGTGGTGGCGCTGAGGCTGGTGAGCTTCACGCTGCCGGGATTCCCGGCGGAGAGCAGGGCGGGCAGCTTGGCCTTGTTCCCGGTGAGGATGTCGAATTCATCCACATCTGGGTCAGTGGCGGAGGGCAGGCCGCCTGAAGTGAAAAGCAACTGCGCCTTGTCCACACCCACGGTCATCCCGAGGATGAGCGCTGATCCCACGGGCGGGGTGAAGCGAGCTCCGACTGCCGTCACGGTTTCAGGGCCATAGCCCAGTGGGTAGGTGCGGGACTTGGCATTCGCAGGGCGCAGCCAGGTAGCGCTGCCACCGAGCACATCGGAGTCGAGATTGCCGGAATCGAGGAGGTCGATGTCGAGTTCGCCGAGCAGGGAGCCTTTGGAAGCGAGAACCTGGAAGAGCAGGATCTGCCCATGCGGTCCGACGAAGGTGGCGCAGGTGATTTTTTCACCGTCGCCAGTTTTGCCAGCGAGGGTTAGTTTGCCATCCTTGGCCAGGGTGAAAGAGCCGAAGCCATCCCCGCGCGGCATGGTCAGCGGTGCCACTGGGGGGCGCAGGGCAAAGGTGAAAACCTTCGGTGTGGCGGTGGCCAGATTCAGCGGTGGCGTACCCACCGCCTTCCAGACATGGCGCCAGCCCTCGACTGCGGCGGTGTGAGTGGGATCCACGAGCGTGGAAGTGCCTGTGGCCAGTTTGTTGGCCGCAGGGTCGAGGGTGAACTCAAAGGTCAGCGTGGTCTTGCCCGCCCTCGGGATGGTGATCTTCGCCGTAGGCGGGTCCAGCGGGGGCACCGAATCAATAACGATGCTGCCTTTGGTGAAGGGTACCTTGGCCGAGCCTAGCAGAAAGGAGCCGCTGACCACGCCGGTGCTGGCGATGGTGAAGTCCACGCGACCACCGAGGCCGCCATTCAGTCCAGCTTCGTGTGCTACGGTGCCAGTGAAGCTGCCCACGACTCCCTCAGGCAGTGGCGAGATCGTGACGGTTTCCTCGGTGCTTGAGGTGCTACCTTTGCTGTTCTTGGCCGTGACGGTAACTTTGTAGTCCTTCGCCACGGTCGGCACGCCGGAAATAAGTCCCGTTTTGGTGTTTAGCAGCACGCCCGGGGGGAGATTTTTCGCTGAATAGGCGGAAGGGGACTCACTCAGCCCACCATTGAGTTTGATCTGATGTGTGTAAGTGCTGCCCACGGCTCCATCCGGCAGATCCTGCAAGGCTGTGATCTGCGGTTTTGCATCAAAGACGCGCACGTCGAAGGTCCCGGCCAGCAGAGAGCTGCTGCCTGGCACGGAAGCTTCGCAGGAATAAATACCCGAGCCTGTCGCCACGCTGAGCGCAGTGAGCGTGAGCGTCTTCTTGGTTTCAGCGAGTGGCGCGATCACGGGTGGATCACCCGAGGTCTTCTTCCAGGTAAGCGTAGCAGTGCCGGAGACGGTCACGGTAGGCTTCACCGTGGTGCCGGCGAGCTGAACAAACATTTGCGTCACCGGCTTCACCACGGCAAGCACGACAGGCGTGCTTTCGACCGAGTCACCCCCTGCGGTGACGACCACGGAAAAATTCCCTGCGTCCGTCAGCTTTAGCTTTGGAAAGGACAGGGTGGCCGCAGTCGCACCCTTAATGTTCACGCCGTTTTTCCTCCACTGGAAAGTCGGAGTCAGGCTCGGGTGCGTGGCGGCGACGGTGAATGAGGCTGGCTTGCCTTCCTCCTGAATGGCCGCCGTTGGTGGCACGGTGATCGTGGGCGCATTGGTGCCCGTGCCGGTGAGATTGATGTCGAAGGGGTTCTCGTTCGCATCATTGCTGGCGATGCGCAGCGTGGCGGCTCTTGCGCCGCGGGCAGTCGGAGTGAAGGTGACGGTGAAGGTCGTGCTCGCCGCCGGGGCAAGTGTCGTAGCACCGAGGTCGGCGGCTACAAACTCAGACGACTGGGCTCCCGTCACACTGAGGGCCAGGCCCGTGAGGTCCTCAGCACCATCATTGATAATGGTGAACGAGCGCACCTCCTGGGTGGCGAGGAGCTTGGTGCCAAAATTCACCGTGGAGCTGCCGTCTGCAAGTTCCGCCCCGCCATTCAGATCAATGGTGATTTCCGCAAGACTCGGTGGTGCGTCCGTGACGGTGACGGCCTTTGGCGGACCAAAGCCAAAGTCACGCCCGGAGATAATCGGTGAAACAGCAAGCAGAAAATCGCCCAAGACTGGAGGTGTGAAGGGAAATATCCCGCTGTCTGGCAGTGTCGTGGTCGTCGCTCCATCAAGGTTCACGAGATTGGCAAAGGTGATCGTGTCGATATACCAGCCGACACCATCGTCCGTCTGGTCGAAAAAGCTGCCGCTGAAGAAGCTATAGTTAAACCGGAGTCGGATGTCCTTACCGGTAAAGGCGGCAAGTGTGACGGACCGTTGCTGAAAAGAGGTCTCCCCAGCGTTGTTTGTGCCAGCCTGACTGTAGATCGCGCTCCAGGTGGCCCCACCATTCGTAGAAATCTCCACACGGGCGATCTGGTCTGGTGCTGCAAAACCAAGTCTGCTGCGGAAGGCCAGACTGGCTCCAGCCTTGACGTGAAAGGCGTTGGTGTAAGTCAGTGTCTGAATCCCGGCCCCCGGATTCGCCATATGATAAGAGCCCGTGCCGGAGTGCTTCACTGACGTGGAGGTGCTGTTGTAAACGCCCGTCTTCACCACGGAGACGCGGGTCAGATTATCGGCTCCATCTGCCAGTGCATCGACGTCCGCGATGGAGCGCCCCTTGTATCCCGTGGCACCCGGCACCGTGTTATGCGGAAGATTCGTCGTGAGAGAAACACCCACGGATGCTGGACCGGAGAGGGAAGGTGGCACATAGGCCGGGATGAAATCCACCTTCACGTTCGCACCACCGACGATCTGCGCAGAGGCATCCCCGCTCAAGCCAAGTCCTGAAAAGGTCACCGCCCGCGTGGCATCAGAGGTGGGCACCGGCACCGCGTAGCCGCCCGAGTTTGCCGTCACCGCGTGGAAGCTGGAGCCGTCCACATTCACCGTCAGCCCGCCGATGCCTTCGCCCAGATCGTAGAAGCTGTTTCCATTGAGATCGTAGTAGGCCACACCAGTGACAAAAGCTTGGTTGTTCGGGCTTCCCACGCCAAGATCCTGCGTTATGACTTGGGGGCCGACGGTATTGCCTCCCACCGTGTTTGTGCCAGAGACAATCCCAATGCCCGCTTCGCGGAAATCGCCATGGATGTTCACGCGGTGCCCTCTTCCGGCCTGCATCCCATCCGTATCGGCTGGAATATCAGTCCCCCAGTCGATCTGAAATCCTGCGTGGCTGAAGAAAGTATCCTTGCCGGTGGAAAAGACATTCTCTCCGACGCTATCGAAAATAAAGCCCGCCGCCGTTGCTCGCTGTCCGATGGTGGAACCGCCACTGCCCGTGTGCGTCTGTGTCGCCGTGTCGAATAGAAACTGCGAGTGCCCTCGTGCGGCATTGGTCAACTGGGCATTCATAGCCAGCGGCGGCCGGACCGACAGCAGCGAAAACTCGCTCTTCATCAGATTCAAATCCACATTGAAGCCGCTGGGCGGAGGCCCGATCGCTAGAAGGACATCAGGATGGGTTGCGGTCGCCAGCATGATCCCCTCCGCCGTTGGGTTCGCCCGTGCGCGATTGATCAACTCCAGAGAAAGCTGTTCGTCATCCGTCGGATTGCCGATGGAGTAAAGCGTGGTCTGCCCGGTGAAATCAGCTGCCTGGACGGTCATCTCCTCCACGACCTCACGATGCTCCACAGGTGGTTGAGGCGGCGGAGCCGATGGCAGTTGGGCCAGCAGTGGCGACACCATCAAAAACAGGCACAGGTGGGCTTTCATCGCTAAAATGTCCTTCACATCAAACTCCTGACAAGGACTGACTCGTCCGTTTTTCATACCCCACGCAGGATTTTCGCTATGGCTGGAACATGACGAAAAAAGGCTGCCTGGTCACTCAGGCAGCCTTTCAGAAAAGCAGGTTGGGGGCTTCAGCAGTCGATTATGCCGCACCTTCAGGGGCACCTTCAGTCGGAGCCTTCGGCATCGTGAAGCGGAAGCGGATCTTGCCACGCTTGGCAGCTGCACGGGCCTTACGCTTGGTGCGCTCCTTTGGAGTTTCGTGAGCGCGCAGACGGCGCACTTCCTCGAAGATGCCTTCCATCTCGAGCTTGGTCTTCAGGCGCTTCAGAGCGCGGTCGATCGGCTCACCTTTGCGGATTTGAACTTCGGGCATATCTGGGAACAGGGGTGGGGTTGAAAAAGGGCCGCGATACTACGAGCCCGACCCCATCCGTCAACCGGAAAGATGACTCTCTCGTGACCTCCGGGTTGCGCCCGCGCCCCAGCCGTCCATCATCGCCGCCCCCATGCCACTTGGGTGGTTCCCCTTTTTCCTGCCATGCTCACCGAACTCGACTCCCTCAAATCTGAAGCCCTCGCCTCCCTCACCACCCTGACGGATGAAGCCGCGCTGGAGGCCTTCCGCATCGACTATCTGGGCAAAAAAGGCAAGCTCACCGCTCTCAGCGCCGGGATGCGCGATGTGCCGGTCGATCTCAAAAAAGAAGTCGGTGCCAAGCTCAACGAAGTCCGCGATGCCATCACCGGCGAACTCGCCAGCCGCAAAGAAGCCCTGCAAAACGCCAAGGACGCCGAAGCCGTTGCAGGCATCGACCTCAGCCTCCCCGGTCGCCCCGGTGCAGGTGTCGGCACACTCCACCCGCTCACGCAGATCCGCGATCTTGCCGTGCGCACCCTCCGCCGCATGGGCTTCACTCTCGCCGATGGCCCGGAAGTCGAGACCGAGTGGCATTGCTTCGATGCGCTAAACACGCCTGCCGACCACCCCGCCCGCAACGAGAGCGACACCTTCTACATGCCCGATGGCAAGCTGCTCCGCACCCACACCTCCAGCGTGCAGATCCGCACCCTGGAGACCGTGAAAGCACTGCCCATCCGCATCATCGCCCCCGGTGCCGCCTACCGCCGCGATGAGATCGACGCCACCCACCTCAGCGTTTTCAACCAGATCGAGGCCCTCTACGTGGACAAAAACGTCTCCCTCGCCGACCTCAAAGGCACGCTGGAGTTCTTCTTCCGCGAAGTCTTCGGCCCCGGCACCGCCGTCCGCTTCCGCCCGCACTTCTTCCCCTTCACCGAGCCCAGCTTCGAGATCGACGTCAAACTCGAAGCCAAAGGCAAAGAAGCCCGCTGGATCGAAATCGCCGGCTGCGGCATTGTCGATCCCGCCGTCTTCGCCGCCGTCAGTAAAACGCGTGGCGACACCCTCTTCGACCCCGAGCAAGTCACCGGCTTCGCCTTCGGCATGGGCCTCGACCGCCTCGCCATGATCCTCCACGGCATCTCCGACATCCGTCACCTCATTGAGAATGATGTGAGGTTCTTGCAGCAGTTTTGAGGACTGAGGCACCCGCTTTTACAGGATTCACACGATTGGCAGGATTCACAGGATTTTAACTTTGGGCTTATGACCATGCAGGAACTCACCCAAGCTGTCATCGGGATGGCTATGGAGATCCATCGGACGATGGGGCCGGGGTTCAATGAGTCGGTTTATCACCGTTGCATGGAAGTCGAGCTGGCCGCCGCAGGGATCGACTTCGAGTCCAAGGTGCCGATTGATGTCTTCTACAAAGGCAAGCTCGTCGGCAAGTTCGAGGCCGACATGATCCTCCTGCTGATCGACAAACGTCTTCTGATCGAACTCAAGTCCTGCGAGGCCATCCTGAAGTCTCACGAAGCCCAAACCGTGAACTACCTCACCGCCACCAACATCGATGATGGCCTCATCCTGAACTTCGGATCACCCAGCCTAGGCATCCGCCACAAATACCGCCTCTACCGCCCGCGAGCTGCAAAAGACGTCGAACCCTTCGACCTCCACTAATCCAAAAGGAAAAACAAAAATCCTGTCCATCCTGCCCTCCTGTTAATCCTGTAAAATTTCCCGCCATCACCACCCATGCAAGTCTCCTTCAACTGGCTCCAGACCCATCTCGACCTCAGCGCCTACACAACGCCTCAGCTCTCCGACCTCCTGACCTTCGCGGGCATCGAGGTGGAAGGCATTGAGCAAAAGGGCGTCGCTTCCGACAAGGTCATCGTCGCTCAGATCCAGTCCTTCGAGCAGCACCCGAATGCCGACAAACTCAGCGTCTGCCAGGTCGATGACGGCAGCGGCAGCCCGCGCCAGATCGTTTGCGGCGCGAAGAACTTCAAAGCGGGCGACAAAGTCCCGCTCGCTCTTCCCGGTGCGGCTTTGCCC
>CAYMHJ010000314.1:0-7273 GCA_964390165.1 uncultured Prosthecobacter sp. | reverse complement strand
ACCGCTCGCCCTGATTGTGGATGACAATTTTCGTGTTCGCGAGACGCTGGAGGACAGCGTTGCCGAACTTGAGCATGACTTTCATTCCGTGGGATCAAAGCGTGAAGCAGCCGAAGCCCCACCCATTCCTGTCGAGGTTGATGTCCTGAGCTTTTCCAAACTCTTTGAGGACTCAGCCTTTCCGATGGCGGTAGACACCTATCAAAGGGGCTTCGTCTGGAACGACGACAAGATCCGCCAGTTGAAATATGATTTGGCAGCCTATCAGCGCGATTCCGACCCGAAGCCAAGCGCTTGATCACTTTGGCAACCTGGCACTCGTTTCCCGCAGCCTGAACTCCGAATATGGAAACATGCCTTACAACGAGAAGCAGCGAAGATTTATTAACAGCAACAAGAGCCGCGTCGACTCGCTGAAAATGGACCTGATTTATGTGAACGAGCAGTGGAACGACACGAAGGCTTTCGCCCATCAGCAAGAGATGATCGATTGCTTGGAAAGCTACTGTGCCGACACGCCGAAAGAGTAACGATCATGCCGGAGATCCACGCTCCGAACGCAAGACGTAGAACCGTGTCATCGCCCTGTTTACCGACAAGGCCCGAATCAATTGCCTCGGCTACGATTACACCGGCGAGTGAAACAAACGGGAGCACAGCAGTACCGATTTCAATTATGCCATCCGAAGCCTATTGACGGGCTCCATGCCGCTATCGACGTACGGCCGACCGAAACTGCATCCACAGTCGAGATGAACGGAATGTGTCGATTATGATCTCAGAAGCCACAAGGCTAAAGCCTACGCCGGGTTTTCTGTGCGCAGTTGGAACGTATAAACGACATTCGAGAACTCAGCGGGCAAGATCACTGCCAATTGGTCAGTGACTCGCTTTCGCATTTCCACGGCGAATTCGAGGACCCATTCGAGTTCCTCACGATTGAGGCTCTCTGGCGAACGGCGGTGCGGGTAGAGGAGCTTGAGAAGACCAGCAGCCGTTTTCTTCACTGCATCCTGGTTGCGCCCAGTCATGCCGCCGAAATCGGCCCAGTAGTTGACGTGAGTCTGGTAGTTGAGCCGCCGCAGTTCGGCGAAAATCTCAGCGAGGTAATCGGTAAGGAAGCCATAGCCGGTAGCGTAATTCTCAGGCCGAATCTTCGGAACTTCCCAACCCGGCAAATAGGCATGGATGCGATCCAGGAAAGCAGGATCTTGAAGTTCCGGCGGAAGGACGGAAAAGAGATGTTTGTAGTGGGTCGCCGCAGTTTTCCTTTCGAGGTCGGTGTCAATGTTGCCACCGAGAACAATTGAGCAAGGCGCAGAGAACTCCTGGTCACCTCTGCTGAACTTGCCGGTCTGCATGTAGTCCTTGAGCACACTGATGCTTGCCTCCGCATCGTCGAAGTTTGTGTGCGCGATTTCATCAAAAAACACGAGATGCTTCAGTCCGATGACTCCGAGCTTCCGCGTGGCCTTGTTGTAAAAAAGCGTGGCGGGCGTCGCCTTGCCACCGGACACGACAAAACCGCGATTTGATGTGTTGCGGAAGGTGTAGGTCTTGCCGGTCTCGCGCGGCCCAAGTTCGATGAGGTTGTAGTTTGCCTCGACGAATGGAACCATGCGCAAAAGTAAGAGCATCTTCGTGCGCCGATCAAATCGAGCGGGATCGAAGCCAATTGACTGGATGAGCAGATCGAGCCATTCGCCGTCGGTGAACAGCGAGCGCTTTTCGATGAAATCATCAAGGTTCAGCCTGGAGTATTGCAGCGGCGTGAACTCGCGAATGTAGAACGGATATTTGCGGCTCTTGATTTCGTATGTTGCGTCATACTCGATTTCCATTGTGCCCCATGCACCGCTCGTGAGCAGCAGATCGCTATAACTAGCCAGGACATTCGCTGAGACGCGCACGGTATCATCGCCAAGCGCCGGAACATTCGCCCAATAATGGTCTTTCGCCTGATCGAGACGGACGGTGAGCTGGCCGATGAGCGTGTATTGACCTTTCTCTTTGATTCGGCTCTTGATGAGTTCCTTCTTAGCGCTCTCCGCATAGTGCTCAGTGAGGATGCGGTCGATCTTGTGCTGCCCCGTAACCGGGTCGTCGGGTTTTACGTAGCGGCTAACGAGATACTCCATCACGTAACGCGGGAACTCCTTGTATGCCTCATTCCATCGCGTGAGCGGCTTGAGAATCACTCGGTCGCCAAGGTGTTCGAGAATCTTCGCATCAAGCGCATTCGCGGCGGAGGGGCCGTTGGTTGTAGAAGTGTTAGGCATGTGGATCAAATGTTATCGAGGCTGGCGAGCGCGTCAGTATCGAGTTTCGTCGGCTTTGGCTTGACCTGCACAGGCACAGTGACTTGGCCGCCAGCAGGTTCGCGCATCTCGCCGGTGAGCGTCGTGTGGCGGAGACGGAAGGAAACAGCGCGCAATGTTGCGGATGGGTCCACTTCCCGCGCTGTTGTGAGCTTGTATCGACCCAGCAATTTAATACTGAACTTCTTCGCTTCGCCGGGCGGGAGCGTGCCTTTGTCGCGGAGCAATTCTTCGCCGAGATTCGTTCGCGCCTCGACGACGTATTCCACGGGCACCGTGCCACGGTTCTGAATTTGAAAACCAACATCCTGGGCCTGATCCTCTGGAATTTCGAGAGTGTCCGGCAATCCTTCGAGGGTCGCGCGGGCGGACTTGGACGAGACACGTTTGAGCGCGACTGCGGGCACCACCATCTCAGCAAGCGAGACCCCACCGTGCGAGTAGCGCGTCGGCTGTTTCGTGTTGTCGCGGCAGAACCAACGGCGACCAACTGCGAGCGCGTGCGGCTCGCCCCGCACGTTCACCGCAACAGCTCCCGGCGCGGAAGCAGGCTGCAAACCGAGCACATAGCGCCAACGAACATCATCTTTGAGACTGCGCCCGGCGGTGGCGACTTCTGCGGCGGAGACGGAGACCCCGTCGCCAGCGAGCAACTCGATGAAGCCGTGATCCGAAACCACCACCACGTCATCCGCAGGCTGGATGCGACGCAGCAGATCGTCGAGGATTCCTGCCACACCGTGCGCCTTGTTGCCGAGCAGGTCGCTTCGGATTTTTTGATGAAATGCTCCGAGGTCGCCGTGGAAATCGTGGCAGTCGTCGGAGATGCCGTAGATGAGCACGTTCACGAGCTTTGCCTCGGAATCGGCGCTGGCAAGTTTGGCGCGGGCCTTGAGAGTTTCAGCATCGGTCAGCAGGCGAAACTTCGTCTTCGCCTCCTGCGCCGTGAGACCAAGGTTTACCGCTGCGAGATTGGCCTCGTTGTCAGTAGGCTGGCCTTGGAATCCTTTCCAGTCGGGCGGCGAAGCACCAGCTAGCAGGCTGGTGCGAGCGATGGTGGTGTAGCTCGGAGCGACGCAGAAAAGCGGGCGGTCATCGGTTACTTCAAAATGCTCCGTGAACAGCGGTCGCACTACCAGCCGCCAAGTGTCGTATCGCATCCCATCGAAGACTAGAATCCACACTCGGCCATCACCGTCACCTGCGGTAATTTCGTTCACCCGATGTCGCAGGCGTGAGTGGATGTAACCGGTGCTACTCCACGCCCCGGTTGCGAAGGCATCTGGCGATGGTCGCACCAAAGCGGCGAGTTTCTCATCAAGCGAGTCGAGTCGAGTCCGCACGCGGTCTTTGAGCGAACCGGGTGCGGGCCTCGTGTCGTCGCCCCCGGAACCGAATGCATGGGTGTGCAATGCGGAGACCACTTCATCGTCATCAAACTGATGCGCGAGATGCACGATTTGCGCGAGGTCGGTTTCGAGGCGGAAGTAGCCTCCATCGACAAATAAGCTGAGCAACGCGGCTGGCTGAGTCGCCGGGGCCAGTGGAAGAGCCAGTGTCTGCTCGATGCGCTGCCACTGACAAAGTAGATTTACACCAGCCTGCGCGCGTCGTGCGGAATCGGCCAGATCGGCCAGACTTGCCTCGGCTGGAGCGGTGGTGCCTGACCAGGCAGAAAGCGCGGCGGTCAGGTCGGCTGGCTGTGCGAGCACCCGAAGCAGGAGTCTGCGGAGCACAGCAGAGCGCACAGGCACGATGGGCGTGTTGGCCACGAGGTGAGCCATCGCAGCAGGATCGCCGGTGGCAGTGCTTGTGAGCGTTAACAGCTTCTCGACACGCTTTGGGCCGAGATAAGGCGCGGCAGCTTCCTCGACGGCGGGCCAGACTCCGGTGGAATTCAACTCCCGAATGACCTTGGCCGCGAGCGGTTCAAAACGCGACCACTCATAGTCAGCGGGCAGCAGGCCCACACCCGCGAGTTGTGCGGTGGGGTTCTGAAGCTTTTGCTGACCGGCGAATGCTCGGAGCACGAGGTAGCCAGCGAGGTCTTCCACGGGAGGCGCGAGCCAGAAGATCTGTTCATCGACTCCTGGCAACGCCACGCCACGCGCGAGATCGAGCACTACGGCGCGCTGCGCCGCAAGTTCGGGGCGAGCGAGGAGGAGACGCAGAACTTGGGCGAAGAAACCGGCGGGCGAATCGCTCTCCGGCCACACGTTATCAAGCGCAAGGTGCGGCGCGTGGGCAAGCAGCACGAGCGCGGCGACTTGGGGGCGACCCCAATCGTCCGGCTTACCCCATCGCGCGGTGATCTTTTTGGCTGCGGCGGAAAGCTCCCCGGTTCGAGCAAGGAGTGCGGGCTTATAGTGGCGGAGCTGCGCGGGTGGAAAATTGATCTGCGGACAAAAGCGGCCGAGATACCGCGCAAGCGAAAGGTCGAGCGGCGTGGTGCCCTCGTGACGGGCGAGCACGTCGCCGATGGTTGATACGTCGAGTTTCCTTTCCGGGTCTGGCGAACCGATAATTACGACAGCCACGCGGCCCTGAGCGGCGGCTTTACGAAAGGCGAGACGGAACCGCAAATCATCACCGCGGAAGACGGCGAGGTGCCACGCTCTTCCGGCAGGATCGGTGACGACGGGTTGGTCGAGCGCACGATCCTCGGCAAGCAGACGGTCAGTGTCGCAGGCCACCACCACACGCGCACTGTCGGGCTGCTGTTCCAGCCATCGCTCAAAAACGTCGCGGGGTGTGAGCACAGGTGACATAGGTTAGAGATCGAGCACGGTTTGCTTGTCGTCTTCGACGCGGCGCTTGCTCTTGGGTATAGCAGCTTCGGTGTTCTCAGCGGCGGCGGCGAGGCGCTGGCCGGCGACACGGACTTGCTTTTGTGCCGCGCTGAACGTGCCTGGTTCAACGCCTTCGGGAGTGAGGCGGTGACTGATTTTGACGATGAGCTGGTATGCTTCCGCCACGTCAAAGCCGGGGTGAGTTTCCGCAGTCGCATCGCCCTCAGCGAGTTCTTTGCAGGTGTCGAAGAGCACAGCAATCCACTCGCACAATTCGCGGCTTGCGGGCGCGCGGCCAAGAGTGCCTGCGGCTAGACGGTCGGCATCGTGGAGGACGCGAAGGGCACGGTCGTCGTTGATCTTCTCGCGTTCCTCGGATGTGGGTTCGCGCCAACGGTTGCTCGCGACATCGCGCCAGAAATTTTCGCGAAGCAGCGTTTCGAGGACGAGAGTCTGCGATAGCGAAGCCGGAAGCAGGCCGGTTGCGCGCATCCAAAGTGGCTTGAGTTCGCCGATGAGCTTTGAGCCACCATGGAGTTGCTGCCGAAGCCAGGCTATGGCGGTGACCTCGTTGGAAACGGTCACGTCTTCGGCCACGAGTTCGCCCCAGTTGCCGCCCACAGCCTCCCCGCGAAGATACCATCGTTGCCCGATCTTTCGGAAGAAGCGTCCGCAGACGCGCTCGATAAAGGGAAGGTTCAGCCGCTCGACACTCACCCCCTTGGGGATGAGAGTGTTCATCAACATGGAGTTGATGGTGGCGGTGGTTCGGTGGTCGTCGCTGTATTTAGCCGGCTCGGCGGCGATGCGGTCGGGCAAAGTCGCCAAATGTTGCCGCACGGCCTCGGCAACCTGCTGCTCCAAGTCGGTGTCCTCCGCACGCATTTCGCGCCGGACTACAGAAGGTTTGTGGAGATTGAAAAGAACGTCCTTGTCCACAACGTCCTCCACGCCTTCCGCTCCCTTGAGTTGTTTGAAAGTCTTCTGCTCCTTGTCGAGGAGCAGCATATTGGCGATCTCGAAACCAGCATCGCGGATGGCCAGTTTTATGGCCTCGAAGACGCCACCGTCAGAATTGTTGAATTCAACAGTTGCCCATCGGCCTGGTTTGAGAACCCGGAACATCTCATTGAAGGCGGCTCGCATCAATAACGCGTAGTCTGCAATGCGTTTTGTCCCTCCATCCGCCTTTCTGTGGACGACAGCTTCGACGGTGCGGTCAGTAAAACTGTCCAGCCATGCCTCCCAAACGTGACTCGCCTCAGAGTAGTAGATATTCGAGCCGAAAGGTGGGTCGGTGAAAATGTAGTCAACCGATGAATCGGGAATGCTGAGCGCTGTTGCAGAGCCGTTGTTCACGGCGGCATCTCCCCCAGAGCGGGCGCAATGTTGCGCGACCGCAACTACACTAGGAATCTTGGAGGCAAAGGCCGTCCACACGTTCATTTCCTGCGTGAGCGATGGAAAGTAGAGCGAGCCTTTCATGATGCCGCCATTGCGGTTGGGACGGTAGGCATACATCCGCGTCATAGGCAGACAGATCGAGGTCACGCAGAATCGGATGTGGCTGCGAATGCGCGGCGAAGCTGTCTCAGCGGCGGCTGACCAAAGGGCAGCTAGAGCTCGTAGGTTCCGTTTTGTGTAGAAGTCGCGAGCATCTACGATTTTCCGACCACGTAGCGCATTTCGTTTATATTGCGGGCCGTTTGGGTCCATCGCTTGAGATGGAGTCCAGTATGGAATATCTGAATTCCAAATTTCGTGGACACGCCTTCGCTCAGCGGCCCCTACCTTCCGTTCCGTCCGCACGTTCAAGCTCTCAATGCCGCGCTTTCCGAATCGCAGGCCGACGTAAGTGTAGTTAGAGACGACTGGTGCCAGTCCACATCGCTTAAGGTTTAGCTTCTTCCACGAATGTCGGCATGACGGATTTGGACAAGCGAAAGTCTCAGCCACTTCTCCGTTCGTTGCGCTTACTGCTGCATCCCAAAGCGTGATGAGTTCGCCACAGCCTCTCGCAACGCGCTTTGTCTTCACCATCGGCTTGCCGGCGTTTTTCCCACGCGTGCTGATTTTCCCAGTCGGTTCCTCGATCGTGATGAAACCTTCGCACCGATATGTGTCCGACCAGATCGTGTATTGGATGGTCGCCGGGATGCAGAGCCA